>JAPPPX010000145.1 GCA_028817305.1 Gammaproteobacteria bacterium | reverse complement strand
CGTTGACCGTCGCCATCGCCGCCGGCGCGGCCAATAACCGCGCCACCGTCATCGTGCCCGTCATTCACGACGACATCAACGAAATAATCGAGACTGTCATCGTCACCTTGGACGTCACGCCCACGGTCGGCAGCGGCGGCGGCAGCGTCACCCGCGCCGCCGACATGGCCGACTACACCGGCACCGGCATCATCAACGACGACGACGCCATCGCCGCGACTTTCTCCGCCGCCACCGCCGCCATCAACGAAGGCGAGACGCACACCGTGACCGTGAACCTGGACCACGCCAGCGCGGACACGACCACGGTGGGATACGGCATTGTTGCCGGCGGCGTCAACCCCCCGTCGGGGTTTTTCACCCACAGCGGCGGCAGCGGCAACACCGGCTCCATCACCATCGCCGCGGGGTCCACCAGCGGCAGTTTCACCGTCACCAGTACGCCGACCACTTCCATCGAGAGCGGCACCGGCACCTTGACCGTGTCCTTCCAAAATATTTCCACCGGCAGCGGCGGCGGCATCGCCAGCGCCACTGGCCAGCAGGTGATTACCGTGACCTTCCGCGCCTTCGAGCGGTTCTTTGAGGTGGCGGCCGACGACGCCAACACCGCCGAGGGCGACACCGTGACATTTACCGTTGGCTTCACCGGCGCCAGCACGCCTGTGGTGTCGGCGATGCCGGCGACCGTAACATGGACGCTGAGCGGCATAGAGGCGACTGACTACGCCACGCCGTCGGCGGCCACCGGCACTTTCAGTTTCAGTGACGATAACGACCAGACGCTGCTCGTCGCCATCGCCGACGATGACCTGAACGAGGCCGCCGAGATGCTGACTCTGACCCTCAGCGGCGCGGCCGGCGGCGGCGGCACCGGCACCGGCATCACCACGGCCAGCGATAGCGTGACCATCGCCGCCAGCGACGCTATCGCCTACTACCTGAGCGGCGGCGGGAGCGTGGTTGAAGGCGACAGCGGCGATGCGGCCACGATGGCGCGGTTCACGGTGAACTTCAATGTCGCCTCGGCCGCGGATGTGACCCTGCCGTTCACCTTGTTCGGCAGCGCTACCGGCGGCGCGGCCTCCAGCATGAGCCGCGACTACACCGAGCCGGCCGCGGCGTCGTTCACCGTCGCCGCCGGCCAGACCAGCGCCAATGCGGACCTCGCGCTGAACCGCGACGACCTGAACGAAGCCGACGAGACCATCGAACTGGTCATTGACACCGGCATGGTCACCGTCGCCAGCGGCGGCGGCAGTGCCGCCGTGCGCGCCACCGGCGATAACATGCTGACCGCCACCATTGACGACGACGACGACATTAGCGTCAGCATCGCTGCCGACGCTGCCTCGGACACCGACAGCGTGGCCGACGGCATTCAAGTGAGCGAGGGCGCCACCGCTACCTTCACGGTCACGCTGAGTCACGCCAGCCAGACGGAAGTGACGGTGCCTTATACCCTCGGCGGCAGCGTGGCGGCGGCGGACTACAGCGACACCACCGCCGGCGCCGGCATGTTGACCATCGCCGCCGGCATGAGGACCGGCGCCATCACCGTCGTCATCAACACCGACGGCACGCAAGAGCCCGCCGAGATGCTGCAGGCGTCACTGGGCGGCAGCGGTTACATGGCGGCTGGCGTCATCCAGCGCGGCACGCCGGACAGCGCATCGGTGACGATCCCGCAAAACGAGGCGGCGGACAGGTTCTTCTCGGTGGCGGTGGACACCGGCAGCGGCAGGACCACCGACCGCGACGGTACCGCCGACGGCGTACAGGTGGACGAGGGCGACACGATCTACTTCAGCGTCAGCCTTGCCGGCATGGCGCCGGAGAGCGGCAGCGATGCCACCGTGATGTGGGCGCCCAGCGGCGCGACCGCCGACACCAGCGCCACCGGCGCGACATTGAGCTTCAGCAACAGCAATTGGGATACGCCGCAGGAAGTGAGTTTCATTGTCACCGACGACAGCGTGAACGAGGCGGCCGAGAGCATCGGCGTGTTGCTCAGCGGCGCGGCCGGCGGCGGCGGCAATCTCAGCGGCATTACCGAAGCCAGGGCCAGCGTGACTATCCGCGAGAGCGATCCCATCAGCTACAGCATCGCCGACGCCGCCGCCGTCAGCGAAGGCGACAGCGGCGATGCGGCGGTGACCATGCGTTTCGCCGTAACGCTCAGCGGCGAGTCGGCGGGCGATGTGACCATTCCGTTCACGCTGGGCGGCACGGCCACCGGCGGCGAGTCCACCGACGACGCCCGCGACTACACGACGCCGGCGCAGCTGATGGTGACTATCGCCGCCGGCGCGGCGATGAACCAGGGCACGATTGACCTTGGCATCAACCACGACGATCTGAACGAGGCCGCCGAGACCGTTATCGTGACCCTGGGCGAGCATACCGCCGCCGGGTTTGCCAAAGGCGCCGCCGCCGGCGCGGTGACGTTGAGCGGCGCCACTGGCGACGACAGCGGCAGCGGCACCATCGCCGACGACGATGCCCTCACCGTGGCGCTCGCGCCGCCGGCCGATGCGG
The DNA here is from genome assembly GCA_028817305.1 of Gammaproteobacteria bacterium. GTDB lineage: Bacteria > Pseudomonadota > Gammaproteobacteria > Porifericomitales > Porifericomitaceae > Porifericomes > Porifericomes azotivorans. The sequence continues at coordinate 7,872 of JAPPPX010000145.1, read as the reverse complement.
ACGGCGACGCCGCCGGCGTACAGGTGAACGAGGCGGCCCCCGCCGTGTTCACGGCCACTTTGCGGGACAGTGACGACAGGGCCGCGACCAGCGCGGGGCCGGTGACGGTATCCGTCGCCGCCAGCGGCACCGCCGCCAGCGGCGCCGACTACACCGCGCCGGCGGCGACGCTGACCATCGCCGCCGGCGATTCCAGCGCGGAGATTGCGGTGCCCATTGCCTACGACGGCATGCCCGATCCGGGCGAGACTTTGATCGTCGCCATCAGCAATCCGGCGCCCGGCGCCGGCGCGGGCGCCGTCACGCTCGGTTCGCCGGCCATGCAGACGGTGACCTTGCTGGATGTGCTTGCGGCGCGCACGGTTTCGGTGGCGACATCCGCCGGCCCCGCGTATGAAGGGGATATCGTGACCTTCACGGTAGCCATTGACATGGGCGGCGCGGAAACCACGGCGCCCCTGAACGTGTGCTGGAGCGCGGTGGACGATATGGAGTGCCCGCCTTCCGGCAGCGCCGCCGCCGACGATTACAGTCCGTTGCGCGGCATGGTGACCTTTGCCGTCGGCTCGGTTGCCGGGGCGTCCATGCCGGTGGCGGTGACGGTAACGGACGACTCGCTGAACGAGGGCGAGGAGATGTTGACGTTGACGCTGAGGCTTCCAGCCGGCGACCCGGGCGGGGGGCGGCCGGCGGGATTCCCCATGACGGCGCCGACGGCCGCGCTGGACACGGCGATGGCGAGTAAAACGATTGCCGCCAGCGATCCGATCATGGCGTCGGTGGCGCGCGCGGACACGGACGGCTTCGAGGAGGGCGGCGCCGCGGGCGCGGGGACCGCGATCTTCGAGGTGACCCTGGCCGGCGGTCGGCTGTCGGCGGATGCTTCGGTGGCCTTCACGCTGAGCGGCGCGGCGCCTTCCGATTACACGGTCATGCCGAGCGGCGGCCTGTTGACCTTCGCTGCGTCGGACAGCACGGATGCGGTCACTGTAGCGGAGATCGAGGTGACGGCGGTGGACGATGCGGAAAGCGAGGCGGCGGAGACGCTGACCGTGACGCTGAGCGGCATTACGGTGGCCGCGGGCGGCGGCGGCGTGGAGTTGTCGGATACGGCGGCGGCCCGGGAGGCCGCGGCGACGATCGCGGCCAGCGACCCGGTGACGGTATCGGTGGCGGGGCCGGATATGGCCGTCATGGAGGGTACTGACGCCGTGTTTACGGTCACCGTAACGGGTACGCCCGCGGCGGAGATCCGATTGCCCTACACGCTGAGCGGCGCGGGCATAGACGCCGACGACGTAGCCGCCGCGGCATTGACCGACATCGCCGCGTTGCGCGGCGAGGCGACGCTGGCGGCCAGCGCGACCAGCTTCACGGTCGGCATCCGCGACGACGGCAGGGCGGAGCCGCAGGAGACGTTGACGCTGAGCCTGGGCGCGCCCGCGGGCGGCGGCGCGGCGGGCGGGATCGCATTGGCCGCCGCGGCGGACGCGGGCACGGCCACGGCGACGATCGCGGACGGCGGCGTTGCCGAACGCAGCTTCTCGCTGGCCGGGCCGGCCGTGCTGGCGGAAGGCGAGTCGGCCACTTACACGGTGCGCTACGGCGGCAGTATGCCGCTGGACGCCGAGGCTACTATTGCCGTGAGCGTGGCAGGCACGGGCACGGCGATGGCGGCGGCGGCGGACTTTGCCGGCAGCGCCCTGCCCAGCGCGACGCTGATCTTCGCCCAGGGCGTCGCGGCGGATGCCGCGGCGGCTGTAGGCACTCTCATGTTCACCGTGGTGGACGACATGTTGTCGGAGCCCGCGGAGGGCTTCCAGGTAAGCATGGCCATTTCCGGCGGCAGCACTGCCGTACTCGTTAACGAGCGGGTGGCCTCCGCGATCGCGGCCAGCGACCCGGTGACGGTGACGTCGGTGGCGGGGCCGGCGATGCCCGTCGCGGAGGGCGCGGCGGCATCGTTCGAGTTGATCTTGTCGGGCGGGGAATTGACGGCGGAGGCGACGATTCCCTACCGGATCGGCGGCGTGGCGGCGAGCGACATCATGGGCGGTCTGCGCGGCGAGTTGACCGTGGCCTCGGGTACCGCCGCCATGGCCACGCTCGTTCTGACCGTCCTGGCCGATGGTCTGAACGAGGATGCGGAGACGCTGACTCTGACGCTGGGCGCGCCCGCGGGCGGGGGCGGCGGGGTCGCGCTGGCGGCCGGCGCGGGCACGGCTACGGCGACGATCGCGGCCAGCGACCCGGTGACGGTTGCCGTCGCGGTGCCGTCGGGGTCGGCGACGGTGAACGAGGGCGGCATAGCGGAGTTCGCCGTGACGCTGGCCGGCGCGGCCATGGGTTCGGCGGCCGCCGCGACAGTGCCTTATGCGATCAATGCAGACAGCGGCACCGCGATGGCGGCCGACTACGAAGATCTGGGCGGCGGCAGCCTGACCATTCCCGCCGGGGCGACCATGGGCGTCATTCGGGTGCGGGCCGTGCTGGATAGCGTCGTGGCCGGCGCCGGCGGGGAGGGCGCGACGGAGAGTTTGGTGGTGACTCTGGGCACTCCCGTTCTGGGCGCGGGCGGCGGCGAGATTTCCCTGAGCCTTGCGGTGACGGCGGCGGTCACGCTGCAAGACGTGAATACGATGACGATGCGGGTGGTCTCGGTGACGGGGCCGACGGAGATCCGCGAGGGCGGCGTGGCCGAGTACGCCGTGAGCGTGGTTGGCGCGGCTACCTATAGGGCTTTGCTGGTGCCCTTTGCGGTGACGGGCGCCGCCGCCGGCGGCGCCATGGCCGCGGACGCCGACGATTTCGATATCGTTTTGCCTGGCGGTGTGGCCGGGTCGGCGACCAGCGCGACCTTGACCCTTGCCGGCGGCGCGCGCGCCGGCGTCATCGCGCTGCGAATCGCGCGCGACGACGGCATGCCGGAGGCGGCGGAGCGGTTGACGTTGACCTTGCAGGCGCCCGCGGGCGGCGATGCCGCGGGCAGCAACAATGTGTTGGGCGTGGCCTCGGCCGCGACGGTGATCGCCGGCGCCGCCGACCTGATCCAGGTTTCGCTGTCGGGCGGCGCGCAGGTCGTGGAGGGGCGGGAGGCCGAGTTCACGGTGCGCCTGGCCGGCGACACGCCCACCGCCCTGGTGGACGTGCCTTACACGGTCACGGCGACCGGCGGCGCCGAGCCGGGCGTGGACTACGAGGTGCTGGGCAGCGGCAGCCTGCGCTTTCTCCCGGGTTCGGGGGCGCTTGGCTTCCGGGTGCGCACGGTAGCCGACGAGCAGGAGGAGACCGGGGAAGGTTTCGAGGTGCGTCTGGAGATGCCGGCCTACGGCGGAATCGGCAGGGTCGTGCTGGGCACGGCCGTGCTGGCGGTGACGATCGCGGAGACGCCGGAAGACGCGCCGGGACCGCGTACGGAGCGTCTGGAACAAACGGTTGCGGCGCTGAACGCGACGACCGTGGCGCTGGCGACCCGGACGATCGGGCTCCGCTTCGATCCGGGTGCCGAGCTGTCCGCGCCGGGGCTGACGCTGCACGTGAACGGGCGGCAGATCTTTAGTTCCGGCGCGGCCGGGGCCGCGGCGTCCGGCGCCGAGGGGATCGGCCTGGCGTCCGCGGAGGCGCGCACCCTGCAAGAGGAATTGAACACGACCCCGGCCGCTTCGGAGCAGGCGGGCGTCTCCGTCGCCGCCGCCGGCAGCGCATTGGCCGGCGGCGCACTGCCGGGGAACGCGGGCGACGGCGCGGCGCGCGACGATGCGGCCTGGGACGACCCCTATGCGGGCGCGACGACGGGCGATCTTCGCAGCCTGTCTCAAATCCTGGGCAGTTCGAATTTCTCGGTCACCAGCAACGACGGCGACGGGCGCCTGCTGGCCCTGTGGGGCAGCGCGACTCACACTCGCCTGGACGGGCAGCCGGAAGAGGCAGGCCGCGTACTGTCCTACGCCGGCGACAGCCAGGCGTACTACATGGGCGCGGAGCGGCGCTACGACGGCCGTCTGGCAGGGGCGGCGCTGGGCTACGTCACCGGCGATGTGGAGGTGAAGGATCCGATTGCGCCGGGGGGCCGCACTACCGTCAAGAATAATATGCTGATGGTCCATCCCTACATATCCTGGCGCCGTTCGGAAACGCTGAGCATGTGGTTGCTGGGCGGCCTGGGCACGGGCGATGTGAGGCTCGCGGAGCGTGACGCGGGCGGCGCCATGGCGCACAATACCAGCGCGGCCAGTCTGTTGATGGCGGCGGGCGGCCTGAGTTGGCTTGCCCCGTCGTTGAGCGTAGTGGAGAAGCGGTTGCGGCTGTCGGCGTCGGTTTTTCGCGGCGAGGTGGACGGGGGCGCCTTGAGCGGCGGCAGGACATACGGCGATGTGGAGACGGAGGCGTCGCAGTTGCGCGGCGAGATCGAGCTGGCGCGTCCGTTCTCCTTCGCGTCCGGGATGCGTGGGCGGCCCTTCCTGACGGCGGGCATGGCTTACGACTTCGGCGACACGGATCGCGACGCGGCGACGGGCGAGTTCAGCGCCGGCTTCGATCTGGGCTGGCCGGAGCTGGGCCTGGAGACGCAACTGGAGGGACAGTTGCGGATCACGAATGAGGATCAGAGCCGGCGCAGTTACCGGGAGTACTCGATAACGGGCTTCGTGCGCTACGACCGCGGCGGCGATGGGCGCGGGTTGCAGTTTGCGTTGCAGCCCAGCCTGGGCCTGGCGCGGGCGCCCGGCGCCCTGAACGGTTCGGCCCTGAACGGTTCATTGGCCGGCGGCACGGCGGGCGGCGTCGGAGCAAGCACGCTGGGCGCCGCCTCCGGCGGGGGCGCGATGGCGCTGGGGCTGAGCAGCGAAATGTCTTACGGCATCGGCGCGGCGCACTTGTGGAACGCGCCGGGTCTGTTTACGCTCTACGGCAACAGCGGCCTGTCGCAGGGGGCGCTCAATTACGGCAGCGGTCTGCGTTTCGAGGCGCAGCGCTTCAGCCTGGACGCCGGCGCTACCAGGCAGGGGGCCGCGAGCGGCGGGGCCTCCGACTACGAGTTCTTGTTGGAGGGCGTCTTGCGCTTCTAACCGTGCCTCGCGCTGGCGCTTTGCGCTAGCGCCTTGTTCCGCGGTACTCCTGTCCTACGGGGGCCAATGGGGGGGCCAATGGGGGGGCCAATGGGGGGGCAATGAGGCCAAGAGGGCGGCCCGCCCCCCGCCCGCTTTTCTCCACAGCCGCTTCGGGGCCGAAGCGGAGGCATGTATTCCCGTGTTGCGGCGCCGTTGGCGCGGCCTGCTCGCAGGGGCGCCTGCGAGCGTCTCACGGCAGCCGACGGCACGGGCGGCCGTCGGCTGCCGCGGTTATTTGCCGCGCCGCCGCCGATTCGGTTACGATGCGGCATTGGGAATTGCAGGTGGCTGTAAGGCGATGAACAGAAAAGGGGAGCGTCATGCCCGCCTGCTGATACTCGGTTCCGGACCTGCCGGCTACACGGCGGCGTTATACGCCGCCCGGGCCGGCCTGTCGCCGCTGCTGGTTGCCGGCGCCGAACCGGGCGGCCAGTTGGTTACCACTACGGAGGTAGAGAACTGGCCCGGCGATCCCGGCAATCTGCAAGGCCCCGATCTGATGGAACGGATGTTGCGCCACGTGCGGCGCTTCGGGGTGGAGATCGTCTCCGATCACATACGGGAGGCCGATTTTTCCCGCCGTCCCTTCCGCCTGCTCGGGGAGGAGAGTTCTTACCTTTGCGACGCGCTGGTGGTCGCCACCGGCGCCTCCGCCCGCTACCTGGGCCTGCCTTCGGAAAGCGCTTACCGGGGGCGCGGCGTCTCCGCCTGCGCGACCTGTGACGGGTTTTTCTACAAGGGCAAGGAGGTGGCGGTGGTCGGGGGCGGGAATACCGCCGTGGAGGAGGCTTTGTACCTTGCCGGCATTGCCTCCGGCGTGACGCTGATCCACCGCCGGGCGCGCCTGCGGGCGGACGCGATCCTGGCCGAGCGGCTGTTGCGCCGCGCCGAGCAGGGAGGACTGCGCATTCTCTGGGACCATGTGCTCGCCGAGGTGCTGGGCGACGCCGAGGGGGTTACCGGCGCCCGGGTGCGCCACGCGCATACCGGCGCGGAGCGCGAACTGGCCGTCCATGGCGTCTTTATCGCCATCGGCCATACCCCCAATACGGCGCCTTTCGAGGGACAGCTGGAAATGCAGGGGGGTTACATCCGGGTGCGCGGCGGGGTGGACGGAATGGCGACCGCAACCAGTGTGCCGGGGGTGTTCGCCGCCGGGGACGCGGCCGACCGGACGTACCGGCAGGCCGTGACCGCTGCCGGGACCGGTTGCATGGCGGCGCTGGACGCCAGGGATTGGCTGGAGCGGCAGGAGGAGTGAACAGGGATGCCGATGCCCGCCCTGCGCCGTTGCTTGCTTAACGTCGTTACACTCCTGTGCCTGTTCCTGGCGACCGTCTGGGTCTCCCTGTCGGCGCTGTTGTACTTTTTCCAACCGCACTATGTGTATAAGCCCAGCCGCGCCATGCAGCCGGTTACGCCGGCGCAGTACAACCTGCCCTACGAGGAGGTCGCCCTGGAGACCGACGACCGGGTGCGGTTGCACGGCTGGTTTCTGCCCGCGCCCGCCCGCAGCGGCGCGGTGCTGTACTTTCACGGCAACGGCGGCAACATCTCTTATGACTTGTTGTCCCTGTGGCGCTTTCGCCAGCTGGGGCTGGCGGTACTGGGCGTGGACTACCGGGGCTACGGTTTGAGCGAAGGCAGTCCGAACGAGGAGGGCACTTACCGGGATGCGCGCGCGGCTTGGCGGCACCTGGTGGAGGAGCGCGGCTTTGCGCCGGGCGAGATCGTCGTCGTGGGCCGTTCGCTGGGCGGGGCGGTCGCCGCCCGGCTGGCTTCGGAGCAGGCGCCCGCCGCCCTGGTGTTGGAATCGGCTTTCACCTCCATTGAGGACATGGGGCGCAATCTCTATCCCTACCTGCTGGTTTCGCTGCTTACCCGCATCTACTATCCCACCATAGATTACGTGGCCCTGGTGCGCGCGCCGCTGCTCGTCGTCCACGGCCCGCAGGATGATTTGGTTCCCTATTCCCACGCCCAGCGGCTCTATGCCCGGGCCCTGGCCGCCTGGGAGGAGGCGGAGCGGAGCGGGACCGCCGCCCCCCTGCCGCCCATGCTGTTGCCCATTCCCGGCGGCCACAACGATGCCTACGGGCCGGATGCCGTGGCGTATGAGCGAGGGCTGGCGGGTTTTTTGCAGCAGGCGCTGGCCCGCCAGATGGCGCTGGACGATGCGCCGCGCGCGGGCGAGGCGGCGCCGTGACCGCCCTCGCGGCGGCGGGCTCCTGTACAGGCCCTTGCGCGCGCCGCCGCTTTTTCGGCAAGATTTGCCGGTACGCCTTTCGGCGGGGGAAGAAGCCGGAAAGGCAGGCAGTGGAGATGGAGGAACCGTAGATGCAAGACGCGAGAGAAGGGCAGGATGCGGCAGCTCGGGCCATGGACGCGGATATCCGCACCCAGGTCGAGGCGGAAGTGTTTCGCCGCCTGGTGCGACACCTGCGGGAGCATACCGAGGTGCAAAATCTCGATTTGATGAACTTGGCCGGCTTTTGCCGCAATTGCCTGTCCAAGTGGTACCGCGCCGCCGCCGAGGAGCGGGGTGTGGCGATGGATTACGAGCAGGCCCGGGAGCGGGTCTATGGCATGAGCTACGAGCAGTGGAAGCGGGATTACCAGAAGTAGGGCAGCCAAGCCGCCAGGCGCCGGCTGCGGGGGATGCGGCTCTTGCGGTTCCCCTGGGCGGCGGGGCGATGGAGGCGCTTGCGATGTTCCCCCCACCGGCGCGACTTCGGGCTGGCGCCCTCGTCTTGCCGACTCCCCC
>JAPPPX010000146.1 GCA_028817305.1 Gammaproteobacteria bacterium | reverse complement strand
ATCGGGCTTGCGCCCTCGTCTTGCCGACTCCCCCTCAAGGGGGGAGTGGTGCGGACGGCATATATTATTTCTATATAAAACTTAAATTTAAGAGTATTTCTTAAATTTCTATCTGCGCCCGAAACAGCTCCCGCACCCGTTGCAGATCGGCAGCGGTGTCCACGCCGGCGGCGACAGGGGCGGTCGCCAGCTCTACATGGATCCAAGCGCCGTGGTGCAGCGCCCGCAGTTGTTCCAGCCGTTCGTCACGCTCGGCAGCGCAAGGAGGCAGCCGCACGAAGCGACGCAGATAGCCGGCGCGATAGGCGTACAAACCGATATGCCGCCAGTGACGGGGGGCGCCATGAGGGATCGGGCAGCGGCTGAAGTACAGGGCGCGCCCCTGATTGTCGCGCACCACCTTGACCAGGTTCGGGTCGGCCGCGTCCGTGCCGGGTTCCAGGGGGGCGCAGAGAGTGGCCATGTCCGCCTGGGAGCGTGTCTCCAGGGCGGCGGCCACCTGATCCAGCAGGCAGGAGGGCAACAGGGGTTCGTCGCCTTGCAGGTTGACGATATGGGCATCGTCTGGCAACGCGCGGCCCTCGATGGCCTCGCAGACACGGTCGCTGCCGGAGCGGTGCGCGCTGGAGCTAAGGCAAACCTCGGCGCCAAACCCCCGGGCGACACTGGCAATGCGTTCGTCGTCGGTAGCGATAAGCACCGCCCGCGCCGAACTGCCGCGGGCCTTTTCCCATACGTGTTGCAGCAGCGGCTTGCCGGCGATCTCCAGCAGGGGCTTGCCCGGCAGGCGGGTGGAGGCGTAACGGGCGGGGATGACGACCGTGTAGTCCATTCATTGGCCCTGGCGTCCTGGAGGATTCTCTTGCGGCGGCGGCTGTTCCGGCGCGCCTCCCGGCAGGCCGGCGCATTCTTCGGGCGCCAGGGGGCGTGCCTCGTCGGCGAGCAGCACCGGGATGCCGTCCCGTATCGGGTAGGCGAGACCGGCTTTGCCGGACAACAGTTCCTGGCGCTTGGCGTCGTAGCGCAAGGGACCGCCGGTAAGCGGACAGACGAGGATTGCGAGCAAGCGCTTTTCCATAAGATTATATCTAATATCAATTAGTTATAATATATATCTAATTTAGATAGTTAAATTTGTTCCAATCGGAACGTAGGAGACGAGGGACTCGCGACGCCGCACCCGCCCGGCATGGAATGGACCTCTACCCGCCCCTGCCGTTCCCGGCGGGATAGCGGCGCGGCGTCCTCTTCCCCCTCTCTCGCGTCTCTGGCGGTATTCAACAGGCGGAGCAGGCGATGCTGAAAGGCAGGGCCCATGACGACTTGCAGGGGCAGACACCAATGACGGGCGTCCGCATAGGGGTAGCACTTGACGGCGTCTTTTTCCGTCATGATCACCGGGAGATTGTCGGCAAAGCGTATATCCCGTGCCCGGTAGCGATGGTGGTCCGGAAGGGGGTGCTCGAGGATTTGCAGTCCGGCGCGGCGCAACAAGGAAAAAAAGCGCCCTGGGCCGGCGATGCCGGCGACGGCATGGACGCGGCGGCCAACCCAGTCTTTCAGGGGCGAACGTTGCAGCGGGTCAAGCAGAGACCGCAGGGGGGCGGGCAGGCAGCGCATGGGGAACTCGCCGTGCTTGCAGCGTCCGTTGGCGACGATCATATCGGCCCGCGCCAGACGCGACAACGGTTCGCGCAAGGGGCCAGCGGGCAAGCAGTAGCAGTTGCCGTAGCGGCGCTGGCCATCTACCACGACGATCTCCAGATCCCGTTCCAGGGCCAGGTGTTGCAGACCGTCGTCGCAGAGGATCAGGTTGCAACCGCAGCGCTCTACCAGGCTGCGGGCGGCGCGCGCACGATTCGGGTCGGCGGCCACCGGATGCGGGCTGCGTTGCGCCAGAAGTACCGCCTCGTCTCCCACCATGCGCGGGTCGCTGCCGGGAAACGCGCGTTGCGGCCAGGAGCGCGCCCGGCCGCGGTAGCCTCGGGTGGCAATCCCCGGCCGGTAGCCGTGTCTGCCGAAGAATTCCGACAGCCATGCGGTCAACGGGGTCTTGCCGGTGCCGCCCACGACCAAGCCGCCGACCACGATTACCGGCACCGGCAGACGGTGGCGACGCAACGCTCCCACCCGGTAGCCGAACCGCCGCAGCCCCACCGCGGCGCGATAGGCCCAGCTCAAGGGCAGCAACGCCGGGGCCAGGGAGTGCTCCTCGTACCAGAGGCGTTCCAAAAAACCATGGACGCCGGCCGCGGACATAAGAGCGGGCGGGGAGTTCAGCGAGATTCCTCGAAACGGGTGGCGAAGGTGATCCGCTGGAGACCGAGCTGGCGAGCCGCGTCCATCACGCGGATGACCGCCTGGTGCGTCGCTCGGGCATCGGCATTGACCACCAGCGTCGGCTCTTCCGCCTCCAAGGTCAGTTCCTGCAAGGCTTCGCGGACGGTGCGGGTGCTGGAGTTGACGATCTGAACCTGATTGACATAGATCCGGTCGTCGGCATCCACGGCAATTTCGATCGTCTCCGGCTGCACCTCCAGCAACTCCGGGCCGGCCTGAGGCAGGGTGATCTCGATCTCGGATTCCCGCTGGAAGGAGGTGGATACCATGAAAAAGATCAGCAGCAGGAAAACGATGTCAATCAAAGGCGTGAGGTTGATGTCCACGGACTCCGCGCTGCGCGAACGGAAGTTCATCGCGCCTGCTTCGATTTGCGCGCCAGCGGTTGGTAGGCAGGCGCGCTGCCGGCGGCGGTCCTTGGCGGCGGTTCCGTCGCCTCCCGGCCCGCCGCCCTGCCATGCACGTATATGACCTCCACCAGCCGCATAGCCTCCTGCTCCATGGCCACGACCAGCTCCTCTACCTTGCCGCGAAAGTAGCGGTAGAACATAAGAGTGGGAATCGCCACCGACAAGCCGGCGGCGGTGGTCAGCAGGGCCTCGGAGATCCCCTCGGCGAGTACCACGGGGTTGCCCACCCCCTGTGCGGTGATGACCGCGAACACCTTGATCATGCCGATGACCGTGCCCAGCAGCCCCAACAGGGGAGTAATCGAGGCGATGGTGCCCAACGTGTTGAGGAAACGGCCCAGATCATGGCTGACGTGGCGGCCTACCTCTTCGATCCGCTCCTTCATGATCTCCCGTTGCTGGCGGCGGTTGGAGAGCCCGGCCGCCAGGACCCGCCCCAGGGGAGAACCCCGGCGCAGGTCGTGGATGCGCTGGGCGTCTATGTGCCCGTCCTTTTCCCAGTGCCATACCTGGGCAACCAGGGTGCGCGGCGCGATGCGCCGCCGCCGCAACGACCAGAACCGTTCGATGACGATCGCCGTCGCCAGGATCGAACAGAACAGGATCGGCCACATTAACAGGCCGCCCGCCCGAAATAATTCCAGCATGGTATCCCCTGCCTTACGCGGCGCCGGCGCCCGGACGCCGGCCTTTCATTCTACCCGCTCGTGCCAGAAGCGGCGCCTTGCGGCACGGTAACTTCGCAAATGCAGAGCGCCTCGCGCCACCCTCGCCTCGATCATACCCTCTTTGGCGGTAGAGCGAACAATGGCCCCCCGCCTCGCATAGCGCGCAATTATATCCGGTTTCGGCAGCCGGAAGCGGTTTCGGTAACCGACCGGGACCAGCACGTGCGCGGGTTCGACCGCCGTCACGAAAGGGATCGTGGAAGAAGTGCGGCTGCCGTGATGCGGGATCAACAGCAGCTCGGCACGCAAGCGGCGGCGGTGGCGCGCGAGCAAGGCCCGTTCGCCCGCGGCCTGCAAGTCGCCGGGCAACAACAGCCGCTGCCCCTGGGCGGCGATCCGCAGGACGCAGGAACGGTCGTTGCCTTGCAGGAGGATATCGTCGTCGCCGGGATGCAGAAACTCGAAGCGCACGCCATCCCAGTCCCAGACCGATCCGTCCCGGCATGGTTTGGCCGCCACCGGCGGCGGCAGCGCTCCCGGCGTGCCGCTATAGACCTGCGTGCCGGGAAACTCCGCCAGCACCGACTCCAGGCCGCCGGCATGGTCGCTGTCGCCGTGGCTGATCACCAGGCGGTCAAGCCGCTGCACGCCCAGGGAACGCAGGTAGGGCAGCAACGTGATCCGCGCGTTGTCGCCCCCTGACGAGAACCGCGGCCCGGTATCGTAAACCAGCGTATGGTTGCGGGTAAGGGCCACCGCCGCCAGCCCCTGCCCCACGTCCAGCAAAGCGAAGTGCAGCTCCCCCGGCGCCGGCCGCGGCGGGACCGGCAATAAGGCGGGCAGCAGGCAGCAGAACCCCAGGGCGCGGGGCGCCACCCCGCGCGGCAGGCACAGCATGAAAACGCCTGCCGCCGCCAGCAGCAGTGCCGGCCACGATGGTTGCGGGGGTTGCAACAGCCCCCAGCGCAGGGCAGTCAGAGACTCCAGCAGCGGCCACAGGAGCTCCAGCGCGGCGGCGGCAAATTGCAGGGGGATGGCGGCGATGGCGGGCAGCCAGGGCAGCAGGCCGATGCCGGCCAGCGCGGCGGGCAGGACCAGGAACGTGACCCAGGGCACGGCCAGCAGATTGGCCGGCAGACTCAGCAGCGGGTAGCCGCCAAACCAGGCCAGCAATACGGGCAGCAGGGCCAGGGAAACCAACAGCTGCATCCGCAGCCAACGACCGGGGGCGGCGCCGAGACGGCGCCCGGCCATACCGAAGAGGATTCCGGCCACGGCAAGGAAAGAGAGCCAGAAACCCGCGTCGGCCGGCGCCAGCGGGTCGGCGACCAGTACGGCGAGCAGGGCGCAGCAGAACGCCTGATCCCAGGCCGGCCGGCGGCGGCGCAAGCAGGCGGCGGCCAGCACGGAGAACATAAGCAGGGCGCGGCGGGTAGGCAGGGAGAAGCCGGCAAGGCCGGCATAGCCGGCGGCGGCGACCCAGGCGACCAGGATAGGCAGCCGGCTCGCCCAGGCGTTGCCCAGCAGGGCGCCCGGCAGCAGCCGCAAGAGGATGCAACGGGACAGCCCGCCGGCAAAGGCGGCCAGCAGGCCGATGTGCAGACCGGATATCGCAAGCAGATGCGCCGTGCCCGTGCGGCGCAGGACGCGCCACTGCTCGGCGCTTATGCCGCTGCGGTCTCCCACTCCCAGGGCCTGCACCAGGGCGGCGACTTCGGAGCTGGCGGCGAGCCGGGTACGCACCGCCGCGCCCAGTTCCTGGCGCAAGCGGTCCAGGAACCGCCCCGGCACGGAGGGGAGACGACGGTTGTCGGGATGGTTCAGGACGTAACCGGTGGCCCGCAGGCCATGCCGGAACAACCAGCCCTCGTAGTCGAAACCGCCGGGATTGCGGTAGCCGTGCGGCGGGCGCAGGCGCACGCGCAGTTGCCAGCGTTCGCCGGGAACGAGCCGCGCCGCCTGCCGGTACCAGGAGAGCCGGACGCGAGCCGGCAGGGCCGCGGACGGAGCCATGTCCGCCCCTGTACCCGCTCTTGGCGGCGGGCGCCGCTCGACGATGCGGAAAACGAAGCGCAGACTGTCCCCGCGCCGCTCCGGCAGGGAGGCGATCTCGCCGACCAGGACCAGGGGGCGGTCCGCAAGCTCGGGCGCCAAGCCGCGCTCCAACAGCGGCGCGGCGCGCGCCAGCCCCCAGAGGAACCCGGCGGCGAGGCAACAGGGGAAGCGCAAGGCCGGCCAGCGCAGCGGCAACAGGATGGCCGGCAACAACAGCCAGGACCACTGCGCCGCCGGCAACCGCGTACAGTGCAACAGCAAGCAGGCGCCGAGCAGGAATGCGATCGTCCCTGAACGCAAAAGCGGACTCCTTTCCTCGATGTTCCCGATGCCGGGAGCTCGTTCCCGGCACTTTTGCTTTTATTGTACCATCCGCATTTTTATGCTTGAGCGCAGCCAGAGGCCCATACACCGTCCCCAATGATCGCTTCGCCCCCGCCTGTATCTAGCCCCGACCATAGCCGAAGACGGCCGCCCTGCCCGCCCGCCATGCGCGGCCGGCGGCACGGCGCACTGCCTGGCGCGCTGCTATCGGCAACCGTTCTGCTTGGTTCTTGCGGCGGCGGCGGTGGCGGTGGCGGTGGCGGCGGCGGCGGCCCCGGCTTCTCGGAGTGGACGCGCCCGCCGCCCGCCGGCACCCTGCAATTCTCGAGCGAGGTGAGGCAATGGGAGAATTTCCGCCAACGCGCTGCCGAGGAGATCGCCTTTCGCGAACTGGCCGCCGTGCCGGTGCTGACCATGGATTCCGACCGCCTGGTCAGCAATAGAGACGCACTGCACGGCACTGCGGTGGAGCAAGTCCTGCAGCTGGCGGCGGCGCGCGGGAGCATTACCGGCTCCCGCTGCGAAAGCACAACGGCATCGGAGTTCTCGAGCTGTCTGGGCAGCGGCCGTGCCGCCCGGGCGAAGGTGATCAATTATTCGCGGGTACTGCTAGGCGAAAATATCGGCTTTTCCCCTCCTGCGGATGCGGTATTCGTCATCGCAGCCGGGAACGAGCTACGGGAAAGCAACACAGGCGGCGTCGCTGCTACGGCGCGGGCCTCCGGCCGCGTCCTGGTGGTGGCCGGCGTGGGCCTTGCCGGCCAGGTATTGGCGCCCGGCTCCTCCCCCTGCGGCGCTGCCGCGGACTGGTGCCTGTTGGCGCCTTTCCAGTTGACGCTCGGGAGCATCCCCAATGCGTTGCAGACGGACTATAACTGGTGCGGCGAGCCCGATATCCAGGGCGTGTTGTGCGGCACCTCGTTTTCGGCGGCCTTTGTGAGCGGGGTCGCGGCCTCGATCCGCGCCCGCTGGCCCGTGCTCAGCGCCGAGGAAACGGTACGCCTGATCCTCAACGAATGCGTCAATGCGCCGCCGGGCGCGACGCCCGCCACGAGCGCCGGGCGAGGGGTGCTCAGCCTGGAGTGCCTGTTTTCCAGCAGCACCCTGCGACTGCCGGACGGCTACGGCCTGGTGCGGGGGACGCTGGTCGGCGCCGGCGCCTTTCTGTTGCCGCCGTTACCGGGATATGACGACTACGGGCGCGACTTCCTGTTGCCCGTAGCCCAGCGGAGGGCAGCGGGACGCAGGCCGCTGGGCCATGGCCTGTTGGATGCGGCAACGCTGATCGAGGCGATGACCCGGCCCGGGGAGCGCCAGGGCCTGCGGGAGACGCCTTTTAGCCTGTTGCGCCCCCTGGACGGCGATGCCGGAAGATTGTGGTGGCTGCGGGGAAGCGACGGCAGAAGCCTATTCGGCCACCTGCGTTCGGACCGCAGCTCGGAATCGGCTGTCCTGGGGATATTGCGGCCATTGGGCGCTCGGGGGGCTCGGGGATTCCGCCTGCCCATGCAGCTGATCCTGGGTGCGGGGCTGGATCGCGGAGCGCTGGCCGGCGGCGAGATTACCGGCACCGGCGCCTTGCGTCCGGGGAACGGTCTCAGTCTCTTCGGGGGCCTGCTGGCGCCGATCCCCGCCGGCCGCTGGCTGCTGACGCCGCGCCTTTTGGCAAGCCATTCGCGGCAACTGCAAGCGGCGCGGGGCTCGCGCCTGGAGGCCCTGCAAGGCTCGCAATGGAGCCTGGGGCTGGCCATAGTGTCGCCCTGGCGGGCCGAGGGCAAGACGCTGTCGCTGGCCGTAGATTGCCACGGCGGCATGAGGGGATCGGCGCGCATCGCCGGGAGGCGGCTATCCCTGCTGCCGCAATCCTCCTGCGGCGCCCTGCTCTCGCTGCGCCTGCCTTTGCATTAAGGGGGTTGTTTAATTGAGGCTGGGGCGGATTTGTTCTGGCGTGGATTAGGGGCTGGGGGACAATGGCCGTCACGATACCAGCCGCGGATAGTGTTTTCAGAGATGCCTATGCGGCTATGGAGTTCCAGCACGAATTCCTGGTCCAAGGGCAAAAATGCTTCGCACATAGTATTCATATACTTGCCAATCCATTGCCGGGCATCTTCTTGCGTATAGCGACCAACGGTAGCGTTATGAGGTTCTGACGTAATTGTTTTCTCAGTGGCAAATTTCTCTTCTTCTCCAATGTGCGGCTCCATTGCTTCATTGAATGAGGAAATCAGGTTTTCTGAAACCCCACCTTCCAGCATTTTCTTGATTATTTCATTTATATCATCCTTAGTTATTCCGCCACGTAAAATGATTTTAGATACATTGCTGTATTTTTCCGTGCGCTTCTTAATGCGTTCCTTGAATGTTATATGGCGTTCCTTGAATGTTCTAAGCACAGTACGCCAAGCTTTTACCGATACTCCCTGTAATTGAGCCCTTCCTAGGGCTGCGCCTTGCAGCCCGGTTGCACTTAGTTTTGCCCCCTGCAGTTGGGCTGCCCCCAAATCTGCCCCCTGCAGTTGGGCTGCCCCCAAATCTGCCCCTTGCAGTCGGGCTTTCCACAGCTTTGCCCCCTGCAGTCGGGCTGCCCTCAAATTTGCCCCCTGCAGTCGGGCTGCCCTCAAATCTGCTCCCTGCAGTTGGGCTGCCATCAAATCTGCCCCCTGTAGCTCGGCTTCCCACAAGTCTGCCCCCTGCAGTTGGGCTCCCCCCAAATCTGCCCCCTGCAGTCGGGCTTTCCACAGCTTTGCCCTCTGCAGTTGGGCTGCCCTCAAATCTGCCCCCTGCAGCTCGGCTTTCCACAAATTTGCCCCCTGCAGTTGGGCTGCCATCAAATTTGCCCCCTGCAGTCGGGCTGCCATCAAATTTGCCCCCTGCAGTCGGGCTGCCATCAAATTTGCCCCCTGCAGTCGGGCTGCCATCAAATTTGCCCCCTGCAGTCGGGCTGCCATCAAATTTGCCCCCTGCAGTCGGGCTGCCATCAAATTTGCCCCCTGCAGTCGGGCTGCCCTCAAATCTGCCCCCTGCAGTCGGGTTTTTTTCAGACATGCCCCCTCCAGCCGGACTACACCCAAGTCTGCATTACACAAGAACGCACCCGATAAATCCGCATACCTGTACGACCGCTCAGAGTCAGCTAAATTCAAAGCTAGCGTTTTATCCTTACATGCCTGCTCAGGGTCAGTCGTTTCTGATTTCAGGTACAGTCTTTTTTGCCGCACATCCAAAGTGTGCTTGCTTTGCAACCAGCCAATAACGGTGTCTTGCACGGATTTAATGGCTTTTTGCACGGATTCAGCGGCTTCTTGCACGGATTTAATGGCTTTTTGCACGGATTCAGCGGCTTCTTGCTCGGATTTAATGGCTTTTTGCACGGATTCAGCGGCTTCTTGCTCGGATTTAACAGCTTCTTGCAAGGATTTAACAGCTTCTTGCAAGGATTTAACAGCTTCTTGCAAGGATTTAATGATTTCTTGTACGGATTCAACGGTTTCTTGCTCGGATTTACAGAAGGCAATGGTACCGGAAGGCCGGGAAAAGTATGTGATGAATACGCAAACCCATAACACAAACACTGGAATCAACACCCACCACCAGTCATGCTTCTTGCTCGCCCCCAAACCTTCCATCCGACTATATAGCGCTCTTATTTTTGGCCAAAGATACCCAATCAGTAAAAAATCAATCAAAAGCACCAATGTATGCATCCCGGTAATCCAGTCGTTCTGGAAACTCAGGAAGATGATTTGAACAACACCCAAGGTAGCAATGGGCAAGATAACCATAGAACCGAAAGCGATGAATATGAGCAGTTGGAGAAATGTCCACGAGTAAGAATCGCCGCCGCTCATCTGGGTCATCGGAATCGGGAAAAGCAGCCTGAGCATTTCCTCTTTTCGATACGAAGGCGATATTTGCCGCCTGTAATCTTCTACCTTGCGAACCAGAAAGACCCCCTGGATCAGCAAATTCAGGTGCAACAACAACAGAATCACAGGCATCAGCATGAAGTAAGTTGATGTGCGGATACCTACATTCAGGATCGGCGCTTGCAAGTCTCCATCTTTAAACAACAGTTCATCGTTCACCGAAAAAGCAATGGCTAAAAAGTAGAGGATGAGCGTCAGAAAAACGACAAAGACCACACGGAAGAGACGGGCGCTGTCGTTGGCAGCCTGCAACAGCGCGGCAATAACAGGATCCTGATATAGTTTGTGTCGCGTACCCTGGCGCTTATTCGGCGCGGCTGTCATCTCAACTCCCTCTGTGCCTGCAATCCGCTACTCCCGCGTAAGCCCTATTATCCGCTATTCCCGCCTTCACCTCATTCTTCCCATCACTCCCCCCTTGAGGGGGAGTCGCAGTAGCCAAGCCGCCAGGCGCCGGCTGCTGCGGTGGGGGGTAGGCGGTCCTTGCGGCTTCCCTGGACGGTGGGGCGTAGCAGGCGCTTTCGCTGTTCCCCCCACCGGCGCGACATCGGGCTTGCGCCCTCGTCTTGCCGACTCCCCCTCAAGGGGGGAGTGATGCGTATGAGCCGCCATTCCTACCCTTTGCCACGTCATTCCGGCGAAACAGTCTGTGCAGAAACCCTATGGGCATCCAGCGAATAAAGCCTACTCCGCCATTCCCATGCCCCACCCCGCCATTCCCGCGCAGGCGGGAATCCAGCGTATAAAGCGCGCGCTTCGCGCTCCTTCA
>JAPPPX010000001.1 GCA_028817305.1 Gammaproteobacteria bacterium | reverse complement strand
CGGACATTGACGGGAGGCGGTCACGGTTCGGATCGACTGATCGGACTTGACGCGGTCTCGACGTGGACGCTGGGGGCGACGGACAGTTACGCGAGCGGCGGTCAAACGCTGGTCTTTAGCGCGATAGAGGATTTGCAAGGCGGTTCCCAGGCGGATGCGTTCACGGTGAACGGAGCGCACACGGGGGATCTGCTGGGAGGCTCGGGAGCGGATACGTTTACCCTGAGCGCATCGTTGACGGGGAGCGTGTCGGGAGAGGGAGGCGCTGACACGTTCGAGCTGAACGCGGGCGGCAACGTGAGCATGGATATCTTCGGGGGCTCGGAGGGGGACACTTTTCGATTCGATGGCGGCGGCGTGGCTAGGGCGGTGGATGGAGGCGCTGGCGGAGATACCCTGGACATGAGTCTGCTTGCCGGCCCGCTGACGATCTACATGGACCGGACGGGGGGTTGTGCCCGGGCTTCCGGCTGCGTCCTCCTGCGCACCGATAGCCCTCTCACGCCGGCGGCGCCCATGATTGAGGCAATCTTAGCGACGTATGCGAGTATTGAATTTTTGCAGGGGAGCGTGGCGGCGCCGGACGCAGGCGCCTACCTGGCAGTGCTTCCTGCCTCCGTGGGAGGGGAACTCGTGATCAACCCGGTGTCGTCGGATCCGCCAGTAGATGGAGTCACGCGTATCCAGTTGCCTGACCTGCAAGGATTCCCGGGGCCGGTGCTCATTGGCGGCACGCAGTCGCCGCCCCTTGCCTTCCCGGGGGAAATGGAGCCGTTGCCGCCGCCGCTGGCGGTGCGCGATGCGGCTGGCGCCTCGGCGGCCGCCTCTATAGATGCCGCCCGGGTTACGGTGGAGAGTGCTATCGTCGTTCCGGGGACGCTGGTTCTGATGGCTGGCGACATCGTGCTGGAAGCGGATATCGCTGCCGGGGCGAGTGGCCCGGATGACCTGGAAAGCGCCGCCGGATCGGAACAGGAGGCGATCCTGGTGGCTGTTAACGACAAAGTTGGCTCTCTGGGCGGCACTGGCGATATCGAGGTCATCAATGGCGAGCGCAGGATCTATGCCGGAAGCGCTGCCCTCGTTACTGACAGGGGGATCGTAAACGCGCGCCAACTGGTGATGGAACTCGCCGGGGGGGATTTGCAGTTCGCCGTTTCCCCGGGGGCCTTCGTTAGTTCTACCCTCAGCTTGCTCAGCCGTGCCCGCGGCATCAACCTGAGTTCCTCCCTGCAACAATACATTACCGACCTGGGTCTTGCCGCCGTCGGGTTTTTGGTGACCTTCAACAACCCGGCCAGTAATTTGACGCAGACGGAGGAGATTACCAGTATAGACCTCGCCCTGCTGGAGGAGGAGCTGGCGCTGTTCAGCGCTATCGGACAGGGACTGGCCCTGTCGCTGTCGCAGTGCGAGGAACTGGAAGGTTGCGCCCCCGATGTGGACGAGGTGCAACTGGACGGCATAATCGAGGACCTGGAGGCCAGGGTGCAGGAATTGCAGGACTACCTGGATACGGCGACGGCGACCGAAAGGGCGAGGGAGAAAGCCGAGCAGCTGCTGGAGGAATACCAGGAGGAACTTGAAGATTTTCTCAACTACCGCCGGGAGTTTCGGGCTCTCTTTGCCGGGGGAGAGGAAGATGGTTTGGACGATGACGGCTTGCCCGAGGAGGACTTTTCATTCGGCGAGGACGACGAAGAGACATTGCCGGAGGAGGAACCGATTCCCGTTCGGGAAGAGTCCTTGCCCTAGGGGCAAACGTTGCCGGCTCCCAGCGGCTCTGGCGGTGCCGGCGTGGTGGACGAAATGATAGTTTCGTGCCGGTCCCTGGCCGGCGTTGGCAGGAGGTTACGTAAGTAGGGAGGTATGCTGATGGCGGGAGAAAAGATCGGGCGTCAATTCAATATCAATGAGGACCATCTACACTTTCTGGAGGAGATGGGAGAGCAGTACGACCTGCAGGATATAGACAAGGTATTGCGGGTGCTGCTCGATTACGCCATGGAAGACGGCGACCGGGATGAGATCTTCGCCCGGGTCCGTTGCCTGCGTTGCTGAGACGGCTGGGCGGCGGTCGGCCCTTCGGCAGGCTGTTCAGCCGCGCCGGGCCCGTGGCTTCGGTTGCGCCCGTATCCGGGGTTTCAGGGCCAGCGTCAGGCCGTCGGCGATCGGCACCAGGCTGATCGCAACCCTGCGATCCTGCAGTAGCGCCCGGTTGAACTTGCGAATTGCGCGGGTATCCCGGTCGCGCCGGGTGGAGTCCGCGGGCCTGCCGGACCAGAGCGTGTTATCTATCGCGATTAGCCCGCCGGGCCGAAGCAGCCGCAATGCATGTTCATAGTACGCCGGATATTCCGGTTTGTGGGCGTCTATAAAAACGAAGTCGAAACTCTCCTTCTGTCCTGCCCGTTGCAGTTGCTCCAGGGTATCCAGGGCCGGGGCCAGCCGCAGATCGATCTTGCGTTCCACCTTTGCCTGCCGCCAGTAGCGTTGCGCCGTCCGGGCATGCCCGGCATCAATTTCGCAGGCCACCAGGAGTCCGTCTTTCGGAAGGGCCAGGGCTACGCACAAAGCGCTGTAGCCTGTGAATACCCCGATCTCCAGGGCCCTGCGCGCTTGCAATGCCTGTACCAGCAGGGCCATAAACTGCCCCTGCTCCGGCGCGATTTGCATATTGCCCTGGGGATGGGTCGCCATGGCCCTGCGCAGACGGGCCGCGACCGGAGGCTCGCGCAGGGAAACGGACAGCAGGTAGCGGTAAAGCCGGTCGTCCAGTTGCAGCGTACGATTCGACAAGGCGATGGCCTCCGGGAAGAGACGGGCAAATCGGGGGAATCGTAGCAGACCGCCGCCGGCGGCGGCAATGCCGTGTAGCGGTCCGGCACCTATGGCCCTTGGGATGGTGTTGGCGCAGGTATTGCAAGGGAGCAAGCATCTATTCCTCTCAGGCGCGGCGCGGTGCGGCGACCCGCGCCCGCAGGTAAACGGGGATTGCCTGTTCCGGCGTTTGCAGCTTCCCCCGGCGGCAACTCTCAAGTATCAGCGGCACCAGGTTTTTCGCCAGGGGCGCGCAGTCTCCGTCCCAGCCTTGCAACCGTCCTTGTAGTCGTTGGCGCAGGGTTTCCGCATGCTCTTTCCAGCCGCAACCGACTCCGTACCAGCCGGAGCCGTCGGGGACCGGAGCTTCGGCGGGCGAGGCCAGCAACCGGTCTTCGTCCACCGCTTGCATCAATCCCTGCGCGTCGGCACGGTAGGCGCCCCAGTAAAGTTCTCCCATGCGGGCGTCTATGGCACTCAGCACGTCGTTGCGGATGCCGCCGGCACCCTGGGCCAGGGCCGCCAGCGTAGATACCGGCACGACTCCCAGGTCGCAACCGTAGGCGAGCCCCTGGACAGTGCCGGCAGCGATACGCACTCCGGTGAAGGAGCCGGGGCCTCTGCCGAAACCGATGGCATCCAGTTGTCGCAGAGCGATCCCGGCCTCTGCCAGCAGATGCTCGATCATAGGCAGCAACCGCTCGCCGTGGCGGCCGCGGCCGCTCTCCTGGAGCGAGCGTGTGGCGCCGTCGCAGTACAGTGCCGCGGAACGGATCTCAGTGCTGGTTTCCAGAGCTAGTATATGCACTTTTAGGGCTTTGCTCGCGCCCCTGCCCGGTGGGGCGCCTCGCGCATATTAACCTGCCGCGGCCGCCGGTGCAGTCTGGGCTTTGTCTGCCGTACCGACGCGGTGCCGTGTCGGCAGGCGGGCCGCGAGGCGCCTGCGATTCCGCGCGGCGGCGGGGAGAACCGGCGCCCGCCGCTCCTTTGCGCGACGGAGGGCAGGAGGGCATATAATCCCCGTCTTGATGTTTCGACCTTACGAGATATTTATCGCTCTCCGCTATGCTCGCGCGGGGCGCAAACGAGGCTTCGTCTCGCTGATCACGTTGATCTCGATCCTCGGGCTGGCTGTGGGCGTGACAGCCCTGTTGGTCGTGCTCTCGGTCATGAACGGCTTCGAAAGAGAGTTGCGCGAGCGCATCTTGGGCATGGTCGCCCATGCCACCGTATATGTGCGGGAAGAAGCGATGTCCGATTGGCGCGAGGTGGCGGACCGGCTGTTGAGTCACCCCGAGATCGTGGGCGTCGCACCGCTACTGAACGGCGAGGGGATGTTGATCCACGGCAGGCAGGTGCAGGGGGTGTTGGTACGCGGCATCGAGCCCGAATGGGAACGAGGCGTGTCCTTCGTGGACCGCAAAATCGTCGCGGGCGCCTTGGCCGACCTGCAGCCGGGGGAGTTTGGCATTGTCCTGGGGAAAGCGCTGGCAGAGTCGTTGCGCGTTGCCCCCGGCGATATGGTGACGCTGGCGACGCCGGAGTTGCGTTTCGGCGTCACGGGCGTGCTGCCCCGTCTGCGGCGCTTTCGCGTGGTCGGGGTCTTCGATGCCGGTATGTACGAGTTCGACAGCTCGCTGGCGTTGATCCACCTGGAGGATGCCCGTCGGCTCTACCGCCGGCAGGGGGTGGGTGGGCTCAATGTCCTGACCACTGACCTGATGAGCGCCCCTGTTACCACGCGCCGGATCCTGCAAGCCTTTCCCGAGAGTTATTTCGTGGTGGACTGGACGCAGCGGCATGTCAGTTTCTTCCGTGCCCTGCGCACCGAGAAGACCGTGATGTTCGTGATTCTGATGCTGATCGTCGCCGTGGCGGTGTTCAACATCGTCGCCATGTTGATGATCGCCGTGACCGACCGGCAGGCGCAGATCGCCGTGCTTCGCTCTATGGGTGCGTCGCGCGGCAGCATCTTGGCGATCTTTGTGTCCCAGGGGCTTTGCATCACCGTTTTGGGCATCCTGCTGGGGGGGCTGGCCGGTATTTGGCTGGCCCTGAATGTGGAAAGCCTGGTGCAAGCGATAGAGGAATTCTTCCAGGTGCGTTTTCTGTCGCCGGAGATCTACTACATCAGCCAGTTGCCTTCCGACCTGCGCTGGGGAGACGTGCTGGGTGTCGGTGTTGCCGCCTTTCTGTTGGGGGTGGTTGCCACGCTCTATCCCGCCTGGCATGCCGCCACCGTCGAGCCGGCGCGGGTCTTGCGCCATGAATGAATCTCAGGAATGAAGAAGCGATGAGCGCTATGAGCGAAGACGCTGCAATCGAAGGGGCCGTCCTCTCCTGCCAGGGGTTGAGGAAGGAATTCCGCCAGGGCCCCGAACGGGTCGAAGTCCTGCGTGGCGTGGATCTGCGGCTGCAAGCCGGAGAGTCGGTGGCCATCGTCGGCGCGTCCGGGTCGGGGAAGAGCACGTTGCTGTATCTGCTGGCCGGCCTGGACCGGGCTAGCGGCGGCGAAGTGCGGATCGCCGGGCGCCCGGCGTCAGTGGGCAGCGAACAGCAGCGGGACCGGCTCCGCAACCGCTTTCTGGGTTTTGTCTATCAGTTTCACCATCTGTTGCCGGAGTTTTCCGCCCTGGAGAACGTCAGCTTGCCGCTGCTCATCGCCGGCAACCCGGCCGCGGCGGCGCGGGCCCGCGCCCGCGAGGCGCTGTGCCAAGTGGGCCTGGAGCGGCGCCTGGAGCACCGGCCGGGAGAGTTATCCGGCGGGGAACGGCAGCGGGCTGCGCTTGCCCGCGCCCTGGTTGCCCGGCCGCGTTGTCTGCTGGCGGATGAGCCCACTGGCAACCTGGACGGCTTTCATGCCGAGCAGGTTTTTCGGCAGTTGCTGGAGTTGCAACGCGACCATGGCGTTGGTCTGGTGTTGGCGACCCATAACGAGAGTCTGGCGGCGGGTATGCAACGAGTGCTGGAACTGCGGGACGGAGTGCTGGTTTCGGCAGGGGAAGCGTAATTCATTGCCCCGGCATCGCGCAGCATGCCGGGCTCCTTAGTCCCGGGCGCTTCCGGTTTCTTCCAACTCTTCTTCTGCCTGTTTCTCTTCCGTAGCGACTTTGATGTCCATGCCCGCACCGGTGGCGGCAACGCTCGCCCGCCCGCCTTTCTTCAGTTGTCCGAACAGGAGTTCTTCGGCCAGCGGTTTGCGCACCTGCTCCTGGATCAACCGCCCCATGGGGCGGGCGCCCATAACCGGGTCGTGGCCGTGTTCGGCCAGCCAGTGCAGGGCCGAGTCTTCGATTTCCAACGTGACCTTCTTGTCCAGGAGTTGCGACTCAAGTTCGATCAGCAGTTTGCGAGCCACTTCCAGGATGGCCTTCTCGGCCAGTGGCTGGAATTGGATGATGGCGTCCAGGCGGTTGCGGAACTCGGGCGTGAAAGTTTTGCGGATGGCCTCCATCGAGTCGTGGCTGGGGTCTTGCGCGTTAAAGCCTACAGAGGGCCGCCCCATCCGCTCGGCTCCCGCGTTCGTGGTCATGATAAAGACCGCGTTGCGGAAGATGGCCTGGCGGCCATTGGTGTCCGTGAGCGTGCCGTGGTCCATCACCTGCAACAGCAGACTGAAGATATCGGGATGCGCCTTCTCGATTTCGTCCAGTAGCAGCACCGAGTGCGGATGCTTGCCGATGAGATCGGTCAGCAGCCCGCCGTTCTCATAGCCGACGTAGCCCGGCGGCGCACCGATCAGGCGTGACACGGTGTGTTGTTCCATGTATTCGGACATGTCGAGGCGAACCAGGTCAATCCCCATGATGTGGGCGAGCTGTTTAGCCAGCTCCGTCTTGCCGACGCCAGTGGGGCCTGCGAACAGGAAGCAGCCGATGGGGCGCTCGGGGTCTCCCAGGCCGGCCCGCGACATCTTGATGGTTGTGGCGAGAGTGTCTATAGCGTGGTCCTGCCCGAAAATGGTGAGCCGCAGGTCGTGCTCCAGCCCCGCCAGCAGCTCTTTGTCGTTGATGCTGACCGTCTTCGGCGGGATGCGGGCCGCGTGGGCGACGATGTCTTCGATCTCCCGGGTTCGGATCACCTTCTTGCGCCGTGACGGGGGCAGCAGTTGCTGCGCCGCCCCGGCCTCGTCAATAACGTCTATGGCCTTGTCAGGCAGGTGGCGGTCATTAATGTGGCGCGCCGTCAACTCTGCGGCGCCGCACAGGGCCTGGCTGCTGTAGCGGACGTTGTGAAACTTCTCAAAACGATCCTTTAGCCCCTGTAAGATCTTCACGGTTTCGCCGATGGAGGGTTCGGCGACATCAATTTTCTGAAAGCGGCGGGCGAGCGCCCGGTCCCGCTCGAAGATGCCGCGGAACTCCTGGTAGGTGGTTGCGCCGATGCAGCGGAATTCCCCGGAGGTCAGCACCGGTTTGATCAAGTTAGAGGCGTCCATGACGCCGCCCGAGGCGGCGCCGGCGCCGATGATGGTATGCACCTCGTCTATGAACAGGATCGCGACCTCGTCGCCGCTGGCAAGCCCGGCGAGCACAGCCTTCAGGCGCTTCTCGAAATCTCCCCGGTACTTGGTGCCGGCCAGCAGCGCCCCCAGATCGAGCGCGTAGAGGGCGCTTTTCTCCAGTGTTTGCGGCACTTCTCCGGCAACGATGCTCGCCGCCAGCCCCTCCGCCAGGGCAGTCTTGCCGACGCCGGCCTCGCCTACATAGAGGATGTTGTTCTTGCTGCGGCGGCACAAGATCTGGATGGTGCGCCGCAACTCCTGCCGGCGCCCGATCAAGGGGTCGAGGCGACCCTGTCTGGCCAGTTCCGTTAGATTCGCCGTGTACAGGTCCAAGGGATTTGTGGAGCTTTCCGAGGGCTGGGACTCCCGTGCGGGGGCGTCCCCGACCCGGGCGCCGAGTCCGTCGCTGCCGTGCCGGGCGATGCCGTGCGAGATGTAATTGAGGATGTCCATGCGGTGGATGTTCTGTTTGGCGAGGAAGTGCACCGCATGCGACTCTCGTTCGCTGAAGATCGCGGCCAGGATATTGGCCCCGGTGACCTCCTTCTTGCCGGCGGACTGGACCTGGAACAGGGCCCGTTGCAATACCCGCTGGAAGCCCAGGGTGCGTCGCGTATCCCGCCACTCGTTGAGCGGGAACTGCGGCGAATGTTCCTCGAGGTATTGTTCCAGTTGCTGGCGCAATTCCGTCAGGTTTGCCCCGTTGGCGCTCAAAGCCTCGGCTGCATCCGCGTTCTCCAGCAATGCCAGCAACAGGTGCTCGACGGTTACGTATTCGCAACGTTGCGCCTGAGCCCGTTGCAGCACTTGGTTCAGCGTAGATTCAAGGGCCCGGTCCAGCATTCGGATTTCCCGCTGGGGCTTTCGCCTCAGGCCTGTTCCATGATGCAGAGCAGCGGGTGCCTGCTCCGACGCGAGTGGCGGTTCACTTCGGCTACTTTGGTCTCCGCCACGTCGTGGCTGAATGTCCCGCAGCTGCCGCGACCGCTGTTGTGCACCTCCAGCATGATCCGGACGGCGCTGTGCCGGTCCTTGCCGAAGAAATTCTCCAGCACCGCGACGACGAAGGCCATGGGGGTGTAATCGTCGTTAAGCAGGATGACTTGATATAGGGGAGGGCGTTGCAATTGCGGCGGGGTCTTCAGGGTCGCCACGTCCTCTCCGCGATCTTCAGCAGGCCCCTCCGGAAGCCCTTTGACCGGAAAATTTTTACGACGCACCGTCATGCCGGGAATTATACCTTAGTACGTCCGCGGCCTGGCAACACAGAGGCGGCGGTCGCGCAGTTCCCCTCCCAACAGATCCGCCGGACATCCGCCGGGCCTTGTTCGCCGCCGCTCTGCGAAACATTTTGCACATATTTTTGTAAGTATTTATTTTTCAATCATTTTATTATTTTCTGGCAGGCAAAGCTTCATTCTTCGCCCTGCCGCGGAGACTGAATGCGCAGATCCCCGGAATTGCCGTCCGTAAGGGCTTTCCACGCGCTTTTATGCCTTTCGGTTTGCCTTACCCCTTGCCATATGGTGCACTGCCGCGTAAAGTGCGCCCCGATACTCGGCCATAGGTACACAAGGCCGTAGTGTTGCAACTCGGCAGTTTCCCTGCGGTGCGTCAGCAACAGGGGTTCTAATGGAAATGCGAATCGTATTCGCTTGCCGTGGGGCAAATCAGCGCAGAGACGAAGACAATGAGGAGGTAGTCATGGACCAATCCATGAATGGTGGAAACGGCCCGACAAATTGCCCGGAAGCGGTCCGGGAAATTGAGCGGGACTGGCGGGAAAACAAGCGTTGGCGCGACGTCGAGCGCACATACTCCGCCAGAGACGTCTATCGTCTGCAGGGTACGCTGAAAGTCGAGCACACGCTGGCCCGCCGCGGGGCGGAGAAACTTTGGCGCATGCTGCACGAACGGCCCTACCTGCAAGCCCTGGGAGCCATGACCGGCAACCAGGCTCTGCAGCAGGTCAAGGCCGGGCTGGACGCAATCTACCTCAGCGGCTGGCAGGTGGCGGGCGACGCCAACAGCGCCATGGAGATGTACCCGGACCAGTCTCTGTACCCGGTGGACAGCGTGCCTACGGTGGTCCGGCGCATCAACAACACCTTGATGCGCGCGGATCAGATCCACCATGCCGAGGGCCGCGATTACATAGACTGGTTCGCGCCTATTGTCGCCGACGCCGAGTCCGGCTTTGGCGGCGTGTTGAACGCCTTCGAATTGGTCAAGCACATGATCGAGGCGGGCGCCGCGGCCATTCACTTGGAGGATCAACTGTCCTCGGCAAAGAAGTGCGGCCACATGGGCGGCAAGGTGCTGGTCCCTACCCAGGAGGCAGTGGAGAAATTGCAGGCCGCCCGGTTGGCTGCCGACGCGATGAACGTGCCCACCGTGATCATGGCCCGCACGGACGCCGAGGGTGCCGGGATGCTTACCTCCGACACGGACGAGCGCGACCAGCCCTTCCTGACCGGGGAACGCACCCGCGAGGGTTTCTTCATGACGCGTTGCGGATTGGAACCGGCGGTGGCCCGGGGGCTGGCCTACGCGCCGTATGCCGACCTGATCTGGTGCGAGACGCCCACTCCGGATCTGGATTACGCCAGGCGCTTTGCCGAGAGCATCCATAAGGAGTACCCGGATCAAATCCTGGCCTATAACTGTTCGCCCTCTTTCAACTGGAAACGCAACCTGGAAGACCGGGTCATCGCCAATTTCCACGAGGAGTTAGCGGCCATGGGCTACAAATTCCAGTTCATTACGCTGGCAGGCTTCCACAGCCTGAACTACTCCATGTTCCATTTGTCCAAGCGCTTTACGGAGCGCCATATGGCTGCCTATGTGGAGTTGCAGGAGCGGGAATTTTCCTCGGAGCAGGAGGGCTACACGGCGACTCGTCACCAACGCGAGGTAGGCGCCGGGTACTTCGACGCCGTGACCACTGCCATTCACGGCGAGGATGCCTCGGTGGCGGCCCTGCGCGGCTCCACGGAGGAGCACCAATTCCAGCCTGCTCAGGAAGGCGCCGAAGAGAAGCCGCAGGGCCAGAAGTTCGCCGCCAAGTAGCGGCGCCCCGGCCAGGTAGCGCCGCGCTGGCCAAGTAGCGACGCCCGGCCGAGGTAGTACGCCCTGGATTTCGCGCTCTTCATTTCCCTTGCTCGGGGAGCGAACCGTTACGCACTTTCGTA
>JAPPPX010000037.1 GCA_028817305.1 Gammaproteobacteria bacterium | reverse complement strand
GACTCCTTCCTCGAAGACCTGGGCAGCATGAACGGCACCTACATCAACGCCGAGCGGGTGCAAAAGAGGGCGCTCAACGATGGCGACATCGTCGTTATCGGCCAACACGAACTGCAGTATGTCAACGAGGAGGCGCAGGCCGCGGACGAGGAATTCGAGAAGACCGTCGTCATACGGCCGAACTCGGCGGGGGCGGCGGCGGCAATGGCCAAGATCGCCGCGCAGGCGGGCGCCGCCACCATGACGGGTTCCGCGCCGTCACAGCCGCAACAGAAGGTAGGACGGCTGACCATCCTCAACGGCCCTACCGCCGGGCGCTTCATGAACCTGACCAAGACCATCGTCACGCTGGGCAAGCCCGGCAAACAGGTGGCGGCTATCTCGCGGCGCTCGCAGGGTTACTTCCTCACGCACATCGAGAGCGATGGCGACGGCAAACGCTATCCCCTGGTCAACGGCCACCCCATAGGCCCCCGGGCTCATCCGCTGAAGGACAAAGACAAGGTAGAAGTGGCAGGGATCGGCCTGCAGTTCACCACTGTAGCCAGCTGAAACCCCCGCCGCCTACCCGGCCCCCCCGCGGCCGGACGCGCCAAACGACCTCCACAGCATCCCGGTTCGGGACCCAGCCCCGCGGCCAACTCGGGCTGCGGCAACACCCGCGATGGCATCTCTACTGCCCCGCTCCTACCTCGCTACGGCGGCGCGCGGCGACCCTCCCGCCGCGCTCGGCTTGTGCGGCCAAGCGCAGAGGTCGCGGATATGGCATTGGCCGCAAAGCGGCGCGCGCGCCCGGCAGACATAGCGCCCATGCAGGATCAGCCAGTGGTGCGCGTGCCGCTGGAACTCGGCCGGAACCTGGCGCAGCAGTTCCTGCTCCACCCGCAGCGGGGTGCCGCCGGGCGCCAGGCCCGTGCGGTTCGAGACCCGAAAAATATGGGTGTCCACGGCAATCGTGGGCTGCCCGAAGGCGGTGTTCAGGACTACATTGGCCGTTTTCCTGCCAACGCCGGGCAGCGCCTCCAACTCCTCGCGCCGGGACGGCACCTGTCCGCGGTGGCGGCGCAGCAGCAACCTGCAAGTCTCCAGAATGTTCTTCGCCTTGGAGTTATACAGGCCAATCGAGCGGATATGCCGCTTCAGTCCCCGCAACCCGAGACGGAGCATAGCCTGGGGGTTGTCCGCGGCCCGGAACAGCCCCTCGGTCGCCTGATTAACGCGCACATCGGTAGATTGCGCGGAAAGCATGACCGATACCAGCAACTCAAAGGGGGTCGAGTAGCGCAACTCGGTGGTCGGGCGGGGATTTTCCCGCCGCAGTCGCGCGAACAATCGGCGCCGGTCCCGGAGGGTCATCAAAAGCTCAGGATCGCCGGCCGCGGGCCAGGCGCAGAGCGGCGGCCAGGGCCAGCAAAAGCCCCAGCAACAAAAAGGCGGCGAAAGGCTGCCGCGGGGGCGCCAGGGCAATGTAGCCGCCAGCCTCCACCGGAGCCCCGAGCCGGCCTGCATTCAGCAGCGTCTGCGCCGTTCCCGCCGCCGCCAGGAGCAGCCAGGCGCCCATGGCGGCAACCAGGGCCGGCCGCAGGGCGGCCAGCGGCCGGCGGGAAGAAAGCGCGATCTCCCGGGCAGACAGCAACACCGCGACGCTGACCCCTGCCAGCGGCAGGATAGCCTCCAGGGAGGCGAACCAGGGGTAGCAGCAGAAGGCGACCGCCAGCCGCGCCGCATAGGCGGCCGTACCGCAAAGCAGAAAAAGGATCGGCAGGAAGCACCAGGCAGGCAGCCGGCGGCGCAGGGCCGCCATGCCGCAGGCGCCGGCGAGCAGACAGAAACCGGCTGCCGCACCCAGCAGGGCGCCGCGCGGGAGGTCCGTCGCAGCGACGGCCAAGGGGCAAAGACCCATGGCGAAGGCAAACAGCCACTGGAGCCCGTCGGCTGCCTCAGGCGCCGTTTGCCGTCCTTTCGTTCCGCTTGCTATCATTTTGCAGCGGGCCCGCAACTCCGGGCCCGGGGCCGGGCCCGAGGAGAAGCCGCCGGGGGAACCCCGACCCGGCCTTCCGGGACAGACCGCCCGAGGCGGGATTATACAGCGTGAAAATCGCAACGTTCACCGATGGCAAATGCAGTCGGCTGGGGCTGATCGAAGACGGGGAGGTAATTGACACCCTGCATGCCGCCGACGCGCCCCGCAACATGCAAAGCTTCCTGGAGGGCGGCGCAGCGGCCCGGGAGACGCTGCAACGGCTGCGCCGCCGCGCCCCGCGCCTGCCGCTGGCCAAGGTAAGGCTACAGGCGCCGATCGCGCGCCCCCCGAAATTCCTCGGCGCGGCATTGAACTACTCCGATCACATCCGGGAGACCGGCCTGCCGCGCAACCCGTACCCCTCTTTCTTCACCAAGCAACCGACCTGCGTGATCGGCCCCGGCGACGCCATCCACCGCCCCAGGGTCTCGGAGAAACTGGACTACGAGGGCGAACTGGGCCTGGTGATCGGGCGGCGTTGCCGCCATGTGCCGCGGGAGAGGGCCGCCGAGGCGATCGGCGGCTTCCTGGCCGTTAACGACGTTACCGTGCGCGACTGGCAGGCCCGTTCCCCCACCTGGACGCTGGGCAAATCCTTCGACACGCACGGCCCGCTGGGCCCCTGGCTGGTGACCCCGGAGGAACTCGGCGACCCCCAAAACCTGGGCATCGAGACCCGGGTGAACGGGGAACTGCGGCAAAGCTTCCGCACCTCCGAAATGATCTTCGATTGCTGCCGCATGGTGGAATATCTGAGCATCGTCATGACTCTGGAGCCAGGCGACATCATCGCCACCGGCACCGGAGCGGGGGTGGGAGTACGCATGACGCCCCGCGGCTACCTGCGGCCGGGGGATACGGTCTGCATTCGGATCGAAGGAATCGGCGAACTGCAAAACCCGGTGATCGAAGAACCGGTCGCGACGGCTGCCGCTCAGGAAGGCTGATCCCCGCTATCCAGGGTCTGGACAACCGCGAACAAGGTCTTCAGCCGCAACGGGGCGTCGTCCATCTCCAGCACGGTCTGCCGGCTTTTGACGGTCAGCGGCAACAACTCGGCCAGCCGGTAACTGACCCAGTGCGGGTCGGCCGTGGCCTCCTCGTCGTCCAGAGAGAAAGGAAGGTTCTCCCGGCCTGACCGGCGTTGCAGATAGTCCACGCAGGCCCGGAGGATAGGCGGCGACTCCGCGCACGGCTTCTCCGGGCGCCAGCGCACCTCGGCCTCGTTCAGGCCGTCTTGCCGCCGCGTGCGGCTCATAATCGTAAAGCGCCGCTCGCCCCGGCAACGGATCCCCAGCAAACCGCTGTCCAGCTGCTCCCAATCGAAGATGCGGGCGTAAGTCCCCACCCCGTGCATCCCGTCGGCGCCCTTGCCCTCGCGGCCCTTGCCCAGGCAAATCCCGAAGCCCGCATCCTGGCGCAGGCACTGGCTGATCATGGAGATATAACGCTGCTCGAAGATCTGCAACATGATGGCGCCCTTGGGAAACAAGACGGCGTCCAGCGGGAACAGGGGAATATTCACGGCGCCGCCCTCCCGGGAGGCGCCGCGGCGGGTTTCGCGGCAGACTTCATGCCGCGTCCGCCGCCAACCGGGCCGGCAACAGGCGAGGCAGGTCGCCGAAAGCGGCATTGCTCATCAGCAGGATGACATCGTCCGGCCGGGCCAGTTCGCACAGGCGCCGCCCGATCTCCTCTGCCTCCTCGTACACCTCCCGGCGCCCGCCCAATTCCGCGGTCGCCTCCTCCAGGTCCCAGCGCAGCCCCGCAGGGCGACAGAGCAGAACCCGATCCGCCTCGCCCAGGGAACGGGCCAGTTCCCGCCCGTGCCCGCCCCGGCGCATGGTATGGGAGGCCGGCTCCAGCGCGGCCAGGATACGCCGCTTGCCCACCGCCCCCCGCAGGGCCTGCAAGGTGGCGCGGATCGCCGTCGGGTGATGGGCGAAATCGTCGTATATCTCAATGCCGCGCACCGTGGCCAGCCGTTGCAGCCGCCGGCATACCGGGCGAAACGACGCCAGCGAACGGCAGGCGCTCTCTGGCGCGATGCCCGCATGAACCGCCGCCGCCAGCGCCGCCAGCGCATTGTCGGCATTGTGCCTCCCGAACAGCCGCCATTGCACCTCCCCGACCCGCCGACTGCCGTCCAGAACCTCGAAGCGCCCCCAGTCCGGGCGCAACGGCCGCGCCTGCCAACGGCCGTCCGGGGCGCCGAAACGCTCCACCGGAGTCCAGCAGCCCATCTCCAGCACGCTTTGGATCTCGGGGTCGCCGGCATGGGCGATTACCTGCCCGGAACCGGGCACCACGCGCAACAGGTGATGGAACTGGCGGCGTATCGCGGCCAACGAATCGAATATGTCCATGTGATCGAACTCAATATTGTTCAGCACCAAAACCCGCGGGCAATAGTGGACGAACTTGGAACGCTTATCGAAGAACGCGGAATCGTACTCGTCTGCCTCCACCACGAAGAAATCGCCCGTCCCCAGCCTGGCGGAAACGCCGAAATTTTCCGCCACGCCGCCCACCAGAAAGCCGGGGTCCAAACCCGCGTCCGCCAACAACCAGGCGAGCATAGCCGCGGTAGTCGTCTTGCCGTGCGTGCCCGCCACCGCCAGCACCCGGCGCCGGCGCAACACCTGCTCCGCCAGCCATTGCGGCCCGGAGATATAGGGTAACCCACTATTCAGCAGGAACTCCACCGAGGGATTGTCGCGCGCCAGCGCATTGCCCACCAGCACCAGGTCCGGGGCCGGATGCCGCCAGCCCGCCGGGTCGTATCCTTCCCGCATCTGGATCCCCTCCCGGCACAACAACCCTTTCATCGGCTGGTAGCAGCGCCGGTCGGTACCGCCGACCCGGTGCCCCAGGGCGCGGGCAAGCAGGGCCAGTCCTCCCATAAAGACGCCACAAACACCGAGAATATGAATTCGCACCTGACTTTATCCGCCTTTCCCCGCAACCATGCGGGGCATGAAGCCTTGCAATAGAATACCGCTGACCTTATCTTCCCGCATAGTCGGCCCATAGTAAATCCGGCGCGCGGCAGACCGCCGTGCAGGAGACAAAACGATGAACATGGATAAGGACGAGGCGACCCAAGACCTCCTGACCCGGCGCACCCACGCGCACCGGCAGAACGCCTGGATGCCGCGCAGTCGCCTGGATTGACGATGCCCCCTCCATTGCTGCCACAGCCCGCTGGCGGCAGAGCTCGGTACGCCTCCGGGAGCGCCTTGCGGGCCGCGGCCCTCGCCCTGCTCCTGGCGGGGCACGACGCAGCCGTGAGCGGCGGCACGGAGGAAGCCGCCGCGGAGGGAGCCGAGGAGGCCGCCGCCTTCCTCGAGATGTACCAGGTACTGGACGCCAAGTGCCAGGGCCTGCGGCGGGGCGACATGCGCATGATCCGCAACCGGCACCCCTCCCTGACGATTCGTTACCGCCTGAAGCGCCATCTGGCGAACAAACCCCAGGCCGGCCTGGTAACCGGCCTCATACCTCCCGGCGAGGAAGGGGAGCGCCTGGGTTGCGAACTCCTGTCCGGCCGCGAACAAAGCTGGAAAGTGCTCCGGGCCGAATTCGCCGAGTAAAGACCCTGCCCACCGCTCCCGCCGGAACACGGGAAACGGCAACCGGAACGCGGCCATGACGCTGAGCATCTTCGACCTGGACGACACCCTGATCGCCGGAGACAGCGACCGGCTGTGGGGGGAATTCCTCAGCGAGCGCCCCTCCGCCGCCCCCAGCCTGCGGGCGGCCCACGAACGGTTTCACCGCCAATACCGGGAGGGCGCGCTCGATATCCGCGCATTCCTTCGTTTTCAACTCGGCTCCCTGGCAAAACAGCCACCGGAGCGCCTCGCGCGCTGGCGCGCAGAGTACCTGGAGAGCAAGATCCGGCCCATCGTCCTGCAGGCGGCGCTGCAACTCGTCGAAGGGCACCGTCGCCAGGGACACACGCTATTGATCATCACCGCCACCAACCGCTTTTTGACCGAACCGATCGCCGGCTTATTCGGCATCGAGCACCTGATCGCCAGCGAAGCGGAGATGCGGGACGGCCTCTATACCGGGGAAGTGGCCGGTACGCCTTCTTTTGCGGAAGGCAAGGTTACGCGGCTTCAGGATTGGCTCTCGGCCCACGGGGAAACCCTGGAAGGGAGCTGGGCTTACAGCGACTCGCACAACGACCTGCCGCTGTTGCGCCAAGTGCGCCACCCGGTGGCCGTGGACCCGGACCCCCTGTTGCAGGCGGAGGCGCAACGCCGCAACTGGCGCATCGTCAGCCTCCGGGACAGCGCTGCGCATCGTCCCCCGTAGGAGCGGAAAGACTACAGCAGCGAGCGTACTGCCTCCCTCTCCTCCTCCAATTCCCGGCGGGTCGCGTCCATGCGGCCACGGCTGAACTCGCTAATCGCCAAGTCCCGCACGACCTCGTACCGCCCGTCGCGGCAGACCGCCGGAAAAGAATAGACCAGCCCTTCCGGGATGCCGTAAGCGCCGTCGCTGGGGACAGCCATGCTCACCCAGTCCTCCGGCGCACTGCCCAACGTCCAGTCACGCATATGCGCCAGGGCGGCGGCGGCGGCCGAGGCGGCGCTGGACGCCCCCCGCATCTCTATGATCTCCGCCCCCCGCCCGGCCACCCGCGGAATGAATTCCCGCTCCAGCCAATCCTGGGACACCAATTCCGCGGCCGGCGCGCCGGCCACGGTGGCATGACCGATGTCCGGGTATTGGGTGGAAGAATGGTTGCCCCAGATGCACAGGCGGCGGATATCGCCCACCCCCTTGCCGGTCTGCCGGGCCAGTCGGGCGAGCGCCCGATTATGGTCCAGGCGGGTCATGGCGCTGAAATTCTCGCGCGGCAACTCAGGGGCATGGTGCAGCGCAATCAGGGCGTTGGTATTGGCCGGATTGCCTACTACCAATACCCGCGCGCGCCGACTGGCGCACTCGTTCAATGCCTGCCCCTGAACCCGGAAGATCTCCGCGTTGACCTGCAACAGATCGCCGCGCTCCATACCCTTGCCTCGCGGGCGGGAACCGACCAGAAAAGCAAAATCCACGTCCTGAAAGGCCACCCGGGGGTCGTCCGTCACCTCCAGCCCCTGTAGCAACGGGAAGGCGCAATCCTCCAATTCCATCACCACCCCGCGCAAGGCGGCCATGGCCCGCGGAACCTCCAGCAGATGGAGAACCAACGGTCGCTCCCGCCCCAGCATTTCCCCGGCCGCCAGCCGGAACAGCAGGGCGTAGCCGATCTGCCCGGCTGCCCCGGTAACGGCGACGCGCACCGGGGCGACGCTCATTTGCCCGCTTCCTTGCGCTTTTCCATCGGCACGTAATCGCGCCGCTCGCGGCCGATGTAGAGTTGCCGCGGCCGCCCTATGCGGAACTCGGGATCGTTCATCAATTCCAGCCACTGCGCGATCCAGCCGGCAGAGCGGGCCAGGGCGAACAACACGGTAAACATGGACATGGGGATGCCCATGGCCTGGAGGATCAGCCCCGAGTAAAAATCCACGTTGGGGTACAACTTGCGCTCAATAAAGTACTCGTCCCGCAACGCGATCTCCTCCATCTGCAGGGCGATCTCGAACAGCGGCTGGTTACCCGCATCAATTTCCCGCAGCAAATCATGACAGGACTTGCGAATGATGGTGGCGCGCGGATCGTAGTTCTTATAAACCCGGTGGCCAAACCCCATCAGCCGGAAGGGGTCGTTCTTGTCCTTGGCGCGGGCAATGTACTTGCCGATATTTGCCGGCGAACCGATCTCCTTCAACATTCGGATCACGGCCTCGTTGGCGCCGCCGTGGGCGCGCCCCCACAGGGTTACGATGCCGGCGGAGATGCAGGCGAATGGATTGGCCTCGGCGCTACCGGCGAGCCGCACCGTCGAAGTGCTGGCGTTCTGCTCGTGATCGGCATGCAAAATCAGCAGCTTGTCCAGCGTCTCGACTGCCGTGGGGCTGGACTGATACGCGATGTGGGGCACCGAGAACATCATGTTCAGAAAATTCTCCACATAGCCCAGATCGGCCCGCGAATACACGAAGGGATGGCCGACATTGTGCTTGTAGCAGTGAGCGGCAAGCACCGGCATCTTGGCGATAACCCGCTTGGCGGTGAGGTCCCGGTCTTCGGGATCCATGATGTCCAGGGCCTCGTGGTAGTAAGAGGAAAGCGCCCCGGTAACGCCCACCAGAATGGACATGGGATGCGCATCGTGCAGATAGCCGGAATAGAAGCGCTCCAGGTGTTCGTGGACAATGCCGCGGCGCCGAATCGCAGCATCGAACTCCGCCATCTGGCTACGGGTCGGCAATTCGCCGTACAACAGCAGATAACAGACCTCCAGGAAGGAGCTTTGCTCGGCCAACTGCTCTATGGGGTAGCCGCGGTGCAGCAATATCCCTTGATTGCCGTCCAAGTAAGTGATGGCACTGCGGCAGGAGGCGGTGGTTAAGTATCCGGGGTCCAGGGAAAACATGCCGAGCTCGGCATACAGCCGGCGCAAATCGATCACTGGCGCCCCGTCGGTGCCGCGGATCACCGGGCAGTCGAACTGCCGCCCGCTGGCGTTGTCAACGATAGTAACGGTGTGGTTCTTGCCAGACATATTCCTTGCGCCGCCGATTATCTGAGAGATTTTCCTGCAGAGTTCTCTATCTTCCGGGACCTCTTTTTGCCGGGTCACGAAGTATTTCCAGCATACGCCAGGCTCATCCCGGCGGCAAGATCGCCGTACCGTGCCGGCGCAAGACGGGCGCAGCCGTTAACAACGCTCCTGCCCCCCGCATCGCGCCTCATAGAAAGGCGGCCCCAATAAAGAGGCCGCCGTCCAGGCAATTGAGAGGGCCAAGCGAATGCCGCACTTGGGCTTTGCCAGGACAGCGGCCAGAAATTAATCCTACAACATACGCAACGCTTTGTCCAGCCCTGTCAAGGCCCGTGTCAAGGCCCGGCACATGCGGCACCCTACGCACACTTCCGTCGCACTGGCGGCGGCGATATAATGCCGCCATGCCTTCGCCGTACAGGAACCGCGACGCGACCGCGAACAGGAGCCCGGACGCAAACAGGAACTCCGGCGCGAAAAGGCGCCGCCGCCTGGCGCTGTGCCTGACGATGGGCTGGCTGTACGCCGCCCCGGCCTACGCCGATTTCAACGACGGGGTGGTCGCCTACCTGCAAGGGGATTACCAGCGGTCTTTCGTCATCATGCAGGCGCTGGCAGAGGGCGCGGACCACGGCTACGCGATGTACTACCTGGGGACGATGTACCTGGAGGGGCGGGGCGCCGAGCGCGACGCGAAGCAGGCCGCCCACTGGCTGCAAAGCGCCGCCGAGCAAGGCATCCCGCAGGCGCAGTTCAAGCTGGGCAACCTCTACATGAAGGGCAAAGGGCTGCCTCTGGACTACGAGCGCGCCTATGCCTGGTACCGCGTGGGAGCGGAAGCGGAACACCCGCCATCCGAGCGAGCCGTCGCTCAGGCGCGGGAAAAACTGTCCGCCGAAGAGCTGACGGCGGCAAATACCCTGGCCAGGGAATACATCCGGAAATACGGCGCCGACGCCCAGGCGCCGGCCGCGGGGCCGAACGCGCATCCGAACGCGCCTCGCTGAAGCAGCCAACCGCCGCGCCGTTCAGGAACGACGAGCGGCGGCGCGGGGGGCGGGGACGCCCGCCTCCAGCAGTTTATCCAGATAGCGGGCGACGAGGTCCGCCTCCAGATTGACCCGGTCTCCCGGCCCGCGCTCCCCCAGGGTAGTGCTTTGCAGGGTATGCGGGACCAGCTGCAAAGCGAACTCCGTGCCGCCGGCGGCAACGCCCGCCGCGGCGGCCACAGCGACCACGGTCAGGCTCACGCCGTCCACACAGACGGAGCCGCGTTCGCACAGGTAGCGCCCAAGGTTTGCCGACGCCCGCAACATCATGCGGCGGCCGCCGCCGGACTCGGCACAGGACAGCACCTCGCCCACCTCGTCCACATGGCCGCTGACCAAGTGGCCACCCAGGGGCGTAGCCAGGGTCAGCGCCCGCTCGAGATTGACCCTGGCGCCCCTGCGAACGCGGGCGAAGGTAGTGCAGGCGAGGGTCTGGGCAGAGACATCGGCATGGAACCCGCGTTCGTCCGCGGCGGCGATCGTCAAGCACACGCCATTGACAGCGACGCTCTCCCCCACAACGCCCCCCGCCAGGCCCAAGGCCGCGGTCTCGACCTGCATCCGCATCCCGCCGCCTTCCCCGCCGACAACCCCGGCGACACGACCTACCGCCTGCACGATACCGGTAAACATCCGTACTCCCTGGCCGCCTCTAGCCGTTACGCAATCGAGGGGAAAAGATTCCCTCCCCGCCATTCCATCGAGGGGAAACGATTCCCTCCCCGCCATTCCTGCGCATCACTCCCCCATTCCTGCTTTTTTCTGTCATTCCGGCGAAAGCCGGAATCCCGCGCAAATAGAGCGCGGAACGCGCACAT
>JAPPPX010000020.1 GCA_028817305.1 Gammaproteobacteria bacterium | reverse complement strand
CGGTTGTTTTCCGTGCGCCCGCACAACGATTCCCGGGGGCCCCTGCGCGCCGGCCCCTCCACCAGGACGCGGCACGTGCCGCCCACCATGGAACGGGCGATCTCGAGGGCCTGCCGGTCAATCAATTCCTGCAGCGCGCGCAGCCGCCGCTTCTTGACCTCGGCGGGCACTTCGTTCGCAAGGGATGCGGCTGGGGTGCCCGGCCTCCGGCTGTACAGGAAACTGAAAGATTGATCGAATCCCACCTCCTCGACCAGCCGCAGGGTGGCCGCAAAGTCTTCTTCCGTCTCTCCCGGGAACCCCACGATGAAGTCGGAGGATATGCCGATCCCCGGCCGTGCCCGCCGCAGGCGGCGGATCCAGGACTTGTACTCCATGGCGGTGTAGCCGCGCTTCATCAGACTGAGGATTCGGTCCGAGCCGCTCTGCACCGGCAAGTGCAAGTGGCTCGCCAGTTGCGGGGTTCGCGTGTAGGCATCAATCAGCCGGTCGCTCATCTCTATGGGGTGCGAGGTAGTGTAGCGAATACGGCCGATTCCGTCGAGACTCGCCAGGTACTCGATCAGGCAGGCGAGGTCCGCCGTGCCGCCGCCGTGCATGCGCCCCCGGTAGGCGTTGACGTTCTGGCCGAGAAGGGTGACCTCGCGGGTTCCCTGCTCCGCCAAAGCGGCGATTTCGGCAAGGACGTCGTCCAGCGGTCTGCTGAACTCTTCCCCGCGGGTGTAGGGAACGACGCAAAAACTGCAATACTTGCTGCACCCTTCCATGATGGACACCCAGGCCGTGACCCCGCCGCGCGGGGGCGGCAGGCAATCGAATTTCTCGATCTCGGGGAACGAAATGTCAATGGCGGGCTTGCGCGTTTTCCGCACCCGGTCCAGCAGCCGGGGCAGACGGTGCAGGGTTTGCGGGCCGAATACGACGTCCACGCATGCGGCCCTGCGCCGCAGCGCGGCCCCCTCCTGGCTGGCTACGCAGCCCCCCACGCCGATCAGCAATTCGGGGCGCTGCCGTTTCCATTCGCGCCACTGCCCGAGCAGGGAAAAAACCTTTTCCTGGGCCTTCTCGCGCACCGAGCAGGTATTGATCAGCAGCACGTCCGCCCGCGACGGGTCCGCGGTCAGGGTCAGGCCATGGGACTCGCGCAGCAGGTCCGCAATCCTGGCGGAGTCGTACTCGTTCATTTGGCAGCCAAAGGTTTTTATGAACAGATTTTGCATCGTTCCCGCGCCGATTCCTCCGCCATCGGTTCTACGGTACACTTTCCCGATGCCCTTTTCCAGGCACTTCCGCGACGACGTCCGGGGCCGTAGCCGCCGTTCGCGCCCGCGAGGCTGGCCGGGCGTGCTGGCGCTGGCCGCCATGCTGGCGGCGCTGCCGGCGGTGTGCCTGTCCCGGGCGGCGGAGCGGGAGATCTTGTTGGCCATTACCACCAGCATTGAGGACAGCGGCCTGGTGGGCGTATTGATCCCCGCCTTCGAGCGCCGGCATCGCGTCATGGCGCGGGTAATCGCTGTCGGTTCCGGACAAGCCCTGCGGCTGGGGCGCAACGGCGATGTGGACGCGCTGCTTCTGCACGCGCCCGAGGCGGAGGAACGCTTCGTCCGGGAGGGCTGGGGCGTGGGCCGCCGCCTGGTTATGCGCAACGACTTTATTCTCCTGGGGCCCGGCGGCGGCCTGCCGGCGGCGGACGACGGCATTTTTTCCATCCTGCGCGCCATCGCCGCGCATGGCGCGGCTTTCGTTTCCCGCGGCGACAACTCCGGGACGCACCAGAAGGAATTGGCGCTATGGCGCCAGGCCGGCGTCGCGCCCCGGGGAGACTGGTATCTTTCGGTGGGGCAGGGCATGGCGGCGTCCTTGTTGCTGGCCGTGGAACGGCAGGCATACGTCTTGAGCGACCGGGGCACTTACCTTGCCCTCGGCGACCGGGTTCGGCTGCAGATCCGCGCGGAAGGCGACCCGGCGCTGCACAACCCCTACCATGTCATCGCCGTCAATCCGGAGCGGCATCCTCATGTGCGCTACGATGCCGCCCGTCTCCTGATCGGGTTCCTGGTCGGTTCGGAAGGTCAGGCGCTGATCGGCAATTTCCGGTTGCATGGACAGTTGCCGTTCTATCCGGCGGCTGACCGCCGGGCACATTGACCCTGTTGCCCGCATTCGTTTTTTGCCCCGGTCGCGGGGCCGTTGGTACGGGAACGTGAGTTTTCTTCTGGAGTCTTTGCGGGAAGCGGCGCTGTTGCTGATCTCCCTGGATGCCGATGTCTGCCGGGTGGCCGCCACCTCGCTGGTCATTTCTCTGGCGGCCGTCCTGATGGCCTCTCTGGTCGGCATACCCCTTGGGATCCTGGTCGCCGTCGCGCGGTTTCCGGGGCGCAGTCTGCTGCTGGGCCTGCTCAATGCCCTGATGGCCATGCCTACGGTGGTGGTCGGGATGCTGCTGTACGGCATGCTGAGTCACCGGGGCCCGCTGGGGGAGTGGCACCTGCTGTACACTCGGGGCGCCATCGCCATCGGCCAGTTCCTCCTGATCTTCCCGTTGATATGGAACCTGAGCATCGCCGCGGTCCGGAACGCGGACTGGAGGATTGACTACACCAGCCGCATCCTGGGCGCCTCGCCGCTGCAGCGCGGCTTGGTGCTGATGGATGAGATGCGCTATGCGCTGCTGGCCGCCGCCATCGTAGGTTTCGGGCGGGCGATCAGCGAAGTGGGCATCGCCATGATCGTGGGCGGGAACATCCATGGATTTACTCGTACGATGACCACCGCGATCGCGCTGGAGACCGCGCGCGGAGATTTCGAATTCGCCCTGGCGCTGGGTATTTTGCTGCTGCTTATCGCGTTTGTGGTTACCTTCGGGCCGCAACAACTGCAACAGAAGTCCTGATGCCTCCTCCCACCTACCTGTTGCGAGGGCTTGCCTGCGGATATGCGGCCGATAACCCGGTACTGAAGGGCATAGACCTGGAAGTGGGGCAGGGGAGTATCGTGGCCTTTGTGGGGCCCAACGGGGCGGGCAAGAGCACTTTGCTGAAGACGCTGGCGCTGGAGTTGCCGCCGATCCATGGAGAGATCCGCTGCCTCGGGCAGTCGGCGCTCGGCGCCCTGCGCCGCTCGGTAGGCTTTCTGCCCCAGGCGCCCTTCCTGTTCCGGGGCACCGCGCTGGATAACGTGGCGGTCGGCCTGCGCTTTCGCGGCATGGGTCGCTCCTTGCGCCGGTCGCTGGCGCGGCAGTGCCTGGAGGGCCTGGAGCTGGGCGCGCTGGCGGAGAAAGACGCCCGCGAGCTGTCGGGAGGTCAGGCGCAACAGGTGGCCGTCGCCCGGTTGCTGGTTCTGCAGCCCAGGGCATTGCTGCTCGACGAGCTCTTCGCCCCCTTGGACCGGGAAGCCGTATCCATGCTGGAAGATCTGATACGCAAAATACGCCTGCACGACGGGCAAACCATCGTCTTTACCACCCACGACCTGAACCGCGCCCTGGTACTGGCGGACCAGGTATGGGAGATCCGCGACGGGCGCTTGTCAGCCCCGTTTCCGTTCCTGGTCGGCCGCTCGGGCGCGGGCGCCGCCTCCGTTTAGCGGCCCGGCATGGCGGCGCGAGTTTATGGCTGTCTGCCGCGCCCCCGCTCCGCCCTGAAGGAGCGCGAAGCGCGCGCTTTCTATGCGGGATTCCGGCTTTCGCCGGAATGACGAGGTAAAGGGCGGGAATGACGAGGGGGGCTTTATTCGCCGGATGCCCGCCTGCCAGTCTGTGCAAAGACTCCGAAAATCCAGAGCCGCCCGAAAAACTACCCCCTGGCATGGCAAATATCCGCCATTCCCGCGCAGGCGGGAATCCAGCGCAAATAGAGCGCGGAACGCGCACATTCGCACGATGGCGCCGGCAGGCGGCGGCGCGAGTTTATGGCCGCCCGCCGCGCCCTCGAGCCGTCATGAAGGAGCGCGAAGCGCGCGCTTTATACGCTGGATTCC
>JAPPPX010000051.1 GCA_028817305.1 Gammaproteobacteria bacterium | reverse complement strand
GAGATCGTGGTTGCCGACATCGCCACCCTTAAGGTGGACGCGATTGTCAATGCCGCCAACAGGACGCTGCTGGGCGGCGGCGGCGTGGACGGCGCCATCCACCGCGCCGCCGGGCCGGGCCTGCTGGCGGCCTGTCGCGCCCTGGGCGGTTGCGAGACCGGAGACGCCA
Organism: Gammaproteobacteria bacterium; assembly: GCA_028817305.1. GTDB lineage: Bacteria > Pseudomonadota > Gammaproteobacteria > Porifericomitales > Porifericomitaceae > Porifericomes > Porifericomes azotivorans. The sequence continues at coordinate 3,816 of JAPPPX010000051.1, read as the reverse complement.
AATACACTCCCGGCTTCGACCTGCCGGCGCGCTGGGTGATCCACGCCGTCGGCCCGGTGTGGCGCGGCGGCGGCCACGGCGAGGCCGAGTTGCTCGCCGCCTGCTACCGCCGTGCCCTCGCCCTGGCCGGCGAGTGCGGCGCGCGCGCGATCGCCTTCCCCTCCATCTCTACCGGCGCATACGGCTATCCCCGGCGCGCCGCGGCACGGGTCGCGTTGGCGGCCCTGGCCGGGGGCGAGGCCCTCCTGGATCGCATCGTATGCTGCTGTTTCAGCGAGGCCGACGCCGCGATCTATCGGGACTTGGCGCCGCCGGCGGCCTGAGCGGGCGCCGCCTCTCGCCGCTGTCCGTCTCGATGCGCCCCTGAGATGCATTCCTGAGATGCGCCCCTGAAGATGCGCCCCTGAAAATATGCGCGATCCCGAGCCCCTCGTCCTGGTGGACGGTTCTTCGTATCTGTACCGGGCCTTTCATGCCATGCCCGGTCTCACCACCTCGGCGGGCGCGCCCACCGGCGCCGTGTACGGCATTATCCTCATGTTGCGGCGCCTGCTGGCCGAGCGTAAGCCGCGCCGCATGGCGGTAGTGTTCGACGCGCCGGGCGGCACCTTCCGCGACCGCTTGTACCCCGGCTACAAGGCCAACCGCCCGCCCATGCCGCCGCAGTTGCGTACCCAGCTGGAGGCGGTGTCCGAGGCAGTGACGGCCATGGGGCTGAAGCGGCTGTGCGTCCCCGGGGTCGAAGCGGACGACGTGATCGGCACCCTGGCGACAGCCGCCGCCGGGGCCGGGGACACGGTGCTGATCTCCAGCGGCGACAAAGATCTGGCGCAGCTGGTGGGCAGCCAAGTGCGTATGGTGGACGGTATGCGGCGGGCGGTGTACGACCGCGACGGGGTCATCGCCAAGTTCGGCGTCCCGCCGGAGCGGATCGTGGACTACCTGGCCCTGGTGGGCGACGCCAGCGACAACGTGCCCGGCGTCCCCGGGGTAGGCCCCAAAACCGCGGCGAAGTGGCTGGGCGAACATGGCTCGTTGGACGGGGTGATCGCTCACGCCGGCGACATCGCGGGCAAGGCGGGGCAGAGCCTGCGCGCCTGCCTGGAATTCCTGCCTCTGGCGCGCCGGCTGCTCACCGTCAGGACCGATCTGGAGCTGGCCGAGGGGCCGGCGGACCTGGCCGTGGCCGCGCCGGATTCGGAGGCCCTGCGCGCCCTGTATGCCCGGCTCGAGTTCAAGACCTGGCTGGGAGAATTGGAGGCTGCGCCGCGCCGGGACGCCGCCGGGCGCCCCCCCGAGTACCGGGCCATCGGTACCGCGGAAGAATTGCAACGCTGGCTCGCGCGCTTGGCCGGGGCGCCGCTCGTCGCCCTGGACGTGCGCGCCGAGGCGCCGGACCCGCACCAGGCCGAATTGCGGGGCATCGCCTTCAGCGACCGGGAGGGCCGCGGCGCCTACCTGCCCCTGGACGGCGCCGCCCGGGGCGCGGCGCGCCCGCTGGCGCGCGCAGACGCGCTCGCCGCGCTCAGGCCATTGCTGGAAGACCCCGGCAAACCCAAGGTCGGGCACGACCTCAAGCGCGCCGTCCTGCTCCTGGCCCGCCACGGCATCGTTCTGGGCAACGCGCGCTTCGACGTGATGCTGGAGTCCTACGTGCTGGACAGCACCGGCTCGCGCCACGACCGCGATGGCCTGGCGCTGAAATACCTGGGACACAAGGCCGCCGCCGAAGACGCCGAAGCCGCGGCGGACGCCGGCGAGGAGCAGCTGTCGCTGCAGCGCCCGCCGCCGGAGCGCCCACTGGATCGCTTCGCGGCCTGCGCTGCCGAGCGCGCCGAGCTCGGCCTGCGCCTGCACGGGACGCTGTGGCCCAGGCTGCGCGCCGCCGGCGCCCGCCGGCGGGTATTCGAGGAGATCGAAATGCCGCTGGTGCCGGTGCTGGCGCGGATGGAGGCGAACGGCGTCGGCATAGCCCCGGACATGCTGCGCCGGCAGAGCGCCGACCTCGGCGCGCTGATCGCAAGGTTGGAGGGCGAGGCCCATGCCGCCGCCGGCGCGCCGTTCAACGTCTCCTCGCCGAAGCAGCTTCAGGAAGTGCTCTACGGCAAGTTGCAGTTGCCGGTGCTGCGCAAGACCCCCGGGGGGCAGCCCTCCACCGCCGAGGGCGTACTGCGCGAACTGGCGGCAAGCGGCTACGAACTGCCGCGCCTGGTCCTGGAGCACCGCGAGTACAGCAAACTCAAGTCCACCTACACCGACAAGCTGCCGCAACTGGTCCATCCCGGCAGCGGGCGCATCCACACCACCTACCACCAGGCGGTGGCGGCGACCGGCCGCCTGTCCTCGTCCGACCCCAACCTGCAAAACATTCCGGTGCGCACCGCCGAAGGGCGCCGCATCCGCGCCGCTTTTGTCCCCCGGCCGGGCAACCTGCTGTTGTCGGCGGATTACTCGCAGATCGAATTGCGTATTGCGGCCCATCTTTCCGGCGACGCCGGGCTGCTGGCGGCATTCCGCCGCGGCGCGGACATTCACCGCGCCACCGCCGCCGAGGTGTTTGGCGTTCCCCCGGAGCGAGTCGCCGCCGACCAGCGCCGCCACGCCAAGGCCATCAACTTCGGCTTGATCTACGGCATGTCCGCCTTTGGCCTCGCCCGTCAGTTGGGCATAGAACAGGGCCTCGCCCGCCGCTACATGGAACTGTATTTCTCCCGCTATCCGGGGGTAAAGGCATTCATGGACGCCACCCGCGCCGCCGCCCGCGACCAAGGCTACGTGGAGACCGTTTTCGGGCGGCGGCTGCATCTGCCGGAGATCGGCGCCTCCAACCGCGCCCGCCGGCAATACGCCGAACGCACCGCGATCAACGCGCCCATGCAGGGCACCGCCGCCGACATTATCAAGAAGGCCATGCTGGCCGTGGCCGCATGGATTGACAAGGACGGCGCGCCGGTCTCCATGATCATGCAAGTGCATGACGAACTGGTGTTCGAGGTCGCCGAGGACGCCGCCGAAGACGCCGGCCGGATCGTCGCCGGCCTCATGAGCGGGGTGGCGGAACTGGCCGTGCCGCTGGAGGTGGAGATCGGCATGGGCGCCGACTGGGCCTCGTCTCACCCCTGAGCCCCCCTGAGCCCCCCCTGAGCCCCCCCTGAGCCCCCTTGAGAACTCCCTGAGATCCCCCTTGAGCCCCCCTGAGCCCCCGGGGCAAATCCGCATCACTCCCCCCTTGAGGGGGAGTCGGCAAGACGAGGGCGCAGCCCGAAGTCGCGCCGGTGGGGGGCATATCGGCGCCTCCTTCCCCCAGCGGATACGTGCGCCGCCGAGGCCCCTTTCCCCCACCGCTTGCGCGCCGGTCGGCGCGGAACCTCCCGCCCCTTACCTCGTCACTCCCGCCCCTTACCTCGCTATTCCCGCCCTTTACCCCGTCATACCGGCCCCCTCCATGTCATACCGGCCTCCTCTATGTCATTCCGGTCCCCTCCATGTCATTCCGGTCCCCTCCATGTCATTCCGGCGAAAGCCGGAATCCCGCATAGAAAGCGCGCGCCTCGCGCTCCTTCATGACGGCTCGAGGGAAAGGCGGACGGCCAAAGATTCGCGCTGTCGCCTGCTGGCGCCATCGCGTGTATGTGCGCGTACCGCGCTGTATTTGCGCGGGATTCCGGCTTTCGCCGGAATGACAGAAAAAAAGCTGTGCAAAAACCCTACGGGCATCCAGCGAATAAAGCCTACTCCGCCGTTTCCATGCCCCCCCTCGCCATTCCCGCGCAGGCGGGAATCCAGCGTATAAAGCGCGCGCCTCGCGCTCCTTCA
>JAPPPX010000172.1 GCA_028817305.1 Gammaproteobacteria bacterium | reverse complement strand
CAGTCAGGGGCAAGCGGCGGCGGAGATGGGCGTATCCGACGCTTGTCATTCCGGCGAAACAGGCCGTGTAAAAACCCTATGGGCATCCAGCGAATAAAGCCTACTCCGCCACTCCCATGTCCCCACCTCGCCATTCCTGCGAAAGCAGGAATCCAGCGTATAAAGCGCGCGCTTCGCGCTCCTTCATGACGGCTCGAGGGAAAGGCGGACGGCCAAAGATTCGCGCTGTCGCCTGCCGGCGCCATCGCGCGAATGTGCGCGTACCGCGCTCTATTTATGCTGGATTCCCGCCCCTGTTCAAGCCAGGGGCAAGCTCTGCGCGGGAATGGCGGATATTTGCCGTGCCAGTAGGTAGTTTTTCGGGCAGTTCTGGATTTTCGGAGTTTTTACACAGCCTGTTTCGCCGGAATGACAAGAGTACTGTTTCCCCACTTCCAAAAAAGCGAATGGTTTTTACACGGCCTGGGACAGCAGGTCTCCACTACAGTCGCGGCCAGCGCGTCACGGCGGCGCCGCCTTCCCGGTCGGGGGGACGGCAATGCGCTACTCGCGCAGATAGGCGGCGAAGGGGCGGCGACGGCGCCAGAAGCGCCAGGCGGCATAGCGGCCCAGCAGAAACTCCCGCTCGTCCGCGACAATGCGCAACGCGCCCAAGCGGCCGCCGCGCAGGGCCCGGGCCGCAGGCGACAGCCAGCCTTCCCACAGACGCTCCAGGCAGCTCCGCCAACCGTCTCCGTCGCCTTGCCGGCAATGCCGCAGGGCCTCGCCGGCGACCGCCAACAGCCGCCCGCCGGCCTGCGTCTCCGCCAGGGGCGCCGTTTCCGGGAACAAGGCATACGGCAGATCGTGCAGCCGTGCCAGCGCCGGAAGCAGCGCCTCCGCATCGGCCTCGGCGTCGCCATATACCCGCGTCCAGGGCGGCGACGGCGACGGCGGCGGCAGGACGCCCGCGCCCCAACACCACAGCGCGTTGATCGGCGGCTCGCCCCGCCGCTCGCGCTCCCGGTTCGCATCGCTGGCATGGAGCGCCATCTGCGCCTCGCTGGCAAGCCGCGCCCAGTCGTCGCGGTCGGGGCCTGCGGGCAAAAGCTCCCGGAGGTCGCGCCCCACCGCCATGCCGGGCGGAACGGTGAGCAGGCGCGGCAGGCTCGGCAGGCGCAGATACCAGCGCTGCGGGCGCGCGACCTCCAGCGCGGCGCCGGCGCGGGCGTAGATCTCGCGCGCCGCCGCCGCCAGCGCCTCCGCATCGGTACGCCCCAGGCGGCAGGACGCGGCATCCAACAGGGTCGCGCCGCTGCGAGTGACGGCCCAGTGCACGGGGTCGGCGCGCATCCATACCGCTGGCCCGCGCTCGTCGCGGGCCGGCTCCGGGGGCACTGCGGCCTCGGCAACATCGTGCAGGCGGGTCAGCGCGGCCACCGGCAACTCGCGCCCGGCGCCGGGATGCAGGCCGAATAATTCCAGCAGCCGCCCCTCCGGGGACTCCGGCGCCAGGCGCCGGACGGCGGCGCGGGCCAGCAGGCTCTCCAGGGCGGGGAAGCGAGGCGCCGCCGCCGGCAACAGGCGCGGCGGCCCGAACAGCCCGGGAACGACCAGCTCCAACTGGCCTGGCAGACGGCGGGACGGCAGTACGCGGTGCACGGGGGCGCAGGACGGCCGCCGGGCGGCGCTCAGCCGCGCGCGTACCGGGCGATGATGCGGCGAATCTCTTCGGGGTCGGGCGCCGCCCGGACGATATCCCCCTCCACTTGGCGGAGCGCGATGTCCGGGTCCTTGAGGCCATGACCGGTCAGCGTGCAGACCACGGTGCTCCCGGCGGCGATGCGCCCCTGGCGGCAATCGTCAATCAGGCCGGCCAGCGCCGCCGCCGAGGCCGGTTCGCAGAAGACGCCTTCCGCCGCCAGCAGCCTTTGCGCGGCCAGCAGTTCCTCGTCCTGACAACAGGCGAACCAGCCCTGCGACTCGCGGCACGCCTGCCAGGCCAGGTCCCAGGACTGCGGCTTGCCGATGCGAATCGCCGTCGCCACGGTCTCGGGCGCCGCCACCGGCTCGCCGCCCACGAAGGGCGCGGCGCCGGCGGCCTGGTAGCCGCACATCCGAGGACAGGCGGAGATGGTCCCGTCGTCGCGGTACTCCCGATACCCCATCCAATAAGCCGATATGTTGCCGGCGTTGCCCACCGGCAGGCAGTGGTAATCCGGGGCGCGGCCCAGCACGTCCACGACCTCGAAAGCGGCGCTTTTCTGGCCCTGCAGACGCCAGGGGTTGACCGAGTTGACGACGGCAAGCTCCCCCGAGCGGGCCAGCTCCCGCACTACCTGCATCCCGTCGTCGAAGTTGCCTTGGATCTGCACCACCGCGGCGCCGTGCATCAGCGCCTGGGCCAGCTTGCCGCGCGCGATCTTCCCCTCCGGGATCAGGACGAAGGCGGCGAGGCCGGCGCGCGCCGCGTAGGCGGCCGCCGAGGCGGAGGTATTGCCGGTAGAGGCGCAAACCACCGCCCGCTGGCCGGCGGCGAGGGCATGCGTCACCGCCAGAGTCATGCCGCGGTCTTTGAAGGAGCCAGTGGGATTCAGCCCTTCGCACTTCGCATACAGCTCCAGTTCCACGCCCAGTCGTTCCGCGGCGCCCTCCAGGCGCAACAGCGGCGTGTCGCCCTCGCCCAGGCTGATCACCCGGGCGCCGGCGGGCACGGACAGCCGCTCCCGGTAACGCCGGATCACGCCGCCGCCCGGCGCCAGCCGCGGGGCCTGCACCGAGACGCTCACGCCAGGGTCTCCAGACGAATGCGGGCGATGTCTCCGGAGACGGCGTCCAGGCGGCGAATCTTTGCCAGCGCCCGGTCCATGCGCCCCTCCAGAACTTGCTGGGTCAGCAGAATCACCGGTACGCGCGCAGCGGAAGAGGCCGGCTCCTTCTGCAGCACCGCCTCGATGCTGATCTGGAACTCTCCCAGGATTCCGGCCACCTGCGACAACACGCCGGGCCGGTCTTCGGCTTGCAGGCGCAGATAATAGGCGGTGGTCGCGCGCTCCATGTCCAGGACGGGGATGTCCTCCAGGGGCTCGAAGGCGAGATAGGGCACCTGCCGCTCGGGAGCGCCGCCCATCATGCGACTGATGTCCACCAAATCGGCCACCACCGCCGAGGCGGTGGGCGCGCCGCCCGCGCCGGGGCCGTAATAGGCATTGGCGCCCAGGGCGTCGCCGTGCAGAAACACGGCGTTCATGGCGCCGCATACCCCCGACAGCAAATGACTCCGCGGGACCAGCGTCGGGTGCACGCGCAACTCGATCCCCTCGGGCGAGCGGCGGGCGATCCCCAGGTGCTTGACGCAGTAGCCCAACTCCCGGGCGTAGGCGATATCCTCCGCCGCGATCCCCTCGATGCCCTCGCGGTAAACCCGGTCGAAGCGCAACGGGATGCCAAAGGCGATGGCGGCCAGGATCGTCAATTTGTGGGCAGCGTCGGTGCCCTCGATGTCGAAGCGCGGGTCGGCCTCGGCGTAGCCCAGGCGCTGGGCCTCGGCCAATATGTCGGCAAACCCGCCCCTGCTTTCGCCCATGGCGCTCAGAATGTAATTCGTCGTGCCGTTGATGATCCCGGCAAGCGAGGCGATGCGGTTGCCCGCAAGCCCCTCGCGGATGGCCTTGACGATGGGAATGCCGCCCGCCACGGCGGCCTCGAAGGCGACGACGACGCCGCGGCGCCGGGCGGCGGCAAAGATTTCGTCCCCGTGCAGAGCGATCAGCGCCTTGTTGGCGGTGACCACATGCTTGCCGTGCTCCAGCGCCTCCAGGACCCATTGCCGCGCCGGCGACAAGCCGCCCATCAGTTCGACCACCACATCTATTTCCCGGGCGGCGACCACCGCTCGCGAGTCGGCGACCAGTTCGATCCCGTCCGTAGCCACCGGCCGCTTGCGCCCCGGATCGCGAACGCAGGCGCAAGCGAGGACGATCTCGCGCCCCGCCCGGCGTCGAATCTCCTCGCGGTTGCGCCGCAGGACCTCCGCCGTGGCGCCGCCCACGGTGCCCAGCCCGAGCAGCCCTACTCGCAGCGGCGCCAACAGTCCCCCCCGGGACGAGCCCGGGTCCCGCCGCCGCGCACCGGCTATCCCCTCCCCGCCAGAGGCACCGCCCGCGGGCCGGCGTCGGCGCGCAGCATCTCCCGAATGCCGCGCACGGCCTGGCGGGTGCGGTGCGCGTTCTCGATCAGGGAAAAGCGCACATATCCCTCGCCGTACTCTCCGAAGCCCACGCCGGGAGAGACCGCCACCCGGGCCTGCAACAGCATTTTCTTGGCGAACTCCAGGGAACCCAGCGCGCGGCAGGACTCGGGTATGCGGGCCCAAACGAACATGGTCGCCCGCGGCTTCGCCACCGGCCAACCGGCGGCGTTCATGCCGTCGCACAGCACGTCGCGGCGCTTGCGGTACATCTCGCGCACCTGTTCCACGCAGTCCTGCGGCCCCTGCAGGGCGGCCAGGGCGGCCACCTGCACGGGAGTGAACAGACCGTAATCCATATAAGACTTCAGCCGCGCCAGGGCATGCACCAACTTGCGGTTGCCCACCATAAAGCCCACGCGCCAGCCCGGCATGTTGTAACTCTTGGACATGGTGAAGAACTCCACCGCCACCTCCCGGGCGCCCGGCACCTGCAGGATGGAAGGCGCCTGGTAACCGTCGAACACGAGGTCGGCGTAAGCCAGGTCCTGCACCACCCAGATCTTGTACTCCCGCGCCATCTCCACGACCCTCTCGAAGAACGGCGCCTCTACGCACAGCGTCGTCGGGTTGGAGGGAAAGTTGAGCAGCAGCAGCTTCGGGCGCGGCCAGCAGCGGTGAATTGCCTGCTCCAGTTCGGCGAAGAAATCGCTGCCCGAACCGATGGGCACGTGCCGCACGTCGGCGCCCGCGATCACATGACCGAAACAATGGATGGGATAGGCGGGATTGGGAATCAGCACCACATCGCCATGGTCCGCCACCGCCATCGCCAGGTGCGCCAGCCCCTCCTTCGAGCCCATGGTGACGATCGCCTCGGTTTCCGGATCCAATTCGACGTTGTAGCGGCGCCGGTACCATTGGCAGATGGCCTCGCGCAGGCGCAGAATGCCGCGCGAGGTGGAATAGCGATGGGTATCGAGACGGCGCGACACTTCGCTCAACTTCTCGATTACGTGACGCGGCGGCGGCTGGTCGGGATTGCCCATGCCGAAATCCACGATATCCTCCCCCCGCCGTCGTGCCGCCATCTTCAGCTCGTCAACGATGTGGAAGACGTAGGGGGGGAGACGCCCTACCCGCGCAAATTCCTCTCTATCCTCTGCCATTTTGGGTAAACTTGTCCGCGATCTTCCCGGCATTTTCGTTGCGTAACGTGCTAGTCTAGCATAGCCTCCCGGCAGGCGGCGAACAGGCAACGACAGTTGGGCGACGACGGCCGGCGCGACCACCGGCAGCGGAGCGCACAGGAAACGGAACATGACCCGAATCGCAGCGGTGCAAATGACCTCCACGGACCGCGTGGACGACAACCTGGCGGCGGCGGAGCGGCTGATATCCCAGGCCGCCGCCGACGGCGCCCGTCTCGTGTTGCTGCCGGAGAATTTCGCCTTCATCGGCCGCGGCGAAGAAGACAAGCTGCGCCACCGGGAGCGACCGGGCGACGGCGCGCTACAGCGCTTCCTGGGCGAAACCGCGCAGCGCCACGATATCTGGCTGGTGGCGGGCACCGTCCCGGTCGCCGGCAGGGAGCCGCGAAAAACGCTGGGACGCTGCCTGCTGTTCGACCCGGAAGGAAAGCGCGCGGCCCACTACGACAAGATCCACCTGTTCGACGTAGAAGTGAACGGAAAAGAGCGGCTGAGCTACCGGGAGTCCCTGGCCACGGAGGCCGGCAGCGAGGTCGTGGTGGTCCCAACGCCGCTCGCCAACGTCGGCCTGTCGGTCTGCTACGACCTGCGCTTCCCCGAACTGTACCGCGCCATGCACCGCGACGGCGTACAGCTGATCTGCGTGCCCGCGGCCTTTACCGAACCCACCGGACGGGCGCACTGGCACTTCCTGTTGCGCGCCCGCGCGGTGGAAAATCTGTGCTACGTGCTCGCCGCCAACCAGGACGGGCGCCATGCCGACGGCCGGGCCACTTACGGACACAGCCTGATCGTCGATCCCTGGGGCCGAATCCTGGCGGAGGCGGAGGCCGGACCGGGCGTAGTGACGGCAGACATGGAGCTGTCCGGTCTGCAGGAAATGCGGGAACGGTTCCCCGCGCTGAACCATCGGAGGTTGTCGTTATGAGCGCCGCGAAAGAATTTATGAACAAGGACCGGGCGCTGCAGATCGCCCGCAAGCGACTGCTGGCGCCGGCAGGACTGGCCGAGACCGAGTTGGAACGGACGCTGGGGCGCATCATGCGCGGCGGCATAGACTCCGGCGAATTGTATTTCGAGTCCGCGCGCTCGGAGTCCTGGCGCCTCGAAGACGGCGCTGTCAAGGACGCCAGCTACGACTTGAGCGAGGGCGTGGGGGTGCGGGCCGTCCGGGGCAGCCGCACCGGACTCGCCTACTCCGACGAGATCCTGCCGACGGCCCTGTTGCGCGCCGCCGGCACGGCGCGCGGCATCGCCGCCGGCACCCGCGGCGGCCGTCTCCAGGCATGGAAACGGCAGCAGGCGCCGGCGCTGTACCCCGACGGCGACCCGCTCGCCTCCCTGGACACCGAGGCAAAACTCGGCCTGCTGCGACGACTGGATGCCGAGGCGCGCGCCATGGACCCGCGGGTGCAGCAGGTGTTCCTGGGACTGAGCGGTTCCCATACCACCATTCTGGTCGCCGACAGCGACGGCACGCTGCAGGCCGACATACGCCCCCTGGTGCGCCTCAACGTGAGCGTGCTGGTCGAACAGAAGGGCCGCCGCGAGCGCGGCAGCTCCGGCGGCGGCGGACGTTTCGGCTACGACTACTTTCTGCAAGAGGGGCGCGCCTCCGGCTACGTCAAAGAGGCGGTGGAATCGGCCCTGGTCAACCTGGAAGCCGAGGCGGCGCCGGCAGGCGCCATGCAGGTCGTGCTGGGCCCCGGCTGGCCCGGCATTCTCCTGCACGAAGCGATCGGACACGGCCTGGAAGGCGACTTCAACCGCAAGCGGATCTCCGCCTTCAGCAACCGCCTCGGCGAGCGGGTGGCCTCCCCCGCCTGCACCATCGTGGACGACGGCACCATACCCAACCGCCGCGGCTCGCTCGCCGTGGACGACGAGGGAACGCCTGCCGAGTGCACCGTGCTGATCGAGCGCGGCATCCTGCGCGGCTACATGCAAGACAAGCTGAACGCCAAGCTCATGGGAATGCGGCCCACCGGCAACGGCCGCCGCGAGTCTTACGCCTGCCTGACCATACCCAGGATGACCAACACCTACATGCTGGCCGGCGAGCATGCGCCGGAAGAGATCATCGCCTCCGTGGAGCGCGGGCTGTACGCCACGCAGTTCGGCGGCGGCCAAGTGGACATCACCAACGGCAGGTTCGTATTCAGCGCCAGCAGCGCCTTCCTCATCGAGCGCGGCAAAGTGACCCGCCCGGTGAAGGGCGCCACCATCATCGGCAACGGCCCGGAGGTGCTCACCCGCATCGCCATGGTAGGCAACGACCTGGCACTGGACAAAGGCATCGGCGTCTGCGGCAAAGAGGGACAATGCGTGCCCGTGGGAGTCGGCCAGCCCACCCTGCGCATAGACGGCATTACCGTCGGCGGCACCCGAATCGCCGGCGCCGACTGACGGCGGGCGCTTCGACAAGGCCCTTGGCCCGGGAGCCGCGATAGAATGGCGCCATGACGCAGGCGAACATTGAGTTGTTGCGCGCCCTGCGCGAGGCGGGCGCGTCCGAGGAGGCGGCGACGGCGGCGGCGCAGTCCGTGGCGCCGGGCGACCGGCTGGCGACGAAGGCGGACTTGGAGGCCCTGGAGGCTCGGCTGGAGGCCCGGCTGACCTGGCGGATGGCAGGGCTGGCGGCCGTCGGGATCGCCATCCTGAAGCTGACCTGACTGCACTATTCAAACGCGGCGCGCGCGCGAATCCCGCCTGCTGCCCCGCCTGCTGATGCAGGTTGCCGGGGTGCCTGGAGAACCCGCCGATGAAGTCGGCGGAGTCATGCCGCGGCGGAGATAGCGCCAGGCAAGCCAGGCGCCTGCCAGGCTGGCCAGGGCGGCGCACTGGAAGCTCTGCTCCGGGCCGAGGCTGCGCCATGCCCAGCCGCCGCAGAGGCTGCCCGCCGCCAGGCCGGCGCCGAAACTGACGCTGCTGTAGAGGGCCTGGCCGCGACCCAGGTGCGGCTCCGGGAAGAAGCGGCACACGAACTGGATGGCCGCCGCATGGTGCGCGCCGAAGCTGGCGGCGTGCAGCAGTTGGGCGAACAGCAGCACCGGCAGCGAATCCGCCAGGGCGCCGACCAACAGCCAGCGCAAGGCGGCGAGCAGCAAGGCGGCGAGCAACAGGCGGCGCGGCCCCAGCCGCGTCAATACGCGATGCATCACGGTGTAGGCGCATACCTCGGCGAGCACCGCCACGGCCCACAGTTGACCGATCAAGCCGGGGAGATACCCGCGCTCCTGCAAAAACAGCGAGTAATAGACGTAGTAGGGGCCGTGGCTGGCCTGCATCAGAAAACAGACGGCCAGCAGGGCCAGAACGGGAGGCCGCCGCAGGACGGCGCACAGGGGCGTGGCCATGTCCGCGGGGCGGCCCGCGGGGCAACCGTTTTCGCCCGCCGCCCACGGCAGCATCCCGCTCAAAGCCAACACAGAGAGCAGCAGGCACATCATGATCGCGGGCAGGCTGGCCACGCCGGCGGCCTGGAACCAGAGTCCCAGCGCCCACACCGACACCAGAAAACCGATGGAGCCCCAAATGCGCACCCGAGTATAGCCATAACCGGCAACGCCGAGCTGGCGAAAGGTGGCTGCCTCCACCATCGGCAGCGGCCCGGTCCAGAAAGCGCCGAACAACAGCAGCAGCAACAGGTAGTCTCGGTAAGAGTCCGCGAGGAAGAAGCCGGCGAAACTCAGACAGGCGCCCAGGGTCAGCATACGGATCGCCGCCACCCGGTTGATTTGCAGACGCTCGGCCAGCCAGGCCCAGACGTTGGGCATAACGCTCTTGGTGGCAATCAAAACGGCGGCCAGCAGGCTGATGGCGAAGGCGTCGAAGCCTTGCCGTTTCAGGTACAGCGGCCAGTAGGGGAGCAGGCAACCCAGGACGGCGAAGTAGAAGCAGTAGTAACCCGACAGCCTCCAGTGCGGAAACCCGGCGGGCAGGACGCCGCCGGGCGTCGCGCCGGCCGCGGCGTCGGCCGCTCCGGAAGCGCCCGTAGGGGCTCTCAACCGCGCCCGCCGCCGGTGCCGGTCGCGCTTGCGCCCAGTGCGGGGGTCCGCGAGCGCACGTCCAGGTTCTGGGCGCGGTGGCGCATGGCGTGGTCCATCAGCACCAGGGCCAGCATCGCCTCGGCGATGGGCGTGGCGCGGATGCCCACGCAGGGATCGTGGCGGCCAGTGGTGGCCACCTCCGTCGCCAACCCGCCCGTGTCCACCGTCCGCCCCGGCACGCGGATGCTGGAGGTGGGCTTGAGCGCGATGCCGACCACAATGTCCTGGCCCGTAGAGATGCCGCCCAGCACCCCGCCGGCATGGTTGCTCAAAAAGCCCCTGGGGCTCATCTCGTCGCGATGCTCGGTGCCGCGCTGGCCGACGGCGGCGAAGCCGGCGCCGATCTCTACGCCTTTGACCGCGTTGATACTCATCAGCGCCTTGGCGATATCCGCGTCCAAACGGTCGAACACCGGCTCGCCCCAGCCGGGCGGCACCTGCTCGGCCACCACGTTGACGCGCGCGCCCACCGAGTCGCCCTCCTTCCACAGCGCCTGCATATACTCTTCCAGTTCCCGGACCCGCCCCGGGTCGGGGCAGAAAAAGGGATTGCGCGCCACCTCGTCCCAGTCCTGCAATTGCAGACGAATTGGGCCCAGTTGCGCCAGATAGCCGCGAATACGGACACCGTATCGCTGCCGCAGGTATTTCTTGGCAATCCCCGCCGCCGCCACGCGGGCACAGGTCTCGCGCGCCGAGGCGCGGCCGCCGCCGCGGTGATCGCGGCGGCCGTATTTTTGCTGGTAGGCGTAATCGGCGTGGCCGGGGCGGAACCGGTCGCGCAGCTTGGAATAGTCTCGCGGCCGGGCGTCCTCATTTTCGATCAGCAGCCCGATGGGCGTCCCCAGGGTCGCGCCCTCGGCCACGCCGGAGAGGATCCGCACCCGGTCGCCTTCCCGCCGCTGCGAGACATAGCGGGAACTGGCCGGACGGCGCCGGTCCAGATCGTTCTGCAAGTCCGCCTCGGCGAGCTCCAGCCCCGGCGGACAACCGTCCACGATACAACCGTAGGCGGGGCCGTGGCTTTCGCCAAAAGTGGTGACTGCGAACAGGGTGCCGAAGGTGTTGCCCGACATGGCAACAGTATAGTCTCGAACCGCGATTCCTGCGCAGCTTCGCAAGAGCAGTCTCTCCGCATCACTCCCCCCTTGATGTAAAGGGGGGAGTGATGGAAAGAACGGCACGAAACAGTCTGTGCAAAAACCCTATGGGCATCCAGCGAATAAAGCCTACTCCGCCATTC
>JAPPPX010000136.1 GCA_028817305.1 Gammaproteobacteria bacterium | reverse complement strand
ATAACCGCGGTCGTAGGCACTGCCACCATGCCAACAATTAAAAATCCCAGACCACCAAAATTTCCTGCATTTGCGCCATCGGGACATGCATCAGGGCATGGATATATCAAACGAATCAGAACAATTGCCAACAGGAATACAATTGTAAAAAGTAAAAATAGACCAAACCCTTCTATAAGATTAGGCCGGTTATACCTTTCCCGAATGTTCTTATCTAACAAACGCCGCCAAATAAGACTAGGATCGGCAATTAAAGCCCTTGCCACCCCAAGTATCCCTGCAAAACTCATAGCCGTTCCTTAGCCGTTCTCTTTACCAAGAAGCCGCGGAAGTAAAAGCGGTTTCTGCTGGTCCCGCCGCCGTCGCTGTCTGTCAGACTGCCGACAATCCCATATCGGCGAAACTTGGCCGGCGACTGTCAAAGCCAACCCCGGCCCTGCGGCCGCAATTCGGGCAACGCCTGGACTTCGGCCATAATTCGGCAGGAGGCTTTTCGCCAAACTCCGCCTCATAAAGGGCCAGCGATAGCTCCCATGCGGCTTTCAGGTTTTTTGCGTCTTGCGCGTCCCGCATTCCGAAATACGGAAAATGATGCAGGAAGTATCCAAAGAACCGGTCGCAGTCTTCGGCATACTTCTGGGTGTCCAGAATATGCAGATGCCAGAAGTCGTCCACAACGGCGGAGGGAACTACCCCGATATCCGGGTTGCCGCGGCACAGGATCAGGAAGCGCTGGTACTCCGCAGCCACGCGGCAAGCGAAATCGAAGCCCCATCCATGACCTTCCGCCTCATCCATGGCTTTGATGATGACAGGCTCCAGATTGATTCCTTTCATGTTCACTGGCTCACTCATGATTCGCGCCTCCTTTACCACAGTGCTTCAGCCACGCTGTGACTCATACCATGGCTTGCTGTCAAGCCTTTATAACAATAAGAAAAAGCCCCTGCAAATTCAACGGGGCCTGGCGCCATTGTGCCTTGCACAAGCAGAAAATCCGCCATGACGCGGGCGCGACAAGGCCGCCAAGCGCTCAAAAAACATCGCCGGGGGCGGGCGCCAGCGGGGCGGCGGCGCCTACGGGCCACGGCAGGTAGTGGTCAATCAGCAGGGCGGCAAACAATAGCAGCAGGTAGTAGATGGAGTAGGAAAACAGGCGCATGGGCGCCCGCTTGTCGTCTTCGCGCCGGATGCGCCACGCCAGGTACAGGAAGCCGCCGCCCAGGGGCACGGCTACCGCCAGATAGAACATACCGCTCAGGTAGGTCAGCACCGGGAACAGGCTGACCACCGCCGTGAGCACGGTGTACAACAGGATATGCAGGCGGGTAAAGGCCACCCCGTGCGTCACCGGGAGCATGGGGACGCGGGCGTTGGCATAGTCCTCCAGCCGGTATATCGCCAGCGCCCAAAAATGCGGCGGCGTCCAGGCGAAGACGATCAGAAACAGCAGCAGCGCATGGAAGTCCACGGCGCCGGTCACGGCGCACCATCCCAAAACGGGCGGCGCCGCTCCCGCCGCGCCCCCGATCACGATGTTCTGCGGCGTCGCCCGCTTCAGATACGAGGTATATACGAATCCGTACCCGACCAGGGAAAGCAACGTCAGGACCACCGTCAGCAGGTTGGTAAAGGCCGTCAGGATCACCACAGAGGCGGCAGCCAGCGACAAGGCGAAGACGCCCGCCTGGCACAGGCCGATCCGCCCCTGCGGCAGGGGCCGCCCCCGGGTGCGCTCCATGACGGCGTCTATATGCAGATCGGCGATATGGTTCACGACGGCGGAAGAGGCGGCGGCCAGCGCGATCCCCAAAGAGGCGAAGAGCAGGACGGGCAGGGGCGCCGGGGCCGGCGTCGCCATAAGCATGCCCACCATTGCGGTAAACACGATCATCGCCACGATCCGCGGCTTGCACAGGCGCAGATACTCGCCGCAAAGCGCGGGCAGCGGCGCGGAAATCGGTTGACTCACGATCCGCCCCCGTGTCCGGGCAGGGGCGGCAGAGTTTGGTGCAACAGCGTTCCCAGGGCCAACAACAGCAAGGCGGCCCCCGCGTTATGCGCGACGGCGACCGGCGCCGGCAGGCCGAACAGCACATTGGAAACGCCCAGCGCCCACTGGGCCAGCAGGATCGCCAGCAGCAGGGCGGCGCTCCAATACAGCGGCGGATGCCCGAGCAGGAAGGCGCGCAGGGAGATCGACAGCCCCGCCAACAGCATCGCTAGCGCCCCCAGGCGGTGGGCGAAATGAATGGCGAGACCCGTCCCTTCCCGACCGGCGCCGCCGTAGTCTCCCCGCTCCGCGCCCGCAGGAAAGAACGCGGCCCGGAACTCCAGCCCCTGCGGCCACCATTGCCCATGGCAGGTGGGGAAATCGGGACAGGCGAGGGCGGCGTAATTGGCGCTGGTCCAGCCGCCCAGGCCCACTTGCAGAAAGGCGACCGTCAGCCCCGCCCAGACCCACGGACGCAATGCGCGGCCCGGTTCGCCCCGACGCCCCTGCCGCAAGGAAGGAAAGGCCAACTGCAGCAACAGCGCCCACAACAGGAACAAGATCAGCATCCCCCCCAGAAGATGCGCCACTACCACCAGCGGGCGCAACAGCAGGGTAACCGTCCACATCCCCAGCAAGGCTTGCAATCCCGCCAGCAGCAACAGCAAAAACGGCGCCACGCGGGCACTGCGCCCCAGGCGATGCCGCAGCTGCCAGGAAACCGCGGCCAGGCCCAGCAGGAGCAGGCCCAGCCCCAGCGCGAGGTAACGGTGCGTCATCTCTATCCATGCCTTGGCCCGGTCCAGCGGCCGCTGGGGGTACGCGCGCGCCGCCGCCCGCAGCTCCTCGGCACTGGCGGGCACCGTCCATTGGCCATAGCAGCCGGGCCAGTCGGGGCAGGCCAAACCGGCATCGGCAATCCTGACATACGCTCCCAGAACGACCAGGCACAAGGTCAGGAGCGCTGCCGCGCCGGCCAGGATTCGGAGCGCGCGCACGACTTGGCCCTCAACCGATCCGCGAGACCCGGAGCAGGCGCTTCAAGTCTTTGACGATTCCGTCGGAATCGGTATCCGGGGAATAGCGCACGACTAAATTGCCCAGCGGGTCCACCACATAGAGGTGGCCGCTGGCGGCCCCGGCGGCCTGGTCATTTCCCGCGCCGCTCCGCCGACCGTCTTCCGGGACCAGCGCCATCAGCAGCGAGGCCCTTTGCGCCGCGCCCGGCAACCACAGCATCTGGCCCGGGTAGCGCTGCAGACGCCGGACCAACTCCGGGGCGGCCAAGCCGGGAGGGCCCGCCTCTTCGAGCAGCAGAACCCTTTGCAGACGCGGCGTATATTTGCCGACGCCCCGCCAGATGCGCTGCATCCGTTGCAGTTGTCGTTCGCATGGCGCGAGACAACGACCCTCGCTCCAATAGACCAGGGACCACTTCCCGTGCAGCCGGCCGCGTTCCCCCGTCGGCGCGTGCAGGGTGGCGTCGGCAAGGGGGAGCGGCGGGACGACCAGCGTCCCGTGACTGGCGTCGCCCAGAAAGGCGGGGCTGGCGAATCGGAACATCGCCCAGGCGATCAACATCGGCGCAGTAAAGAGGGCCGCCTGCAGCAGGACGATCTTTCGCCCCCCGCTACGCGCTTCCCCGGTCATTCGGCAGATGCCTCCCCGGGGCGCGCGAAACGCCACAGGCCGAACCCGAACAGGCACAGCATCAACGCGGCGAGACAAAACCATTGAAAGGCATAACCCAGGTGCCGCTCCCGACCGCTTCCCGGCACGGTCCCGCGGTACAAAAGCCCCCCCGCCGCGCCCTCTTCCAGGCGGATCGCATACGGCAGCAGTTCCATTCCGAAGATCCGGCCGGCCTCCCGCAAGTCCACGAACGGCACCCGGTACCTCCCCGCCGGGGACACGGACTCCCAGCGCTCCCCGGAGAGACGGAGGCCGGCGCCCGGCAACGGCTCCGCCAAGCCCTGCAGGCGCACCTGCCCGGAAGGCGGCTCGGGGAAAAAAGGCAGGCTCTCCCGATATGGCGCCGCGGCCACCCACCCCCGGTTCACCAGCACCCATAAGGGCTCGTCTCGAAGCCGAAAGGCGGTATAAACCAGGTATCCCACCTGGCGGTCATGTACCTGATTATCCAGCAGCAATTCAGCGGTGCTCCCCGGGATGCGGGCGCGCTCCTCCGGCAGGGAAGAGTTCTTCGCCGGGGCCGGCGGCAACGCCGCGGAAGACGCATATTCGCCTGCCGCCAGCGCCCGGCGCCAGTGCATGGCTACTATATCACGGCGCTGCGCCAGATCCCCGTTCAGATCGATCGGCGGGAGCAGGGCGCGGTCCCGAAACTTCTGGTGCAACAAGGTTTTCTCCTCGGCTCTGGAGAGTTGCCACCAGCCCAGGCCGGAAAACCCGGCGCACAGGGCCAGCGCCCCGAGCAACAAGCACAGGCGCTGCGCATCGAGCGCGCCGCCGCCCAGAGGCAAGGACCATTTCCCGGGCGACCATTTCCCGGACCGGGCGCCGCCGCCCGCATCGTCATCGGCAGACATCGGCAAAGGCCGCCCCGGCGCCCTCCCGGCCGCTGCCCTCCGCAAAATCCGCGGCGCTCGGACAAACGAATTGTCCCGGGGGAAACAACGGGATTAAACTAGGGGCCTGGCGCATCGGACTTGGCGCATCGCTGGATCGGAAACGTTGTTTTTCAAAATCGTCATCGTCCTCTTTTTGCTGGCGATCTTCCTTTCTCTGGGGAGGGCCCTGTTCTTCCTGGTAAGCGACCGGGGCCAAACGCAAAAGACCGTGCGGGCGCTGACCTGGCGGATCTCTTTATCCATCGGCTTGCTGGCATTGCTGCTGCTCGGCTATTGGACCGGGCTGATCCAGCCCAACCCGCCTCCGTTCGTCCCTGCGCAGCAGGGCTTGCCGCGGGGAGAATGAAAAGCCGGGCGCATCGGAGGAGGACGGCGGGCGACGCCCGCGGCGCCCGCTACAGCAGATAGACGCAGACGAACAGGAACAACCAGACCACGTCCACAAAGTGCCAGTACCAGGCCACCGCCTCGAAGGCAAAGTGGTGCTGCGGCGAGAAATGATTTTTCAACGCGCGGAACCAAATGACCAGCAGCATCGTCGCCCCCAAGGTCACGTGCAAACCGTGGAAGCCGGTCAGCATGTAAAACAGCGTCCCATAGATCCCGGAATTGAGCGACAGGTCGAGATCCTGGAAGGCATGCATGTATTCCAGCGCCTGCAAGAACATGAACAGGGCGCCCAGCGCGACGGTGGCGAATAGCCAAAAGCACAGGCCGCGGTTGTTGCCCTTCTTGAGGGCCCAGTGCGCGAGGGTCACGGTAAGGCCGCTGCTCAACAAGATGGCCGTATTGATGGCAGGAACCCAGAAGGCGCCCACCTTGGCGGCCGGCTCCTGGAAATTAGTCGCGTCCGGCAGTTCCAGGGGCGGCCAGCGTCCCTGGAAATCGGGCCACAACAAGTCATGCGTAAATATCCCCGTGCCTTCGCCGGCCAGCCACGGAAGCGCGTAGATGCGGGCATAGAACAGCGCACCGAAAAACGCGGCAAAGAACATCACCTCGGAAAAGATGAACCAAGCCATCCCCCAGCGGAAGCTGATGTCCACCTGCGAGTTGTACAACCCGCCCATGCTCTCCCGGACCACGGCCCCGAACCAACCGAACAACATGTACACCAGGGTCGCCGCCCCGAGCGTCATGAACAGGCCGCCCGAACCCCACTCGTTCAAGGACATAGAGGCCCCCAGAAAGACCAGGAACAGCGCCACGGAGCCGACCAGCGGCCAGTAGCTGGGTTGCGGAAGATAATAGGCGTCCCGCGCACTCGTCATATCGCGTCCTCCCCCGCGGGCCCGCCCGCCACCTCGAAAAAGGTATAAGACAAGGTAAGGGCGTTTACCCGCTCCGGCAGATCGGCGGCAACGACGAAACGCACCGGCATCTCCCGGCTTTCCCCCGGCCCCAGAGTCTGCTCAGAAAAACAAAAACACTCGATCTTCTTGAAATGAACCGAAGCCGGACCGGGGGCGACGCTGGGCACGGCGCGCCCGGTAACCGCCTGCCCCGACAGGTTCTCCACGACATAAGCCGCCTCCGCCACTTCCCCCGGATGCACCTTCATGCGCCGCGCCGCCGGGGCAAAGCGCCAGGGCAGGCCGCCGTTCACATTGGCGTCGAACTCCACGGTCACCCAGCGCTCCCGCGCCACGGCCAACTCCGCCGCCGCATCGCCGGCGATCACGCCCGTCTTGCCGTTCAGGCCCGTGACCTGGCAGAAGATGTCGTAGAGCGGCACCAACGCGAAACCGAAGCCGGTCATGGCCACGGCGACCGCCCCCAGCAACAGGGCCGCACGGCGATTGTCGCCCCGGGGCTTCATCGCTTCAGGGCTTCAGAGCTCATGCCAGCGAAAAAAGAAATAGGCCGCGTAGCACCCCAGGGCAAAGGCGCCGAGCAGCAGCGCGGTCAGAACGTTGCGGCGCCGCAACGCCGGCCGCCGCTTCGGCGCGGCCTCCCCTTCTCCCTCGGCGGACCACGCCATTCACTTCACTTGCGGGGCGACCGCGAAAGTATGGTAGGGGGCCGGCGAGGGGACCGTCCACTCCAGGCCCTGCGACCCTTCCCAAACCTCGGAGGTCGCGGCCGCGCCGCCGCGAATGCACTTGAGCACGATGTACAGGAACAACAGCTGGCTGAAGCCGAACACCCATGCCCCCACGCTGGAGATGGCGTTGAACTCGGCGAACTGCACCGCGTAATCGGGGATCCGGCGCGGCATGCCCGCCAGGCCCAGGAAGTGCTGCGGGAAAAACAACACGTTGACCGAGATCACGGAGAGCCAGAAATGCACCTTGCCCAGCGTCTCGTCGTACATGTGCCCGGTCCACTTGGGCAGCCAGTAATACGCCCCGGCCAGCAGGGCGAACAGCGCCCCCGTCACCAGCACGTAGTGAAAGTGGGCCACCACGAAGTAAGTGTCGTGATACTGAAAGTCGGCCGGGGTGATGCCCAGCATCAGGCCGGAGAAGCCGCCGATGGTAAACAGAATGATGAAGGAGAGGGCGAACAGCATCGGCGTCTCGAAAGTCATGGCGCCCTTCCACATCGTCGCTACCCAGTTGAAGATCTTCACCCCCGTAGGCACGGCGATCGACATGGTCGCGTACATAAAGAACAAGCTGCCGGCCAACGGCATGCCCACGGTGAACATGTGATGCGCCCAAACGAAAAAAGACAGGAAGGCGATCGCGGCAGTGGCATAGACCATCGAGGCGTAGCCGAACAGCGGCTTGCGCGCGAAGGTAGGCACGATCTGGGAGATGATGCCGAAGGCCGGCAGGATCAGAATGTACACCTCGGGATGGCCGAAAAACCAGAACACGTGCTGGAACAGCACCGGGTCCCCGCCGCCCGCGGCGCTGAAGAAGCTGGTGCCGAAGTAGCGGTCCGTCAGCAGCATGGTGACGGCGCCCGCCAGCACCGGCATCGCGGCGATCAGCAAAAAGGCCGTAATGATCCACGTCCAAACGAACAGCGGCAGCTTCATGAAGCTCATGCCCGGGGCGCGCATGTTCAGAATCGTGGCGATGATATTGATGGCGCCCATTACCGAGGACAGGCCCATAAAATGCACCGCGAAAATCACGAACGGCAGAGCCGCCTGCGTCTGCAGCATCAGCGGCGGATACATAGTCCAGCCGCCGGCGGGCGCGCCGCCCGGCAGGAACAGCGTAAGCAACAGCAGGGCGAAGGCGAAGGGGAGGATCCAAAAGCTCCAGTTGTTCATCCGCGGCAACGCCATGTCCGGCGCCCCGATCATCATCGGGATCATCCAGTTGGCGAAGCCCACGCCCGCCGGCATGATCACGCCGAAGATCATGACCAAGCCGTGCATCGTGGTCATGGCGTTGAAGAAGCCCGGCTCCACGAACTGCAACCCCGGCTGGAACAATTCCAGCCGGATAATCAAGGCCATCGCCCCGCCGACAAAGAGCATTAGCAAGGAAAAGAGCAGGTATAAGGTGCCGATGTCCTTATGGTTGGTCGTGAACAGCCACCGCGCCAGCCCCTTGGGCGGGGCGTCGTGGTGCCCGTGATCTTCCGCCGTTCCGGTTATTGCCGTCATTTTCTCTCTCCGTTTGCCAAGCTGTTTTCCAATAGCCGCCGCCAGGGGCGCCCAAGCTGCCGCTGCCTCAGCCGCCGCCGTTGCCGTTGCGATACGCCGCCACATCCTCCGGCTGCACTACCTTGACCGAACCCTCGGCCAACAAGGCATCGTTGCCCCAGGCGTTGCGTTCGTAAGTGACCAGAGCCGCCGCGTCGGCATCGCTCAACTGCTGACCGAAACCTACCATCGCCGTCCCCGGCTTGCCGTACAGCACGATCTTCATATGCTCCTCGATCGGCCCCACGGTGACGCTGCCGCCGGCAAGCGCCGGGAAGGCGCCCGTAATCCCCTCGCCGTTGGCCTGGTGACAGGCGGAGCAACTGGCGCTGTACACCGCCTCCCCCCGCGCCATCAACTGTTCGAGAGTCTCCTCCGCCTGCGCCGCAACGGCAAAGAGCAGCGACAGGGCAAACAGCAGGCCCGAAGCGCCGATGCCTTTATGGTTCGCTATTGCCGTCATTTTTCCCTCCGTGTTCGCCAATGGCTACAGCCCCTTGCAAGGCGCGTACAGGCGTACGCTTTATTCTCCACCGTTGCGGTACGTCGCCACGTCCGCCGGCTGCACCATGTCGATCGCGCCTTCGGCCAGCAAGGCGTCGTTGCCCCAGGCATTGCGTTCGTAAGTGAGCAGGGCCGCCAGATCGGCATCGCCCAACTGCGCGCCGAAGGCCTGCATCGCCGTCCCCGGCTTGCCGTACAGCACGATCTTCATGTGCTCCCCGATCGGCCCCACGGTGATGCCGCCGCCGGCAAGCGCCGGGAAAGCGCCCGGGATGCCCTGGCCGCCGGCCTGGTGGCAGGCGGTGCAGTTGGTGTCGTACACCGCCTTCCCCCGCGCCATTAAGTCCTCGCGGCTGAAGGTCTGTCCCGCCTCCTCCTGCAACGCCACCTGCAACGCCTTCCTTTCCTCCACCCAGGCGGCGTATTCCTCTTCCGGCACGGCCTTCAGCACCACCGGCATATAAGCGTGATCCCGGCCGCAGAGTTCGGCGCACTGCCCGCGGTACGTGCCCGGCGTATCTATATACGCCCAGGAAGAATTGACAAAACCCGGAATGGCGTCCCGCTTCCACCCCAACTCGGGAACCCACCAGGCGTGGATCACGTCGTTGGCGGTGGTCAGGAAGAGTATCTTCCGGTTCACCGGCACCACCAGCGGTTCGTCCACCTCCAACAGGTAATTGGGAACCTCGTAAGGATTCAGGCCCGAACCCAGCTGGCGCGCCTCGTTGCTGTCCTGGGCAAGGTTGCTGAAGAACCCGAAGCCCTCGTCCAGGTAATCGTAGCGCCACTTCCACTGGTAGCCCGTGACTTTGATCGTAAGATCCGACTCCGCCACGCTCTCCATGGCGATCAAGGTGCGGGTGGCCGGGATCGCCATGCCCACCAGGATCAGTATCGGAATCGCGGTCCAGACGATCTCCGCGCGAGTGCTGTGCGTCATGTGCACGGCGGCCACCGCGCCCCGCGACTTGCGGTGGTGGAAAATGGACCAGAACATGACGCCGAACACCACGACCCCGATCACAACGCAAATCCAGAAGATCAGCATGTGCAATTCGTACACTTCGCGACTGATTGGAGTAACGCCGCGGGTCATGTTCAAGCCGTACTCGGCGAAAGCCGCGCCGGGCCAGGAAAGCAGCCCGGCGCCCAGCGCCGCCCAGCGCCGCCGCCGGCGGGCGGACAATCCAGCCGGCCAGCCAGCCATTCGGCCGGGCCGTTCCGCCGGCTTCTTCCTCACGCCTCGGCGCCTCGCAAGGAAAAGGATCGGGACGCCAGGCGCCCGGCCAACGCGCGGGCCAACCCTCTGCGCTCCGGCTCGCACAGGCATTTGCCGATCTCCACTTCGCGGCCGCGGGCGCGCAACAGGAGCCGGCTGGGGTACCACGGGTGTTGCGAGGACCGCAACACGACCCGCGTCCAGGAGTGTTCGGCCTGCCAACAAAACGCCGGCCCCGAGCGAGCCCCCGGGCGCCCCCGCTCCACGCGGACGAAGTCCGGCGTAACCGTCACCACCTCCAGAAAACGTGCCCGGCGGGTACTGAGGACCAGGATCGCCGCCAGGGCGGCCAGCTCCAGGCCCGAGAACGGCAGGATCAGCGTCAAGCCGCGCTGATAGAAAAAAGCCGCGATGCCCAGCGAAAGGGCGGCAACCAGCAGGAAACTCAGCGTCTGCAACCGGACGCCCGCCGGCGGATTCGGCCGGATCACGAAGCGGCGCCCCAGCGGCCGGCCGGACACCGCGCACGCTGCGGACACATCCGCCGCATCCGCCGTCTCCAGGCCCGCCGTCAATCTTTCTTCCCGCAAACGCATTTCGGTTCCGCATCACGCCAAGCTGAAGGTCTCAGACACCTCCAAAACCGGGTGGCAGTCTAACGCCTTTCCCACCGGGACACAACCAAGCTGTACGGATTCATTGCGATAGAGCGTTGACGGATCGCATAGCGAATCGCTCCACTCCGGAGACTTGGGGGAACA
>JAPPPX010000053.1 GCA_028817305.1 Gammaproteobacteria bacterium | reverse complement strand
GAGCTTTACCGTGGTCGGCGCCGGCCTGCAACCGTCCGACGACGTAATTGCCGGCTGCGCCGTCGCAGCGGGCGGCGCCGCCGCGGCGGGCGATTTCCGCGACAGCGGCGGCGCCTCCATGGCATCCGCAAACCTCCCCGGAGACACGCTGACCTTCACCAGTGGCGATTACATGACGCCCCAAAGCTGCGTCATCCACACCTTCGACGACGCGAGCTCGGAACCCAGCGAGGACTTCACCGTCACTCTCACGATATCCGGCGGCGGCGCCACACTCGGCGCCGCCAGCACGACCACCGGCACGATCCGGGCCAGCGATCTGACGGCGGCCACCTTCTCCATCGGCGATGCGCGGAGCGCGCTCGAAGGCGACTCGCTGCGTTTCTCCGTAGTCGGCACAGGCCCGGCGCCGGGCGGCCAGGTGATCGCCACCTGCACCGTGTCGCCGGGCGATGGCATCGTGGCCAGCGATTTCCGCGACAGCAGCGGCGCCTCCTCGGCGGCCACGAACCTGCCCGCGCCCACGCTGACCTTCAATACAGGCGATTACACAACGCCCCAGGACTGCGTCATCCACACCTTCGACGACACGAGCGAGGAACCCAGCGAGGACTTCACCGTCACCCTCACGGTGTCCGGCGGCGGCGCCATGACCGGCGCCGACAGCACGGCTACCGGCACCATCGAGGCCAGCGATCACGACAACACCATCTTCTTCATTCGCGGCGCGCCCAGCGCGCCCGAGGGCGGCGCGCTGCGCTTCTCCGTGGTCGGCGCCGGCTCGATGCCCGACATCAGCGAGCTAAGAGTCGCCTGCACCGTGTCCGGCGCCGCCGTCACGGCCGGCGACTTCCGCGACGGCGGCGATCCTGGCGCCGCGCAATCCACGGACTTCCCGGCGCCCACGCTGACCTTCACCAGGGACAATTACATGACGCCCCAGGACTGCGTCATCCACACCTTCGACGACATGCTCATGGAACCCGACGAGGACTTCACCGTCACCCTCACGGTGTTCGGCATCAGCCTCGCCGTCGCGAGCCCCTCGAACGCCATCAGGACTACGGCCACCGGCACCATCCTGGCCAGCGATATGCCCGCCGCCTTCTCCATCGGCGGCGCGCCCAGCGCGCCCGAGGGCGGCGCACTGCGCTTCTCCGTGGTCGGCGTCAACGATATGCCCAGCGGCCAGGTAATCGCCACCTGCACCGTGTCCGGCGCCGCCGTCACGGCCGGCGACTTCCGCGACAGCGGCACCGCCGCCACGGCATCCGCGAACTTCCCCGCGGCCACGCTGACCTTCACGCCATCGAATTTCATGACGGCTCAGCATTGCGTCATCTACAGCTACGACGACTCGGTGATGGAAAACAGCGAAGACTTCACCGTCACCCTCACGGTGTCCGGCGGCGGCGCCACGACCGGCGCCGACACCACGGCTGCCGGCACCATCGAGGCCAGCGACGTGCCGCCCCGCTTCCGCATCTTCGACGCGCCGGAAGTGGCCGAGGGCGATGCGCTGGCCTTTCGCGTGGTCGGCAGCGGCAGCGCGCCCACCAACTTTGTCCGAGCCGTCTGCACGGCCGCGGGCGGCATGGAAGCCGGCAGCGGCGCCGCGGTTGCCGGCGATCTGCGCGCCGATGCCGGCGCCGGGACGGCCCTCGGCAACTTCCCCGCGGTCACGCTGAGCTTCGCCCCCTACAACTACCGGGCGCCGCAGTACTGCATCTTTCACACCTTCCCCGACGACACGGCCGAGGGGCGCGAGGCGGTGCGGGCGACGCTGACCGTCTCCGGCGGCGGCGCGACCCTGGCGGCCGGCGGCGACACCGCCCTGGGCCGGATTGCCGCGCACACCGCCGGCACTTCGGGAACGGTCACCATCGCCGCCGCCGGCAACAACGGCGACCGCGAGCCAAGCACGCCCGGCTTGCAGGTGGACGAAGGCGACGCAATCATGCTGACCCTGTCCTACCACGGACTTACCGCCGGGACGGTATCTAGCAGGGTGTCCGGCAGCGGCACCGCCACCCTGGCGCAGAGCGACGCGGACGTCAACATTTTGTTCAGCGAAGTCCTCGTCGTCAGCGCCACCTTCCCTATGACCGAATTCCGGACCAGCCTGGCGGTCGCGGACGACACCGATCCCGAAGCGGAGGAAACCCTCACCCTGGCCATTGCCGCCGACTCCATCGCAACTCAGATGGCCACCCCGGGCACCTTCGCCGTCGGCACGCCCGGCAGCGTCGCCGTCACCATCCGCGCCAGCGACCGGGGCAGCCAGGCATTGATCGGCGGCGCGGATGCGCGGGTGGTGGAGGGAGCCGCAATCAATGTGCCGGTGGAGTTCTCCGGCGACCGGCGCACCGCCGCCTCCACCGTCGCCTTCGCCATCGGCGGCACGGCCTCCAGCGCGGATTACGTGGTGGACGCCAGCGGCAGCGACGTCACCTTCGACGCCACCGCCGCCGCCGGCAGCATCGTCATCGCCGCCGCCGCCGCCGCGGGCGTCATTACCGTCAGTCTCAACCCCGACGCGGCCGCGGACGCCGGCGAGACCCTCGTCATCACGCTGACCGGCCATACCGGCAGCGGCGCGACGGCTACGGTGTCTTCCGCCGCGCGCACTTACACCATCGCCGACCTGCCGGTCTTCCGCTTCAGGGTCTCCGCCGACACGGCCACTGTCGAGGAAGGCGGGACGGCGGTGTTCACCGTCCGCTTCAGCGGCGCCGCGCCGGGCGCGGGAGAAGAGGAGACGGTGGACTGGTCGCTGAGCGGCGCCGCGGCCGCCGACGACTACATGCTGAGCGGCGCCGACACCGACGGCACGCTCGGTTTTACCGCCGGCGCGATGGCGCAAACCCTCACCTTCGCCTTTACCGACGACGCCTTGGTCGAGCCGGCGGAGACGCTGATCCTTACGCTGAGCAACCCCTCGCCGGGCGGCGGCCTGGTTCAGGGGTTCGAGCAGGCAAGGGTAACCATCGGCGAAAGCGACCGCCCGCTGACGCTGTCCGTGCGCCCGCCTGTCATCGCATTGAACGAGGGCAGGCCGGCAAGCTTCAACGTGTCGTTCCCCGAGGCGGTCGCCACCACCGCGCCGGTGACGGTGGACTGGCAGATCGGCTTCCCCGTCGCCGCGGCGATGGTGGTTCCGGCGGAGGCGGCGGATTTCGACACCCTCACGGGAAGCGTGAGCATCCCCGCGAGGGCGAACGGCGCGCCGATTTTCATCACCGCCCGCAGGGACATGATGGCCGAGCCGGAGGAAACCTTCATCGTGACGCTCAACAACCCGCGGGGCGGGGGGAACGCCATGCCGGGACTGGCGGCGGACCCCACGGCCACGGCGACGATCGCCGCCGGCCTCGGCAGGGCGTTCTTTTCCATCAGCGGCACGCCGAGCGCGGCGGAGGGCGGCGCCCTGAGCTTCGAGGTGGCCAGCACCGGCCGCCCGGCGCCCAGCGGCGATGTGACGGCCACCTGCACGGTGTCCGGCGGCGGCGTCACGGCAGGCGATTTCCGCGACAGCAGAACGGCCGTCATGGCGGCCACGGCGTTTCCCGCGCCCACGCTGACCTTCACGCCATCGAATTTCATGACGGCTCAGCATTGCGTCATCTACAGCTACGACGACTCGGCGATGGAGGACAGCGAAGACTTCACCGTCACCCTCACGGTAAGCGGCGGCGACGCCACGGTTGACGCGGCCACGGCGACCGGCACGATCCGGGCCAGCGACCAGCCCTTGCTGGCCGTCGCCACGGACTTCGCCCGCTTCAGTGAAGGCGGCACCGCCGTGTTCACCGTCACCCTCAGCGACACCGCCCCGGCTTCCGGCGAAACCGTCACCGTGGACTGGGCCGTCGGCGGCGATGTAGATGCGTCCGACTACACCGTAAGCGGCGCCGACACCGACGGCACCCTGGCCTTCGCCGCACTCGGCAGCCAGACGCTCACCTTCGCCATCGCCAACGACAATGCAGCGGAAGACGCCGAGACCCTCAGCCTCACCCTCAGCAACCCCAGCGGCGGCCTCATCACCACCGCCGCCGCCGCCATCACCATCCGCACCAGCGTAGTAGGAACCCCCGGCACCGTCACCCTCGCCATCAGAGGCGTGGCCAACGACCGCGACCCCAACACCCCCGGCCTGCAAGTGGACGAGGGCGACTCCATCTGGGTCACCTACGCCGCCCACGGGCTTATGGGCGGCTCTATTCGCGCAAACACGGAGATCTCCGGCGGCACTGCCGCCGATCTATCCAGTCCGGGGAACCCGATAGTTCTACTCTTCTCGTCAAGCCCATCAGTCCCAGTCGCTTTTACAATTCTCAATGACAACACCCCCGAGCCGGACCAGACCATCACCGTCGCACTAGGCGACATCGTGACTACGGCGCTCACTATGCCGCCCGGCCCCTGGACCGCCGGCACGCCCAGCGGCGTCACCTTCACCGTCCGCGCCAACGACCAGCCGGTGCTGGCCGTCGCCGTGGACGACGCCGACACCGCCGAAGGCGACACCGCCGTGTTCACCGTCACCCTCGGCGACACCGCCCCGGCCCCCGGCTCCTCGGTCACCGTGGACTGGGCCGTCAGCGGCGACGCGGATACGTCCGACTACACCGTGAGCGGCGCCGGCAGCGGCGCCGGCGGCACGCTCTATTTCACTGGCCTCGGCAGCCAAACGCTGTCCTTCGCCATCGCCAACGACATGCGGGCGGAAGACGCCGAGACCCTCACCCTCACCCTCAGCAACCCCAGCAGCGGCCTCATCGCCACCGCCGCCGCCACCGCCACCATCGCCGCCAGCGCCGAAGAAATCCCCGGCACCCTCACCGTCGCCGCCGCCGGCAGCAACGGCGACCGCGACCCGGCGGCCCCCGGCCTGCAAGTGGACGAAGGCGACGCGATTCGACTGACCTTCACCGCCCACGGCAAAACCGGCGGCGCGGTAGCCGCAACCAGCTTCGTTTTCGGAACCGCCACCATCATGGACGATGTTGACATAACAACGAGCGCGCCATCCTTTGCCATCGTTGCCGGCGCCACGATGACCGAGGCCACATACCGAATCGTTGACGACAACATCCACGAACCGGAAGAGTTCCTCACCTTCGCCATCACCGGTTTCAACATCATAGCCGCCACCACTCCGCCCACCTGGACCGTCGGCAACCCGTCCAGCGTCACCATCGCCATCCGCGCCAACGATCAACCCATGCTGGCCGTCGCCGTGGACGACGCCGACACCGCCGAAGGCGACACCGTCGTGTTCACCGTCAGCCTCGGCGACAACGCCCCGGCTTCCGGTTCGTCGGTCACCGTGGACTGGGCCGTCAGCGGCGACGTGGATACGTCCGACTACACCGTGAGCGGCGCCGACACCGACGGCACCCTGGCCTTCGCCGCACTCGGCAGCCAGACGCTCACCTTCGCCATCGCCGACGACGCCGACCGGGAAGACGCCGAGACACTGACCTTCACCCTGAGCAACGCCAGCGGCGGCGTTATCGCCACCGCCGCCGCCGTCACCACCATCGCCGCCAACGACCGACCCACCGTCCGCACGCTCACGGTCACCGGCCCGGCCACCATCGCCGAAAACGACGACGCCAGCAACGGCGTGGAGAGCGGCGACTACACCATCACCCTCACCGGCGCCGCCTTCACCGCCCCCTCCACCACCGTCACTTGGACGGTGGCCTCCAACACCGCCTCCATAGACGACGATTTTGTTGCCGCTTCCGACCGTAGCGGCACGGTGATTTTTACCGACAGCGACGGCGACGGCTCCGCCAAGACCTTCACCCTCACCGTCGCCGGCGACGATCTGAACGAACCCGACGAGCTCTTCTCCGTGCTGGCCAGCGTCGCCGACGCCGACGCCGACGGCGGCACCGAGTTCTACACGGGGTTTCTTACCATCATCACCGACGACGACCCGGTCACCGTGGCCATCGCCCGCCACAGAGGCGGCGCCGCCGCCGTGGCCGAGGACAGCGGCGCTTACGATTTCACCGTCACCCTGGGCGGCGGCACCCGCGCCGGCGGCGTCAGCACCATCGTGCCGTTCACGGTCGGCGGCGCCGGCGTGACCGACGAGGACTTCGACATCATCGCCCCCGCGCCCGCCCCGGCCGCCAGCGCCCTCGGCCACAGCATCGCCATCGCCCCGGACAGAAGCACCGGGACCATCACCATGGCCATCCTGGACGACGCCACCAACGAGGCCGACGAATCGCTTACCTTTACCGGCACGGCGGTCGGCGCCGGCGGCCTGCGCCTGATCGGCCGCGGCGCCGGGAGCGTGGAGTACGTCCCGAGCGGCGACACCGCCAGCGTGGAGGTCACCGACAACGACCCCATCACCGTGCGCATCGCCAACGGCGGCACCGACGCCGACACGGCCTCGGGTTTTCAAGTGGCGGAGGGCAGCAGCGCGACCTTCACCGTCACGCTGAGCAACGCCAGCGCCACCGCGGTGCAGGCGCCGTTCGCCATCAGCGGCCTGGAAGCCGCCGACTACACGGGCGCGTTGCCCACCAGCCCGCTGACCATCGCCGCCGGCCAACTCTCCGGCGACATCATCATCGCCCTGGACAGCGACAGCGACAGCGGCGCGGATGACGCCAGCGAGGATTTCACCGTCACCCTCGGCGCCACCGGCTACATGGCCGCCGGCACAATTATGCGCAGCGGCACCCCCAGCGAGCGCAGCGCCACGCAAGCCATCGTCCCGGTCAGCCGCACCCTCACCGTCACCGGCCCGACCGCCCTCACCGAGACCGATGGCGATCTGGAAAGCGGCGACTACACCATCGCCCTCAGCGGCGCCGCTTTCAACTCGGCCACCACCGTCACCTGGACGGTCACCGACGGCACCACCGTCAATGACGACTTCGCGGCCGCTTCCGACCGCGGCGGCACGGTGAGTTTCGGCGCCGGCGACACCACCCGAAGCTTCACCCTCACCGTCGCCGGCGACGACCTGAACGAAGCCGCCGAGACCTTCACCGTGCAGGTCAGCGTCGCCAACCCCGGCGCCGACGGCGGCACCGACTACGGCGCGGCGGCGATGACCACAATCAACGACGACGACCCCATCAGCGTGCGCATCGCCAACGGCGGCACCGACGCCGACGACATGACCGCCGGCTTTCAGGTGATGGAGGGCGGCAACGCGATCTTCACCGTCACCCTGAGCGCCGCCAGCGCCAGCGAGGTGCAGGTGCCGTTCGCCATCGCCGGCCTGGAAGACGCCGACACCTCCGCCACCCCGCCCGCCAGCCCGCTGCGCATCGCCGCCAACAGTCTCAGCGGCACCATCGTCATCGCCCTGGCCAGGGACACCGACAGCGGCGCCGACGAAAGCAGCGAGGCGCTCACCGTCACCCTCGGCGCCAGCGGCTATATGGCCGCCGGCACGATTACGCGCAGCACCATGACCGGCGAACAAAGCGCCACGCAGTCCATCATCCCGTTCTTCGCCCGCACCCTCACGGTCACCGGCCCGGCCACCATCGCCGAAAACGACGACGCCACAAACGGCGCGGAGAGCGGCGACTACACCATCACCCTCACCGGCGCCGCCTTCACCGCCGCCGCCACCACCGTCACTTGGACGGTCTATTCCAGCACCGCCTCCATAGACGACGATTTTGTTGCCGCTTCCGACCGCGGCGGCACGGTGATTTTTACCGACAGCGACGGCGACGGCTCCGCCAAAACCTTCACCCTCACCGTCGCCGGCGACGATCTGAACGAACCCGACGAGTTCTTCTCCGTGCTGGCCAGCGTCGCCAATCCCGGCGCCGACGGCGGCACCGAGTTCTACACGGGGTTTCTTACCGCCATCGCCGACGACGACCCGGTCACCGTGGCCGTCGCCCGCCACAGCGGCTGCGCCGCCAGCGTGGCCGAGAGCGCCGGCAGCTGCGACTTCACCGTCACCGTGGCCGGCGGCGCCCGCGCCAGCGGCGTCAGCACCATCGTGCCGTTCGCGGTCGGCGGCACCGGCGTGACCGATGAGGATTTCGACATCACCGCCCCCATGCCCGCTCCGGCCGCCAGCGCCCTCGGCCACAGCATCGCCATCGCCCAGGGCAGCAGCGCCGGGACCGTCACCTTGGCCATCCTGGACGACGCCACCAACGAAGCCAGCGAGTCGTTCGTCGTCACCGGCGCCTCCGCCGGCAACCGCGGCCTGCGCCTGACCGGCCGCGGCGCCGGCGGCGTGGAATACGCCGCCGGCGGCAAAGAAGCCAGCGTGGAGGTCACCGACAACGACCCCATCACCGTCAGCATTGCCAACGGCGGCACCGATGCCGACGGCACGACCGGCGGCTGGCAGGTGGCGGAGGGCGGCAGCGCGACCTTCACCGTCACCCTGAGCGCCGCCAGCGCCAGCGAGGCGCAGGTGCCGTTCATCATCACCGGCCTGGATAACGCCGACACCTCCGCCACCCCGCCCGCCAGCCCGTTGCGCATCGCCGCCGGCCAGACCAGCGGCGTCATCGCCATCGCCCTGGCCAACGACGCCGACAGCGGCGCCGATGAAAGCAGCGAGGATTTCACCGTCTCCCTCGGCGCCAGCGGCTACATGGCCGCCGGCGCCATCATGCGCAGCGGCACTCCCAGCGAGCGCAGCGCCACGCAGTCCATCATCCCCCGCCAGGCGGTACGCACCCTCACCGTCACCGGCCCGTCCAATTTTATCGAGGGCGATGGCTTAGCGGTCGGCGGCAGAGACGATTACACCGTTACCCTCACCGGCAGGGCGTTCACCGCCGCCGCCACCACCGTCACCTGGGCGGTCACCCACGTCACCACCGCCGACGCCGACTTCGCCCCCGCTTCCCGACCCAGCGGCACGGTGATTTTCGACAACACCGACGGCAACAACGCCACCAAAACCTTCAATATTCGCGTGGCCGGCGACAGGCTGAACGAGGCCCGCGAGACCTTCACCGTGCAAGTCAGCGTCGCCGACTCCGCCGCCGACGGCGGCACCGCCTACGGCACGGCGGCGTCCACCGCCATCGCCGATAACGACTCCATATTGGTCTTCTTTGAACTCGGCTTGCAGGCGCCTACCGTGGCCGAGGCGGCTTCGCAGACGCTGAGTTATTCCGTCCAACTAGCCATCGGCACGGCCACCGGCGATGTGACCCTGCCGTTTTCTTTCAGCGGTTTGGACAATGCCGACTACGCCATCACCGCTCCCGCCGGCATCGCCGCCACCGCCACCGGCGGCACGTTGACGCTGACCCCTGCCGTGGACAATGCCGTCATCGCCGTCGCGGTGACCGGCAACGACCGCAACGAGGCCAGCCGCATCCTGACCGTCACCGGCGGCACGCCCAGCACCGTCGGCGCCATTAGCTACATCACGGGGCAAGCGTCCGCCGCGGTGACGATCACCGACGACGACGACATCGCCGTCGGCATCGCCCGCGCCAGCGGCACCCTGGCCACCGTTGACGAAGGCCAGTCGGCCGATTTCACCGTCACCCTGAGCGGCGCCAGCGCCGGCTCGGCGGCGGACATCGCCGTGCCTTATACGGTGACCGCCAGCGGCGGCTACACGCCCACCGATGCCGGCGGCGGCAGCCTCACCATCGCCGCCGGCGACAGCGAAGGCACGATTACCATCCAAATGCCGCTCAGCGCGACCCTGGGCGCCGCCAGCGACGACCAGACCGTAACCGTCGCCCTCGTCGGCGACGACGCCGCCACCCCCGACATGGACGAAGGCCCCACCGCCGCCGACGGCGGCGGCGCCGTCGCCCGCAGCAGCACGCCCGCCGATCAGAGCGCCACTGTGGACGTGAATTTCCTGGACGCCGCGCATACCTTTACCTATACCAACCCGGCCGCCGGCATTGACGAAACCGACTCCGACGCCAACACCACCTACACCGTCGCCCGCGCTGGCGGGACCATCGTGAGCGGGCAGGACTTGGTGCTGAGCTACGCCGTCACCGCCGGCACCGCCGCCGCCGCCGACTTCACCGGCAGCAGCGTCCCGGCCGCCGGCACGCTGACTTTCGGCGGCAGCGATTCCAGCCAAAGCTTTGCCATCGGCATTGCCGGCGACGACCGCAACGAGCCCGGCGAGACCTTCGCCATCGCCCTCAGCATCGCCGCGGCCGACATGGCCGCCGCCAACGCCAACGGCGGCGTCAGCCTGCCTGCCGACCTGAGCGTCACTATCAACGACGACGACCCGGTCACCGTGGCCATCGCCCGCCACAGCGGCTGCGCCGCCAGCGTGGCCGAGAGCGCCGGCAGCTGCGACTTCACCGTCACCGTGGCCGGCGGCGCCCGCGCCAGCGGGGTCGGCACCGTGGTCCCGTTCACCGTCGGCGGCGCCGGCGTGACCGCCGGCGATTTCGACATCACCGCCCCCAGCGGCATTCCGGCCGGCGCCAGCGGCGGCGAAATCGCCATCGCCCAGGCCGACGCCATGGGAACCGTCACCCTGACTGTGAGCAACGACGCCCTCAACGAAGCCACCGAGTCGCTCACCCTCACCGGCGCCGCGGTCGGCGCCAGCGGCCTGCGCCTCACCGGCAGCGGCGCCGGCGCGGTGGAATACGCCAGCGGCGGCAACGAGGCCAGCGTGGATGTCACCGACGACGACCCCATCGCCGCCACCTTCGCCGCCGCCTCGGCGGCCGTTTCCATCAACGAGGGCGA
>JAPPPX010000162.1 GCA_028817305.1 Gammaproteobacteria bacterium | reverse complement strand
ATGCGATTGGGGTAACATTCTGTCACGGCGGAACCTCCCTGGTGTTTGGGTTTAAGTGCTTACATTATCGGGGATTTTCCGCCGTTTCGCTATCCCCTTCGTGCAATATCCGGGCTAGCTTCTATCCTGAAGAATATTACGGCGGCGACCCGCTTCCATTCAGGCGCGGATCCGGTATCGTTTTTCTTGAGCGAGCCGGTGGTTCCCGGTGGTTCAAGGGCGCGCGCGTCTCCTTCCGGTCGCATTGAGGGGGCGGCAGCGTTGCCGCGGTTGTCTGCTCGTCGTCAAAAAGAGTCGCATCTACAAGTTGAATCCAGCGTTTCGTACCGGTGGCAGGGAGACGGCCGATACCAAGCGGTCTGCCGTCGCGCGGTTGTTCCGGCGGGCCCATGGCGGATAAGCCTTCCTCCGGCGCTCCCGGCGGCGGTGAGGAGATTCGCATTCGGGGCATCGTCCAGGGGGTGGGATTCCGCCCGATGGTGTACCGGGTGGCCAGCGCCCTGGACCTCAGTGGGGAGGTCTGCAATGACGGCGAGGGGGTTTTGATCCGTGTGCAGGCCGCTTCGCGGGCGGTGGACGCCTTTCTCGAGCGCTTGCGGGCGGAAGCGCCGCCGCTGGCGCGCATAGACTCGGTGCAGCGGCAGCCCGGCGCCATGCCGGCCGTAGAGGGGTTTCGCATTGTTGCGAGCCGCCCCGGGCGGGCCCGTACCGCAGTTAGCCCGGATGCGGCTACTTGTAGCGCCTGCCGGGCGGAGCTGGACGCATCCGGGGACCGGCGGTATCGCTATCCCTTCGTTAACTGCACGCACTGCGGGCCGCGTTTCAGCATCGTTTCGGCCATTCCCTACGACCGCGCCAATACCAGCATGAAAGATTTCCCCATGTGCCCCGACTGCACGCGGGAGTACCGCGATCCGGCGGACCGGCGCTACCACGCCCAGCCAAACGCTTGTGCGGGTTGCGGCCCGGCCTTGACCCTGGAACCCGCTGCCGCATCGCCCGGACGGGACGCGGCGGAGCAGGCTGCGCATCTTTTGCGTCAGGGCGCGATCGTCGCTGTCAAGGGCCTGGGGGGCTTTCACCTCGCCTGCGACGCCGCCAGCGAGCGGGCCGTGTCCCGGTTGCGGGCCCGCAAGCGCCGCTACGAAAAGCCTTTCGCGCTGATGGCCCGCGATATCGGGACGATTCGGCGCTACTGCGATCCTGGCCGGCTCGAGTGCGCGCTGTTGGCAAGTGCCGCCGCCCCCGTCGTTTTGATGCCGGCCCGCGGTCCCGGGCGCTTGGCGGAGGCGGTGGCGCCAGGGCAGCACAGCTACGGTTTCATGCTGCCCTATACCCCGCTGCATCATCTGCTGTTGGCGAGTCTGCCCGATCCCATCGTGTTGACCAGCGGCAATCGCTCGCAGGAACCGCAGTGTGTCGGCAACCGGGAGGCGCGAGCTGCGCTGGGCGGGATCGCCGACTATTTTCTGTTCCATGATCGGGACATTGTCAATCGGTTGGATGACTCGGTTGCGCAGGTGGTCGGCGGGGTGCCGCGCCTGTTGCGCCGCGCCCGCGGCTATGCGCCTGCCCCGCTGCCGTTGCCCCCCGGCTTTGAGAAATCGCCGGCGGTGCTGGCTTTCGGCGGAGAATTGAAGAGCACTTTTTGCCTGCTCCGCGACGGACATGCGGTCTTGTCGCAGCATTTGGGAGATCTGGAGAATGCGCGCGCCTATGAAGCTTTTCGCAAGACCCTGGCACTTTACCTGGAGCTCTATGATTTGAAACCGGCCGCGCTGGCGGTCGATCTGCATCCCGATTATCTCTCCTCCAAACTGGGGCGGCGCCGGGTTGCCGACGGCGGCAGGATTATCGAGACGCAGCATCATCATGCCCATATCGCCGCCTGTCTCGCGGAGAACGGAGTCCCGCTGGATGCTCCGCCGGTTCTGGGCATCGCTCTGGACGGCCTGGGCTACGGAGAGGACGGTTCTTTTTGGGGCGGGGAGTTCCTTTTCGCGGATTACCGGGGGTATCGGCGCCTGGCCTGCTTCGCGCCGGTTCCCATGCCGGGAGGCGCCGCCGCCATCCGCGAGCCCTGGCGCATGGCCTGCGCTTATCTGCAGCGTTACGGGTCGCGGTTACACTGGGAGAGCCTGCCGGTTTTTCGGTCGTTGCGCCGGCAGCGGGCAACGCTGGAGCGGATGATCGCACAGGGGATCAACACTCCCTCGACCACGTCTTGCGGGCGCCTGTTCGATGCCGTTGCCGCGGTTATCGGTCTGCGCCGGGAAGTTACTTATGAGGGACAGGCGGCCATCGAACTGGAGGCGGTGGCCCGCGGGGAAACGCGGCAGGGGGATTTGTGCTATAGTTTCGACATTATGGCAGGGCATGAGACAGGTTGCGCCAGCTTGAGTACGCAGCCTCTGTGGCCGGCCTTGTTGGCGGATCTCGCCGCGGGGGTCTCTCCCGGACGCATCTCCTACCGTTTTCATCAGGGTTTGGCGCAAGCCATCGCGGGCATGATCGTTCATCTGAGAAAGCGGCACGGAGACCTGTGGCAAGGCAGGGTGGCTCTCAGCGGCGGCGTATTCCAGAATGCGCTGCTCACCGGGGAACTGCAGGGGTTATTGCGGAAATCCGGTTTTCAGGTGTTGTCCCACAGCCGGGTGCCGGCGAACGATGGCGGTCTTTCTCTGGGACAGGCGGCCATCGCGGCGGCACGCATGTTGGAGAGTTGAGCGGGGTCGGGCGAAAATGTGTGTGGGCATTCCCGGGCGTGTGACCGAGATTACCGATGCCGAGCGCAAGCTTGCGCTGGTGGAAGTTGGCGGCGTCAAGCGGGAAGTGGTGCTCTCTTGCATAGTGGATGCGGATTGCCCGCTCGAATCCTGCGTCGGCGAGTGGGTCCTGATCCATGTCGGTTTCGCCATGAGCCGGATTGACGAGGAGGAGGCGCGGAAAACCTTGCGTTTGCTCACCGAGCTGGGTGAAGCGCAGGCGGAATTGGAGGCCATGTCGCAAACGGCGACTGCGTCGGGAGACCCGCCCTTAAGGCGAACCCCGTGAAGTACATGGACGAATTTCGCGACCCGGCCAAGGCGCGGGCCCTGCTGTCCGGGATTGAGACACTGGCGCCGCGGCTGGGCGTCCCGCGGCGGCGCCCTTTGCAGATCATGGAAGTATGCGGCGGCCATACCCACTCCATATT
Organism: Gammaproteobacteria bacterium; assembly: GCA_028817305.1. Classification (GTDB taxonomy): domain Bacteria; phylum Pseudomonadota; class Gammaproteobacteria; order Porifericomitales; family Porifericomitaceae; genus Porifericomes; species Porifericomes azotivorans. The sequence goes on along the minus strand of JAPPPX010000162.1, from coordinate 7,539 downwards.
CCGCTACGGAATCGAGGGGATGCTTCCGGACTGGGTCGAACTGGTGCACGGTCCGGGATGCCCTGTGTGCGTACTGCCCAGGGGACGGGTGGACGATTGCCTGGCGCTGGCCGGGCGGGACGGTGTCGTCCTCGCCACCTTCGGCGACGCCATGCGGGTGCCGGGTTCCCGCAAAAGCCTGTTGCAGGCCCGGGCCGACGGGGCCGATGTGCGCATGGTCTATTCGCCCATGGATGCCTTGCAGTTGGCCCGTGCCATGCCGGACCGGGAGATCGTCTTTTTCGGCCTGGGTTTCGAGACCACCATGCCCAGCACGGCCTTCACCGTGTTGCAAGCAGAACGGGAGGGAATTGCGAATTTTTCCCTGTTCTGCAATCACATCACCATCATCCCGACGATTCGGGCATTGCTGGATTCTCCCGATCAGCGACTCGACGGTTTTCTGGGGCCGGGGCATGTCAGCACGGTGATCGGCATTCGGCCCTACCAATTCATTGCGGAGCGGTACCGCCGTCCGGTGGTCATATCCGGCTTTGAGCCGCTGGACATCTTGCAGTCGCTTTGGATGGTGTTGAAACAATTGGCCGAAGGGCGTTGCGAGGTGGAGAACCAGTACCGGCGCGTGGTGAGCGAAGACGGCGGCAGTGCGGCGCGGGCGGCGGTAGAGAAAGTGTTCGAGCTGCGCGAGTTTTTCGAATGGCGCGGACTGGGCTCGATCGAGCGCTCGGGGGTGCGGTTGCGGGACGAATATGCCCGCTACGATGCGGAGCGCAAGTTTGCCCTGCCGAATCTGGAGGTCGCCGACCCCAGCGCCTGCCAGTGTGGCGAGGTCCTGCGCGGCCTGATTAAGCCCCGGCAATGCAGAGTGTTCGGGACCCGTTGCACCCCGCAGACTCCAATGGGCGCCCTTATGGTGTCTTCCGAGGGCGCCTGCGCGGCCTATTACAACTATGCCCGCGCGCTGCCGGAAGACGGCCGCGCCGCTCGCGGCCCATTGGCGGACTCCGCAACGTCTGTATGAGCAAACCGCCCGCTGCCGTGCCGCCACCGGACGGCGGGGGGGAGATCGTCACGCTGGCGCACGGCGGCGGCGGCCAGGCCATGCACGACCTGATCGGGCGCGTCTTTGCCGCGCGCTTCGGCGGCGGCGCCAATCTCCGCGAAGACTCCGCGCTGCTGCCGCTGGACCGGCTGTCCGGCGGTCAGCAGCGGTTGGCTTTTACCACGGACAGCTACGTAGTAGATCCGCTTTTTTTCCCGGGCGGAGACATAGGCATGCTGGCCGTTAACGGCACGGTGAACGATTTGGCGGTCAGCGGCGCGGTGCCGCTGTATCTCAGTTGCAGCGTGATCATCGAGGAAGGACTGCCTGTGAATACCCTGCGCCGTATCGCTGGCTCCATGCAGGCCGCCGCGGAGTGCGCGGACGTATGCATCGTTACCGGCGACACCAAGGTCGTGCACCGGGGCGCGGCGGACAAACTGTTCGTCAACACTGCCGGCATCGGCCTGACCCCGGCGGGAGTCCGTATCTCCGCCGCTCAGGTCCAGCCTGAAGACCGTATTTTGATCAACGGCTGCATCGGCGATCACGGTGCGGCCATCCTCGATGCCCGTGGCGAGCTGGCGTTGGACAATCCTGTGGAGACCGACTGTCAGCCGCTGGGCGGACTGGTGCGGGACATGCTTGCCGTCTGTCCGGATATCCGGGCTATGCGGGATGCCACCCGGGGCGGTGTCGCTGCCGTGCTCAACGAATTCGCCCGGGCGGCGAATTGCTGTCTGAGGATAGAAGAATCCGCCCTGCCGACCCGCGAATCGGTCAGGGGGATGTGCGAGATCCTGGGTCTGGATCCGCTGTATCTGGCCAATGAGGGGAAGCTGGTTTGTGTTGCGCCCCCCGCTCATGCCGAGGCGGTGTTGCGGGCGATGCGGGCGCACCCCGCCGGCAGGGATGCGGCACTGATCGGCGAGGTGATAGCGCGGCCGGAGGGAATGGTCCTTTTGCGCACCGGTTTCGGCGGCGAGAGGATCGTTGATATGCCGGTGGGGGAGCAGTTGCCGCGGATTTGCTGACGGCAGCGGCGTCTTCGTTGTATGCCGCGGGCCGGGCGGTTAATATGCAGGTTCGCCGTTCATGATTGCACGACAGGAGGAACGAGGATGAAGATCGCAACCGTAGGCAAGGGCGGCTCCGGCAAGACGACCGTGGCGGGCGCCTTGGCCAGAGTTCTTGCGGAAGGAGGCCACAAGGTGCTTGCCGTGGATGGAGACCCCAATCCCAATTTGGCCTTGACGCTTGGCATGTCTCCCGGGGAAGCGGAGCAAATCAAGTATATCAAGCCGGACATCATGGAGATTGAGGCCCAGTCCGACGGCACCCGCAAGCTGCAAATGACCGTCTCCGGAGAAGAGTTGATTCGGCAATACGGCGCCTCCGCGCCGCAAGAAATAGATCTTGTCGTTATGGGCAGGCCGGCGGAAGGCAGCGCCGGCAGTGGCTGCATGTGCGCCTCCCACCTGGCGGTGCGCGGCATCATTGCCGAGATGAGCGGCCATGGCGATCATACGATCACCGACATGGAGGCCGGGCTTGAGCATTTGAAGCGCGGCACGGCGCGCAACGTGGATACCATGTTGGTGGTTGCCGAACCGTACTACCGATCGCTTGAGGCCGCCGCCCGCACCCACTTGCTGGCCCGCGAGTTGCGGATCCCCTACATCTTTATCGTCGCCAATAAGGTCAAGGAGGATGACGATCTGGCGGCGATCAAAGAGTTTTGCTCCCTGCATGACATGCCGATCCTGGCCACGGTCCCGTACGATCCCCTGTTCACCGAAGCGGAGCGCAATGGCAAGTCGCCTATAGACTATGCGCCGAACTGTCCCGGCATGAACACGATTCGCGAGATTGCAGAGGAGTTGGCGGCCCTGGAGGTGCCGGAATCCGCCGACCCCGGGTTGCCGCAACGGCGCCGCCTCAAGCCGGCTGCCTGCACTCCCAGAAGCGGCTTATAAACGGCTTGCGCGAGCGCTGCCCTTCCGGCGGCGTGAGGGTTGCGGGGAAAGCCGGGGAAAGCCGGGGAAAGAACTGCCTTTAGCGATCCGAAATGCGGAAATCTATGGGCACCCGGATCCAGGCGGTAACCGGCGCATCCCCGCTTCGGGCCGGTTTGAAGAGCCACTTTTCCCGGACTGTGGCGAGTGCGCTGCCATCCAGCATGGGATGTCCCGATGACTCGTGTACATGAGCTTCGGCGACTTTGCCGTCCTCTGCCACCAGTACCGCGATGACGACTCTGCCTTCCTCGCCCAGATCCCGCGAGCGCTCGGGATAGGGCGGACTGGGGATCAGGTGGTATAGCGGGCGGGCCAGCACTTCCGGGCGTTGCTTCGCCCGAGGCCGCTTCGGGGCGGGCGTTATTCCCCGTCGCCCGGGTTTATGCCCCGTATCGCCCGTCCTGGCCCGGCCGGGCAGCGCGCCGCTTCCCACCGGTCGGATTTTTTGCTCAGGGGGCTCGACCGCGGCGGATTTAAGGGGGGCGGCGTTGTCTGGCGGAGTTTCCGGCGCTTTCTTCCCGGCCTGCCTGGGCGCGGCCGCCTCGGAAATTACGGGCGGCCTTCCCGAGTCCGGCGTTTTTGCGCCGGGAGAAGCGGCGGCATTTTTCGCGGCGCTTTCCGGCGAGGCATTTTTCGGCGAGGCGCTTTCCGGCGAATGGTCTCGTTTCGGCGTGTCTTCTACCGGCGCTTCGGAGCGGGCGGTTTTGGCTGGGGGGGCAGACGGCCTTTCGGGTTCTGGCGTTTTTGCCTCGGACGGTCTGGCAGGGGTTTCAGGGTTTTCAGAGCTTTCGGCCGGGGCCGGGTTTTTGTCTTCGGGCGTTTGGGGGTCGGCGGCTTTGGGGGAATCGGCTGCACTGTCCGTATCCGGCGTTTTTGCCTTGCCGGGCGGAGTGGCGACGGCAACCCGGGATTGCCGCGGCGCCGCCGGTTCCGGGGAGGGGTTCGGGACGGCGCCGGGCTGTCCGGCAGCCAATGCGGCGACGCTCACTGCCAGCCCCCCTCTTTCCGGCGTCCCGGTTTGCATCCGCGGCCCTGGAATCGAGCCCAGCGCCAAAACGTGGACTGTGACGGAAACGGCCAGGGTCAGTGCGTCGTCCCGGTCAATCATGGCCGCTACTCGGCGCCGGTCTCCGGTACGGTGGCGACGGTCAGCTTCTCTATCCCCAGCTTTTGCCCCAGGTCCATCACCTGTACCAGCGTTTCCACCTGCGCGCCTCGGTCGGCGATGACAAACAGGGCGACTCCCGGTCGTGCCGCGACCTCCCTGCCCAGTTCCTGTTCCAGCTCTGCGCGGCCGATCGGTTGTCGTTCCAGAAATAGCGAGCCGCCCTTCTCGATTGTGAGCGTCAGCGTCGGCGCGGTCTCGACGCTGGCCTGGGTTGCCTGGGGCAGTTCCAGCGACAGCCCGACTTTATAGGTTGTGAAGAGACTGGCGTAAATGAACGAGGCCAGCACCAGAAATACGATGTCTATAAGCGGGATCATCTCGATCCTGGATTCGCGCAGGTGCTCCGCCCGCTGCTGCATGGTTGCCGGCTGCGCCCGCGGATGCTCGTTCCCGGGGTGGCGCCGGGCTTTCATGAACCGCCGGTTGCATACAGCCGCGCTTGCAGTTGGTTGCACCGATGTTCCAGTTCCTGCCAAAGCGCCAGCGCCTTGGTCTGAAAGATGCAATGGGCAACGAAGCTAATCATGGCGATGGCCAGGCCGAACGCCGTCGTGATCAGAGCCTTTGCCAGGCCGCCGCTGGCGACGGTCGGATCCAGCAGTTGCGCGCTGCCCAATAGTTGGAAGGATTCGACGATTCCCAGTACGGTTCCGAAAATGCCCAGCAGCGGCGTCAACGTGACCAAAGCGCGGATGATTCCCACCCCGCGCTCCACGGCCTGCATCTCCGTATGCGCGTAGCCCCGCATATGCACCCCGGCCTCCGTGGGGGGATGGCGGCTGCCATCCATCAACACCCGTGCCACGATGTCCGGCGAGGGGGGGCATCCCGGTTCCCGCGGGGTTGGCTCTTGCAACAGCCGGGCAACCAGGTCGGGCCGCCGGCCGCGCTGCACCCGCGCCCATACCAGCGTCTGCCGGAGGATCGCGGCCAAAGCCAACACGGAACAAAGCGACAGGGGGTACATCACCGGTCCGCCGGCGAGAAAGATCTCGATCATGCGGGCCTCACCGGCAACTGGAGCAGGCGGCAAGCGGTCGGGGGCGGCGCTGTCGGCAGGCGAGCCTTGCGCCTTGCGCCGGCGCCTGCAGACGCTTGCGGTTGCGCCCCGCGCCCTGGCGCAGGCAGGGATGCGCGGCGCCTGGCTTTACCGGCCGACAGTCTTGCGCAACCCGAAAAAGACCGCCCGCGGCACCTGGGGATAGCCGGCAAGGGTTTCATAGTCGTCGTCGGTGATATTGTCTATATCCATGTATGCCGTGATGCCATAGCCTACGTCGTAGCCGACATGCAGATCCGCGACGTAGTAGCTGTCCAGCTTGTTGGTCTCGTTGTCGCTCCCGTAAAGATCGCCGGCGTAGCGGGAGGTCAGGTTGATGCGCAACTTGCCGTATTGGAAGTCGGCGCCGATGTCGAGAGTGCTCTGCGGTATGTTGGCGGTGTCCCCTCTCAAATCCATGACAGTGCCGGCAAATAGCAGCCGCAGGTGTCTGTGAACCCGTATGGCCAGTAGAGACTCCAAGCCGCGGTGGGTAAATTCGCCGGTATTGCGATTTTGGGAGCCTACGGGCTGAATCAGGTTGTCGCCGCTCATCCACCAGAATGCGGCGTCGAATTCCGCGCGTTCCCCGAATCGCTTGTTAATCCCCGTCTCCAGGTTCCAGAAGCTTTCCGGGTTCAGCCGTTCGTTCGAGATGGCGCCGGGGGTGCCGATCAGCTGCACGTCGTTTACCCGGGGCACCCGAAATCCCCTGCCGGCGCGGGCGCGCAGGGCCAGATCCGGATATAAATTGTGTACGGCCCCGATCTCGGGAGCGACATCCAGGCCGAACTGCGAGCCGAAGCTCAGCCGCAGGCCGGCGTCCACCGTGCTTTTCTCGTCCACTGCGGCCACCGTCTGGATGTAGGGGCTGAAGAAGTTCTCCGCGTGCTCGGCGAAGGGCGCGGTGGCGTTATTCCGCCGCCGGTCGTCGTACAAGACCCAGTCGAGGCCGACGGTGTTGGTGCCGGCGGCGTGGTTCCAGCCATGCTTTGCGCGGACTCCGTATTCCGCCTCTTTGAAGCGAACGAAGTCGGTGACGCCCCCCCCCCTGTTGCGCAGCGTCTTCACCTCGTTTTCGTTCCAGTACAGGGCGAGGAAACTGTTGGACGAGCCCGTTTTGCGGTCCAGGGTCAACGCCAAGTTGGTGGGGTCTTGCGTATTCCGGGACATGCGGGGATTCGCCGCCGGGCCGGGGTCTTCGATCTCCGCCCGCGTCGCCCCGGCGCGCAACCCCGCGGTCCAGCCGGTGGCAAGATCCTGGGCGACCTTGAAGTTGACCGTGTGGGCGTCGAACTGCGAATTGGCGCGGTGCCCGTTCGTATCGCGGTAGGTGCCGCCGGCCAGCATGCTGCCGCTGCCCCAGCCGTAGCTGGCCCGGTATTGCCCCTCGACGGTGTCGAACCGGCCGCCTGCCAGGCTCAGGTATCCAGCCGGGCCCCTGCGCGATGCCCGGTGGGTGTAGATATCGATCACGCCGCCCGCGGCGCTCGCGCCATGCAGCACGCTCGACGGTCCGCGGATAACTTCGATGCGTTCGATCAGGTCCGGCGAGTATTGGTCCACCAATGGATGGAAGTGGTTGTTGACCTGGCTGGGGATGCCGTCCACGAATACCGCGACCCGCTCTCTGATAAGCCCGCGAATGATGAAACCGCTGCCCGGCCCCATGAATCCCAGGTTCGACCTCCGCGCGGTGGCGACGCCGGGCAGCATGGAAAACAGCACATCGTTCATATTTTGCATATGCTGCCCCCGCATATCCCGCTGGTTGATGAAGCTGGTAGATTTGGACCGCTCCGCCTGCGGCGGCACGGTCACTTCCACCGGTTCGAGCAGAGGCGCGTCCTCAATCCCCGCGGGTTGCGCGCCGGCTGCCGCCGCGATGCCGAACATGGCGCCTGCCGCGAACCATGCCGGGTTGCGGGCGTAGCGCGTGAAGAGTTTGCCGGGAATCTTGTTCATTGGTTTTGTTGCTCCTTTTTTTTCTCCTCATGATTGAGGTTGTTCTCTCGGCCCTTTTTAATCATAACATGTACCGGGATATTGCAAAATTTGTCTGCATCCGTCCGCGCGCCGGCAATGCAGGGAGGTGGCCGGGGGCTCACAAGCCGTTACGCAATCGAAGGGAAACGATTCCCACCCCGCCATGGAGGGTAGATTCCTGCCCCCGTTAATGCAGTAAAGACAAGCCAGGGGCAAGCCTGCGTCTCATTTTTCCCATCACTCCCCCCTTGAGGGGGAGTCGCAGCAGCCAAGCCGCCAGGCGCCG
>JAPPPX010000033.1 GCA_028817305.1 Gammaproteobacteria bacterium | reverse complement strand
TCCTCGGCCAGGCGGAAGCCCAAACCCGCGGCACGGGTGTCCCAGGGCTTGCCGGTGCGCGCCGCCGAACGCACCCGGTCCGGCACGTTGAACCAGGCGCCGCCGCGGGCGCCGCGCAATCCGCCCGGGCCGACCGCGCCGCACTCGCTCTCGCCGCCGTTGTCGTAGTTGGCATGAAAGCCCGAGCAGACCCACTCCCACACGTTGCCCAGCATGTTGTACAAACCCCAGTCGTTGGGACGGTAGCTTTGCGCCGGGGCCGTGGCGCCGTGACCGTCCTCGCAGTCGTGTACGGCGATATCCCAGTCCGCGAAGAGCGCTTCGGCGGTGCGGTCGGCGGCGTTGGCATAGCGGCAGGCAGCGCCGGAATTTGCCCCCCAGGGGCGGGCCGTCGTGGTGCCGGCGCGGGCCGCGTATTCCCACTCCGCCTCCGTGGGCAGGCGGTATGGCCGTCCGGTGGCGGCGCGCAGCCAGCGGGCGTAGGCCGCCGCGTCTTCCCAGGAGACCCGCACCACCGGGTGCCGGTCGCCGTTCAGGGAGCGGTCCCGGTATGCGCCGCTGTCGTGCCCGGGACGAAAGAGACGGTACTGGGCGTTGGTGACCTCATGGGTCATCAGCCGGAAGGGGCGCACGCACACCTTGTGCCGGCGTTCGTAGCCATGCCTGCCTTGCTCCGACGGCGGACTGCCCATCTGGAAGCAGCCGCCGGGGATCTCCGCCATTGGCAGGGCGGGCGGGGCGGGCGGCGGGGCCGGCGCGGCCTGCCCCTGGGCGGCGAGGCAGAGAACGAAGACGGCGGGCCAGCGGGCGGCATGGGGCAGGATGCTTATGACGAACCCTCTTCCGGTCCCGCAGGCAGGGCTTCGCCCACTTGCAGCCCGGCGGCCGGCGGCGCTGGCGCCCTCCCCCGTTGCCTCGCGCCGACGCGGGCCGCGACGGCGCGGGGCTTGCCCCGCTTGCTGCCGTTGCCGCCCTTGCCGGGGCGCTGCAATACCCGGCGCAGGTACTGGCCGGTGTAGGAGCCGGGGTGGCCGGCTATCGCTTCCGGGGGACCGGCGGCGACGATCTCTCCGCCCCCGTCGCCTCCCTCCGGGCCGAGGTCCACAACCCAGTCCGCCGTTTTGATGACATCCAGGTTGTGCTCGATCACTACGATGGTATTGCCGCGGTCGCGCAATTCGTGCAACACCTCCAGCAGATGCAGGATGTCGTGGAAATGCAGGCCGGTGGTGGGTTCGTCCAGGAGGTAGAGGGTGTTGCCGGTGTCGCGCCGGGACAATTCGCGCGACAGCTTGATCCGCTGCGCTTCGCCGCCGGAGAGGGTGGTGGCGATCTGGCCCAGGCGTATATAGTCGAGCCCGACGCGCGCCAGGGTCTCCAATTTGCGCAACACGGCGGGGATGGCGGAGAAGAACTCGCGCGCCTCCGCCACCGTCATTTCCAACACTTCGTGGATGTTGCGGCCCTTGTAGCGAATATCCAGCGTCTCCCGGTTGTAGCGCTTGCTGCGGCAGACATCGCAGGGGACGTGGATATCCGGCAGGAAGTGCATCTCCACCCGGATCAGGCCGTCGCCCTCGCAGGCTTCGCAGCGGCCGCCGCGCACGTTGAAACTGAAGCGCCCCGGCCGGTAGCCGCGCGCCCGCGCCTCGGGCAGGGCGGCGAATAACTCGCGCACCGGGGTGAACATGCCGGTGTAGGTGGCGGGATTCGAGCGCGGCGTGCGGCCGATGGGGCTTTGATCGATGTTCACCACCTTGTCCAGCAGTTCCAACCCCCGGATGGCGCGGTGGGGCGCGGGGCTGCGGTCGGCGCCGTGCAGCGCGCGGGCCGTCGCCCGGTACAGGGTGTCGTTGATCAACGTGGATTTGCCGGAGCCGGAGACGCCGGTCACGCAGGTCAGAAGCCCCAGCGGCAGCTCCAGGTCTATGGCCTTGAGGTTGTTGCCGCGGGCGCCCTCGATTCGCAACAGGCGCTGCCGCTGCCGCGGGGTGCGCCGCTTCGGCACGGGGATGCGCCGGCGCCCGGAGAGATACTGGCCGGTCAGCGAGTCCGGGTGGCGCCGAATCTGGGCGGGCGTGCCCTGGATCACCACGCGCCCGCCGTGCAGGCCGGCGCCCGGGCCCATCTCGACCACGTGGTCGGCGCTTTCGATCGCCTCCTGGTCGTGCTCGACGACGAGTACGCAGTTGCCCAGGTCGCGCAGGCGGCTCAGGCTGCGCAGCAGCCTGCGGTTATCGCGCTGATGCAGGCCGATGGAAGGTTCGTCCAGCACGTACATGACTCCCACCAGGCCGGCGCCAATCTGACTGGCCAGACGAATGCGCTGCACTTCGCCGCCGGAAAGGCTGTCCGCGCTACGGTCCAGGGCCAGGTACTCCAGGCCCACGTCGGCCAGGAACTCCAGGCGGGCGCGCACTTCCTTGAGCACCTTCTCGGCAATGCGCCCGCGCTGTCCGCTCAGCCGCAGCCCGGCGAACAGGTCCAGGGACCGGCCCACCGGGAGAGAGGTCACGGCGGGCAGCGGGTATTTGTCCACATACACGTGCCGGGCGGCCTCGTGCAGCCTGGAGCCCTCGCAGGCCGGGCAATCCCGGGTGGAACGGAACTCGGCCAGGGATTCGCGCACCGCCCAGGAATCCGTCTCCCGGTAGCGGCGCTCCATGTTCGGGATCACGCCCTCGAAGGGGCGCTTTCTGGCGCCGCGGCCATAGCGGCCCCTGGGGAAGTCGAAGCGGATCGCGGCACCCCCGCTGCCGTAGAGCACGATCTTGCGGATGGCGGCGGGCAGCCTGCGAAAGGGCGCATCCAGATCGAATTCGTAGTGGCGGGCCAGGCCGAGCAACAGGCGGTGGCAGTAATTGGAGCGCCGGTCCCAGCCGGGAATGGCCCCCTCGAGCAGGCTGTGCGAGGGGTAGCGCACGACCCGCTCCGGGTCGAAAAACTGCACCGACCCCAGGCCGGAGCATTCCGTGCAGGCGCCCGCCGGGTTGTTGAAAGAAAACATCCGGGGCTGCAACTCCGGGATGCTGTAGCCGCATTTCGGGCAGGAGAAGCGGGCCGAGAACAGCAGCGCGTCGGCATCCGGCGCGTCCATGGACACCACCTTCGCCAGCCCGTCGCCGAGCCGCAGCGCCGTCTCGAAGGACTCGGCCAGGCGTTGCGCCATGTCCGGGCGCACCCGGAACCGGTCCACCACGGCCTCGATGTCGTGCTTGCGGTGCAGCTGCAGCTTGTCCGGCCGTTCCAATTCCACGACGGCGCCGTCTATGCGGGCGCGGACGAAACCCTGGGCGCGCAGCTGCTCCAGGACCTGCGCGTGCTCGCCTTTGCGGCCCTGCACTACCGGCGCCAGCAGCATGTACCGTTCCCCGGGCAGGGCCAGAACGGCGTCCACCATCTCGCTTACGGTCTTGGCCGCCAGCGACCGGCCGTGGCGCGGACAGCGGGGCTCGCCGACCCGCGCGTAGAGCAGCCGCAGGTAGTCGTAGATCTCGGTGATGGTTCCCACCGTCGAGCGCGGGTTGTGAGAGGTGGTTTTCTGCTCGATGCTGATGGCCGGGGACAGGCCCTCGATATGATCTACGTCCGGCTTCTCCATCACGGAGAGAAACTGGCGGGCATAGGCCGAGAGCGATTCCACGTAGCGGCGCTGGCCGTCCGCGTAGATGGTGTCGAAGGCCAGAGAGGACTTGCCCGAACCGGAAATGCCGGTGATCACCACCAGCCGGTCCCGCGGAATGTCCAGATCTATGGCCTTCAGATTGTGTGTACGTGCCCCCCGGATACGGATCGTGTCCATACTCGCCCCCCGCGCGTTCGGGATCCCCCCATTGGGATTCCCCCTTCGCAATCCCTCATTGTACGCTGCCGCCTCGCGCCGGGGCAAAGGCGGCGCATTCGGTCCAAGCCGGCGCGGAACGCTATGCGGAACGCGGGGGGAAAACAGGGGCGCCCCGAGGCAAAATCCCGCCGCGGCGGCACGAATGCCGATCATGCAAAAAGCGCATTTACAACGGGGGCGCGGTCCCGCCATACTGGCATCCCCAGGGGAGGCATACCCGTGCCCACCTGCACACCTACCGGGGAACAGACGGATTCATGCGGGGAGTAACGATATGGCAGAAAGAGGATTGAACAAGGTCATGCTGATCGGCAGGCTGGGGGCGGACCCGGAGGTGCGCTACACGGCCAGCGAGCGGGCGGTCGCCAACCTGTCGCTGGCCACCAGCGAGCGCTGGAAGGATCGGGAGGGCGAGCCGCAGGAGCGCACGGAATGGCACCGGGTGGTGATGTTCGGCAAGCTGGCCGAGATCGCGAAGGAGTACCTGCGCAAGGGCTCTCAGATCTATACGGAGGGGCGATTACAGACCCGCAAATGGCAGGATCGGGATGGGAACGACCGCTACACCACGGAGATCGTCGCCAACGAGATGACCATGCTGGGCGGCCGCCGCGAGGAGGGGGGAGAACGGATGCCGCCCGCGGGGGATGCGCCCCCGGGGGATGCGGCGCCTGGGCCGCGGAAGGGCCGTTCTCCGCCGTCGTCGGACGGCGGAGACGAGTTCGAGGACGATATCCCGTTCTGAACCGCCCCGCCGGGATATTCTTCCGCGCGCCGCGCGCCCTCTGGGCCACCTTCTGGGACCACCCGCCTGGGGCCGCCGCCGCCAGGCGACAGACGCCTGGGCCGCCGACAGCCGCCCAGGCTCGCGCTCAGGCGTCGTTGGCGCCGAGGATATCCTGACCGCAGCCGCGGGTGAACCGCAACAGGCGGTCTATGGGCCGCAGGGCGCGGCGGCGGATCTCCTCGGGGATATTGATCTCGTTCTCCCCCGTCTCCAGAACCCGGGCGAGACGCTGCAGCCAGTTCATCGCCATCCAGGGGCAATAGGCGCAGCTCTTGCAAGTCGCCCCCCGGCCGCTGGTCGGCGCGACCAGGAAGGTCTTGCCGGGCGCCGCCTGTTGCATCTTGTGGAAGATGCCGCGCTCGGTGGCGACGATGAAGACGTCGGCGGCCATCTCGCGCGCCGCCTCGATCAGCCCGTGGGTCGAGCCGATGTAGTCTGCCTGTGCCCGCACCGCGGCCGGAGACTCCGGGTGCACCAGCACCTTGGCGCGGGGGTGGCGGGCGCGCATCTCGGCCAATTCGCGGCCCTTGAACTCCTCGTGGACGATGCAGGCGCCATCCCACAGCAGCATGTCGGCGCCGGTGCGCTCGCGCACGTAGTCGCCCAGGTAGCGGTCGGGCGCCCACAGCACCGGCCGGCCCTGGCGATGCAGCCAGCGAACGACATCCAGGGCGCTGCCGGAAGTAACCATCCAGTCGGCGCGCGCCTTGACGGCGGCGCTGGTGTTGGCATAGACCACCACCGCGCGCTCCGGGTGGGCATCGCAAAAACGGCCGAACTCGGCGGCGGGGCAGCCCAGGTCCAGGGAGCAATCCGCCCGCAGATCGGGCATCAGTACGCGCTTTTCCGGATTGAGTATCTTCGCCGTCTCGCCCATGAAGCGCACGCCGCAAACGACCAGCGTCGAGGCCGGGGACTCGTGGCCGTAGCGGGCCATGTCCAGGGAGTCGGATACGTGGCCGCCGGTTTCGTCGGCTAGCGTCTGGATGGCGGGAGAGGTGTAGTAATGCGCCACCAGGGTGGCATCCTGCTCCCGCAACAAGCGCTTGATGCGCCTCCGCAACCGTTCCCGCTCCGCGTCCTCCAGCGGCTCCGGCACTACCGGAGGCACCGCCTCCGGCGGCTGGCGGAGCGCCGCCGGGGAGGCCACTGGCGCCAGGGTCGCATCCGTCATCGCACGAACTCGATGCCCTGCGAGCGCAGGGCATACAGCCGCGCCGGACGGCGGCGGCCGTTGCCGACGGTCTCGCCGCTGTCCTGCAAACAGTCGTAGGCCATGATGCGCTTGCGAAAATTTCGCTTGTCCAGCGCCCGCCCGAGGATGATCTCGTACACGCGCTGCAACTCGCCCAGGGTGAACTTGCCGGGCAGGAACTGGAAGGCGATGGTGGAGTAGCCCAGCTTGGCCGCCAGACGCTCCTGGGCCATGCGCGCGATCTCGCTGTGGTCGAAGGCCAGCGGCGGCAGCCGGTCGCAACGGAACCAATCGGCGCGACGGGCGTCGCTGGCAGGACGCGGGTGAATGCGGCCAGGCGGCACCAATGCGTAGTAGGCCACCGAGATCACCCGCCCGCGGGGGTCGCGCCGCGGGTGGCCGAAAGTATAGAGCTGCTCCAGATATACCCCGCTTACCCCCGTCTCCTCCCGGAGCTCGCGGGCGGCGGCACGTTCCAGCGCCTCGCCGGCGCCCACGAATCCGCCCGGCAGCGCCCAGCAACCGGCATAAGGCGGCGCGGCGCGCTGGATGAGCAACAACTGCAGCAACTCCTCCCGAATGGTGAAGATCACGATGTCGGAGGTCACCGCGGGATAGAGCCGGCCGACAGTGCCGGGGGCAGATTTGCCGGACAAGGCTTCCGCGGGCGGCTTGCCGCCTGCCTTGCTCTGTCCGCTCTTTAAGTGTCTCTTATACACTTTCGGCAATTTTAAGCGCTTCGCGTTCTCTACCGCAAGCATGAGACACGGGGTATGATGCAAGCAGGGGGCTCTGTCCATGGCGCATTCCAAAAGTCTGTTCGATAACGAGAACTTGCCTGCCGCCAAGGGCGCAGAGAATGCGCCGCGCCCGCATGCGGACTTCGCGGGCCACAGTCCGGTCATGCGCCAATACCTGCGGCTCAAGTCGGAATACCCCGACACCCTGCTGTTCTTCCGCATGGGAGATTTCTACGAACTGTTCTACGAAGATGCCCGCCGGGCCGCGGAGTTGCTGGACATCGCCCTGACCACCCGGGGCAAATCGGCGGGACGGCCCGTTCCCATGGCCGGGGTGCCGGCGCACAGCATGGAAAACTACGTGGCCCGCCTGGCGCGGATAGGGGAACCGGTCGCCATCTGCGAGCAGATCGGCGACCCGAAAAGCGGCGCCGGTCCGGTGCGGCGGGAGGTCACGCGCATCATCACGCCCGGGACGCTGACGGACGAAGCCCTGCTGGATACCAGGAAAGAGAGCGTCCTGCTGGCCCTGTGTCACGCGGACGGGCGCCTCGGCCTGAGCACGCTGGAGCTGAGCAGCGGCCGCTTCGCCCTGATGGAAATGGCGGCGGACAGCGCAGCGGACAAGGCCCTGCTGGACGAGGTGGCCCGCATCCGGCCGGCGGAAATATTGGTTGCCGAGGAGTCGCCGCTGGCCGAGCGACTGGCCGGGCAAGGGGGGTTGCGTACCTGCCCGCCTTGGCATTTCGACCGACAACGGGGAGCGGAGGCGTTGCGGGAGCAGTTTCGGGTACACAACCTGGACGGCTTCGGTTGCCAGGAGCTGTCGGCGGCCCTCGCCGCCGCCGGGGCCGTGTTGCAATATGCGCGCGATACGCAGCGCACGGCGCTGCCGCACCTGCAGCCGCCGCGGGTCGAGCGCCGGGACGACTCGACCCTGCTGGACGCGGTCAGCTGCCGCAACCTGGAATTGGAGACCGGCGCGGATGGCGAGCGCAAGCGCAGCCTGCTGGGCATCATGGACACCACGACCACCGCCATGGGCGGGCGGCGGCTCAGGAGCTGGCTGTTGCGGCCGTTGCGGGACCACGCCGCCGTCTATCGCCGCCAGCGGGCCGTGGGCGACCTGCTGGCCGGGGAGCGCTACTCCGGGCTGCGGGAAATCCTGCGCGATGTCGGCGACATGGAGCGCATCCTGGCCCGGGTCGGGCTACAGTCCGCGCGGCCCCGCGATCTGGCGCAACTGCGCGCCACGCTGGGCCTGTTGCCCAGGCTGCGCCAGGAACTTGAGGGCCTGCCCGCGGCGCGTTTCGGCGACGGCAAGCAAAAAATCGCGCTATTCCCGGAACTGCGCCACCTGCTGGAAGAAGCGCTGGCGGAGACGCCGCCGCCGACGCTGCGCGACGGCAACGTGATCCGCGGCGGTTACGACGCCCAGTTGGACGAATTCCGGCGCCTCGGCGGGGACAGCGGCGCTTATCTGCGGCAACTGGAGCAGCAAGAGCGGCAACGGACCCAGATCCCGAACCTGCGGGTCGGCCATAACCAGGTAAGCGGCTTCTACATCGAGGTCAGCCGCCGGCAGCAGCAACAGGTGCCGGACAACTACCACTGCCGGCAGACGCTCAAGGCGGTGGCCCGCTACATCACGCCCGAACTCAAGGACCTGGAGCACCAGGTGCTGAGCGCCCGCGAACGCGCCCTGGCGCGGGAAAAGAGCCTGTACGCAAAATTGCTGGACGCCTGCCGCGAGGTGTTGCGCGAACTACAGCGGTGCAGCGACGCGCTGGCGGAGCTGGATGTGCTGGCCTGCCTTGCCGAGCGCGCCGACAGCCTGCGGCTGGCGCCGCCAAAGCTGGTAAAGGAGAATGTGCTGGAGATCCGCGGCGGGCGCCACCTGCTGGTGGAACAGTCGCTGGAACAGCCTTTCACCGCCAACGACCTGACGCTGGACCGGCAGCGGCGCATGTTGGTCATCACCGGCCCGAACATGGGCGGCAAATCCACCTACATGCGGCAGGCGGCACTGATCGCGATCCTGGCCGGCATCGGCAGTTACGTCCCGGCGGAAAGTGTGCGGATCGGGCCCGTGGACCGCATCTTTACCCGTATCGGGGCCGCCGACGACCTCAGCGGCGGCCGCTCCACCTTTATGGTGGAAATGAACGAAACGGCGACCATCCTCCACAACGCCACCGCTGACAGCCTGGTGTTGATGGACGAGATCGGCCGGGGCACCAGCACGCTGGACGGCGTCTCCCTGGCCTGGGCCTGCGCCGACTATCTGGCGACCCAAATCGGCGCCCGCGTGCTATTCGCCACTCACTACTTCGAATTGACCCGGCTCGCCGACCAGCGGAAAAATGTAGGCAATGTCCACTTGGACGCTATCGAACACGGCGACCGCATTGTCTTCCTGCACCGCGTGCAGGAAGGCCCGGCGGACCGCAGCTACGGCCTGCAGGTGGCGCGACTCGCCGGCATCCCAGAGGCGGCAATCGGTAGCGCCCAGGACGAATTGCAGCGGCTGGAGCGGCAAATGGCCGCCACCGCCGGCCAGGCGCCGTCCCCGCCCCGGGAGCAATCCCCGCCAGCTCCGGAACCGCAACCGCGGCGAAACGAGGTGTCGGAGCGGTTGCTGCAGCGGTTGCGGGAGGCGCGCCCCGACGAACTCAGCCCCAAAGAGGCTCTGGACTTGCTCTATCGCTTAAAGAGCATGATCGAGTAAAATACTCGAATTCAAGTAAAATCGGAGTATGAAGCGCCGGTTCATGAACACCTTGGAAATATGGAGAAAAGGGCAATATGGCATTCGTGGTGACCGAAAGTTGCATCAAGTGCAAGTACACCGACTGCGTGGAAGTCTGCCCGGTGGACTGCTTTCACGAGGGGCCCAACATGCTGGTTATAGACCCCGATGAGTGCATAGATTGCACGCTGTGCGAGCCTGAATGCCCGGTGGAGGCGATCTTCGCGGAGGAAGACCTCCCGGAGGAACATAAGCAATTTATCTCGCTCAATGCCGAGCTCTCCCGCGAGTGGCCCGTGATCGCCGAGCGCAAAGATCCTCCCGAAGACGCGGACGAATGGAAGGATAAATCCGGTAAAATCGAGCATCTGGAACGTTGAGCGCAGCTCCATGAATATG
Source organism: Gammaproteobacteria bacterium (assembly GCA_028817305.1). Lineage (GTDB taxonomy): Bacteria > Pseudomonadota > Gammaproteobacteria > Porifericomitales > Porifericomitaceae > Porifericomes > Porifericomes azotivorans. The sequence goes on along the minus strand of JAPPPX010000033.1, from coordinate 1,044 downwards.
CTGGGTAAAATCAGGATCGCCAACCGCTCGGATGTGGGCTGCGCGCGCCCTCACAACGAGGACAGCACCGCCAGCGACGGCTCCCGGGGCATCGCCGTCGTCGCCGACGGCATGGGCGGCTACAGGGCAGGCGAGGTAGCCAGCGCGATCGCCGTGACCTCAATTATCCGCCATCTCTACCTGAAGCTGCCGATGGAGGAACGGCCCCGCCAGGGCGAGGCCGAGGCGGCGCGGGAAGACTCCGAGATCCTGCGCGAGGCGGTAGAATTCGCCAATGCGAACATATACAGGCATGCCTCCACCAAGGAGGACTACAAAGGGATGGGAACCACGGTGGTGGCGGCATTGTTCCACGACGGGGGGATGTACACCGCCCACGTGGGGGATTCCCGCCTCTACCGCCTGCGCGGTACCGAGTTCCAGCAGATCACCAAGGACCACTCACTGGTCCAGGAGGTGGTGGACCGGGGGCTGTGCACGCCGGAGGAAGCGCCGCGATACGTCTCCAAAACCTACGTCACCCGGGCTCTGGGCATCGGCAGGGACGTGGTCGTGGACCTGGGCGAAGAGCGTACCCGGCCCGAAGATATCTATCTCCTGTGCTCGGACGGACTGAGCGACATGGTGGGAAACCGCGATATCCACTTAACTATCCGCAAATATGATGATAGCCTTATGCAGGCGGCGGAAGAATTGGTAAACTTAGCGAACAAACAGGGGGGTAAGGACAATATATCAGTCATTCTGGTACGAATACTGGGATCGGACACCCGCACAGGCAAGCCCCAGGAGGCGCAAACATGATTATCATACGAACGGCAGAGAAATAAGCGATGGCCAAGCTAATCCTTACATTGGGCGCCGGACAGCAGAAGGTGTTCGAGATCGTCAAAGAGCAAACGTTCATCGGGCGGCGCCCCGATTGCGACATCCAGATTGACAACAAGGCGGTCAGCGGCCGCCATGCCAAGGTTCTCACCATCTCCGGCGACTCCTTCCTCGAAGACCTGGGCAGCATGAACGGCACCTACATCAACGCCGAGC
>JAPPPX010000111.1 GCA_028817305.1 Gammaproteobacteria bacterium | reverse complement strand
CGCCCGACCACGACTTCGCGCAGCCGCACCGCCGCCTTGCCGGTCGGGGCCGCCAGGGCAATGCGCGACGGCACCGCGGGTTGTTCCAGCAACAGGGCCAGTATGCGCGCGACCGTGGTGGTTTTGCCGGTCCCCGGGCCGCCGGAAACGATGCACAGGCGGCGCAGCACGGCCATGGCGGCGGCCACCCGTTGCCAGTCCGTCGCAGCGGCGGCGGACGCGGGGAAGAGGCGCCGCAACCCGGCACGCAGAAGGGCGGTGTCCACGCCTTGCGGGCGGGCAGCGGCGAGCCGCCGCAGCCGTGCCGCCACGCGCCGCTCGTATTCCCAGTAGCGGTGCAGATACAGGCGCCCGTCCTGGTCCAGCACCAGGGGACGGTATTCCCCCGGGGCGCCGACAGCGGCACCGGCGGCGCGCAGCTGCCGCAGCCACGGCGACAACTCCGGCGCGGTCACGGCCTCCGCGCCGGCGGCGGCGAATACGCGACTGCCGGCGAGGCGCCGCAGGTCGGCGCACACATGTCCCTCGCGCTGCATCCGGCTGACCAGGCAAGCGGCCAGCGCCAGCGCCGATCGTTCCGCGCCGCCGGCCAGCCGTACCATCAGGCGGGCAAAGTGCAGGTCCAGGTCTTCCAGGGCGCCGCCCTGGCAAAGCCGCTCCAGGCGCTCAAGCACGACCCGGCTCCAGGTGGCGGTCCAGGGCCTCGATCAGCGCCGGTGCGGGAAGGGTGTGGAAGACTCCGCAAGACGCGCCCCGCTCGGGCGCCATGCCGCGCAGAAACAGGTAAAAGGCGCCGCCCATGTGCCGTTCGTAGTCGTAGCCGGGCAGGCGCAGACGCAGGTATCGGTGCAGGGCGAGGGTATAGACCAGATATTGCAGAAAATAAGACTCCCGCGCCATGACCGCCGCCAGCCGTTCCGGCGCATAAGCGTCCGGCGACGGCCCCAGCCAGTTGGATTTATAGTCCGCCAGGTAATAGCGCCCGTCCGCCTCGAAAACCAGATCGATATACCCCTTCATGTAGCCGCGCACCCGTTCGAAGCGCAGCCTGCCGAGCGCCTCGCGCATCGCTGGCGCATCGCCCATGCCGTGCGCCAGCAACAATTCCCGCAGCCCGTCCGCGGCGAGTTCCGGCAAGGGGTAGTAGAACTCCAGTTCATCGAGCCGCCGCTGCCGGGGGATGCCGCGCAGGCGTAGCCCCGGCGCCAGGGGCGTGGCCAACACCCGCTTCACGGCGGCGCCGACCGCGGGCGCCCAGCGGGCGGCGTAGCCGTACTCTGCCAGCGCTGCGGCCACGGTGTCCGCCAGAACTTGCGCCGGCCGATAATCGAAGTCCAGGCGCTCGAACACGGCATGCAGGCAGCGCCCGGCGCGGGCGCCGCGCGGGAAGGCATGGATTTCCTCCGGCGCGGCTTTTTCCGCGCTCGGGGGCCCGGCGCCGTCCGCCGCCTGGCCGAAGGCGGCGTCGTAATCTGGCAGCTCGGCGTTGCCGCGCCAGGCCAGCGCGGAGAAACTGGTGACCTCCCTGGGGGGAAAGATACGGCCGCGGAACTCCCTGGCGGCCAGGGGCGGCATTCCGGCCGCCGCCGGCACGGCCTGCCGGGGAGCATGCGCGGCAGGCAGCGGCGCCACCCGCAGACTGCCCGCCGCCCGCCCGGCCAGGCGCCGCAAACCGTCCTCAATGTCGCGCGGCGTCATTCGCTCAAGACGCTGTAGCGCTCCGTTTTGGAAGGCGGCCGCGCTCGTGCCGGGGGCCGGCGGCCACAGCAACCAGGTCAGCGGCGCGGCGGCGGCGGCGCGCGCCGCGCCCCAGACCAGGTAGCAGCAGTACTGCGCCCGCGTCAGGGCGACGTACAGGAGCCGCAATCCCTCGGCAAGAGACTCCTCTTGCAGCCGCCCCGGGGGCGCGTCGCCGGGCTCCAGGTACAGCGTGCCGCGGTAGTCCGGCCCGCCCTCATGGCAATACGCCGGCTCCGCGCCGCCCTCGCGCGGACGCGGCGCACTCTGCCAGGAGAAGGGACAAAACACGACCGGGTACTCAAGACCTTTGCTGCCGTGCACGGTAGCGACCCGCACCAGGGTTTCGTCGCTCTCCAGACGCAGCCGCTCTTCGTCCCGCCGGTCTTCGGACGGCCTCTCCCGACGCGCGGCCAGATATTGCACCGCCTGCGACATGGGCAGGCGCCGCCGCGCCGTCTCCGCATGCAGCAACTCGGCCAAGTGCAGCAGATCGGTGAGCCGCCGCTCGCCGTCCTCCGCCTGCAAAAGGCGGCGCGGGACGCCGGCCTCGCGCAGCAACTGCCGGAACATGGGCATGAAGCCCCGCTGCCGCCACTGCGCATGCCAATGGTAAAAGCGTCCCCGCCGCTCGTCGGCTGCGTCCGACTCCAGGGGAAAGGCGCGGCCTCCCAGCAGACGGGTGGCCAGCGCGGAGCGGACCCGCTGCTCCCGTTCCGGCCGCGCCACCGCCTCCAGGACCTGCTGCAATTCTTCCGCCGTATCGGTATGCAAGACGCTCTCCTGGCTGTAGAGCACGCTAAACACGCCCTGCTCGCGCAACGCCCGCTGCACCAGGCGCGCCTGCCGATGGCTGCGCACCAGCACGGCCAGGTCCCGTCCCTGCAAGGGGCGCCCTTCCAGCAGCGCCTCGCCCTCCCGGCCCAGAGCCAGCAGCCGCGCGATCTCGGCGGCGCAGGCCCGTGCCGCCAACTCTCCGGCCGCCGCCGCGTTACGCGCCTTGCCGTCCTCCCCGCCGGCGAACCACCACAGCGTACAGGGCGCGGCCGACCGCCCCTGCAGGCGCAATTCCCCGCCCGGACCTCCGGCGCCGGGACGCAACTCGCGAAACGCGATTTGTTCCAGGACGAAAGGACGCTCGCAGCCGGAAAACAGGGCATTGACGGCGCGGATCAAACCGGGGACGGAGCGCCGGTTCTCCTCCAGGGTGTAGCCGCGGTCCGCATCCTGGCGGGCGCGCAGATAGGCGAAAACATCCGCGCCCCGAAAGCCGTAGATCGCCTGCTTGGGGTCGCCCACCAGAAATACCGGATGGGATTTCCGGCCCCGGTAGATGCGCCGCAGGATCTCGTATTGCAGAGGATCGGTGTCCTGGAACTCGTCAATCAGGGCGGCCGTGTAGCGTTCGCCCAGGGTCCGTGCCAGGCCCTCGCCCCGGGCGCCCGACAATGCCTGCCAAAGCCGCAGCAACAGGTCGTCGTAGGACATCGCCCCGCGCCGCCGCATCCGGGCGCCCAGATCGGCGCGCGCCTCCTCCGCCAGACGCAGGCGCAGACGCCGCAGGCGCTGCCGGTAGAGTTCCTGCAACGCCCCCAGGGCCGCATGCAGTTCGCCGCAACGCTCGAAAAAGCCATCCCGGGGCGGCTCGCGCCCTTTCCGCGTCCCGGCCGCCAACCCGGCGGGGGTCAACCGGAACAGCCGCGAGAAATCGGCCAGCGCCACCGGCGAGGGGTGTTGCCGATCGAGGATCCGATCCAGGTATTCCAGCCATTGCCCGGGCGCCCGGTAAAGCTTGCGATTCAAGACGCCCTCCGCATCCAGCAAACGCAGCACCCGCTTTCGGCGCCGGTCCCCGTCGCCTCCCAGCTCCCGGCGCAGGGCGCGCCAAGCGGCCGTAAAGCGCCGCTCCGCCGCGCCGACGCACCCCGGCGCTTCCGGCGCGGGCTCTCCTCCGGCCAGCCGCGCCTGCGGCCTGGCAAGCACCGCCGCCAGCCACCGTTGCAACCCGGCCGGCCCGAAATCGTAGCGTTGCGCCAGCAGATACTCGGCAAACCAGGGATGCGCCGGACAGACTTCCCGCCGCCAGAAGTCCTCCACGAGTTCCCGCAAATAAGGGGCGGGTTCTTGCAACTCCACCGCAAAAGCTTCCCCGCAGGCGAAAGCATGTTCCTCCAGGACCCGGTTGCAAAAACCGTGGATGGTGAAGATCGCCGCCTCGTCGAAAGCATAAACGGCCCGCGCCAGGAGGCGGGCGGCCCGCGCACGGTCGGCAATGCTCCGGCGCAGGAGTGCCAGGTCCGCCAGTTCTTCCCGCTCCGGGCCGCCATCCTCCGCGCCGGCAAAGACGGCCTGCGCCTGCGTCAGCAGGGCGTGAATCCGCGCGCGCAACTCCGCCGTGGCAGCGTTGGTGAAAGTCAATACCAACAGCTGCTCCACCGCGCATTCCCGCTCCAGGACCAGCCGCAGATACAGGCGACCGATCGCATGGGTCTTGCCCGTGCCGGCGCTGGCCTCTACCAAGTTGAGCCCTTGCAGCGGGATCTCGTGCCAGCGCAGGGGGTCGGGCATCGTCAATCCTCCCGGCAATGCTCCAACAAGGGAGCGTACAACTGCCGGGACAGCCGTTCGAATTCCCGGTCCAGAGGGCTGGGCAGATCGCGGAAGGCCACGCGGCAATAGAAATCCTCTGCCTCGCCCGGGACATGCTCGCTGCCCTGCCAGGCCGTGCCCGCCTGCCGCCATGCGTCCTTGCCGTCCCGCTCCGCCTCGGCAAAGGCGCGCGAACTCTTCGGAAACAAGTGCAACGGCCGGCAGCGCCCCAGCCGGTACATTTGCAGCAATTCCCGCAACCGTCGCGCCGCATCCGCAACGCCCAGCAAGCGGCATTGCCGCAGCCTCCCTTCCTGCCACCAGAACAGGCGGCTGACGGTGTCCGCCCCCTCCAGGCGGCAACGCAACAAGTGCCGCAGCCACAACGCCGGCCACTCGCCTTGCCAGGGGGGGCGCGGCGCCAGGAACAGCAGGCCGTCGGCGCCGGCCAGCGCCGGCGCGCCCCGCGGCTGCACGCCGCCATCCGGCGCCAGAACCAGGGGGCCGGGAGCAGGCGGCGGCAGCAACTCCCCGGCCGCCGCCGTAACGGCGCGGCGAAAGAGCGTCAGCGCATCTTCCTCCTGACGCAACAAGCACTCGCCCACACCGCCATGGGGCACCCGGCCGGTGGCGAGGACCTCGGCGCGCGCCGCCGCCAGCGGCTTGCCCGCAAGAGCCAGGCGGAACAGCTCTTCGCGCAGGCGATAGCGTTCCAGCTTCGTCAGCGCGAAAGGCTCGCTCTCCCCCAACAACGCCACGGCGCGGGGCGGACGGATCCCCAGGCGGCGCAACAGGTGACGCACGGGGTGGCGCAGGAAACGCCGCAGTTCCTCCACCTCCAATTCCCCGCCGCCGGGCGCATCGTCCTCGGGAACCTCGAAGACCAGGGGACACGGCGCGGCGGCGCGGCCCTGTAGAACGCGGCTCGTATCGCAGTGCTCCCGCGAATAACTGAACAGCCGGCGGCCGCCGTCGTGCGAGGCCGCGGCGTCCGGGGAAGAGGCGAAGTAACGGCCGCTAAACGCCTGCAGGGGGTGCCGCAACGTCCAGCGATCCGCCGCGTCCCGCCCCCCGGCAGCCGCATCTGCTCCCAGATATTCCAGCAATTCGCCGATCAATATGGAGGGCGGCAAGGCGGAGTTGTCCCGAATATCCTGCCCCACATAACTGAGATACAGGCAGCGGCGGCAGGAAAGCAGCGCCTCCAGGAACAAATAGCGGTCGTCGCCGCGGGGGGAACGGTCGCCGCGGCGCGGCCGGCGGCGCATGAGATCGAAATCCGGCGGCCGGCCGCGACGCGGGTAACTGTCGAAATCCATGCCTACAAGGCAGAGCACGGCAAAGGGGATGCCGCGCATTGGCGCCATGCGACAAAAGGTAATGCCGCCACCCAGGAAACGGCCCGCCGAAGCCTCCCGCTCCAGGCGTTCGCGGAAAAAGGCGCGCAATTCCGCCAGGGACAGTTTCCCGGCAAAGCCCGCCTGCGTACCGCGCTCCCGCAATTCTCCGCAGAAACCGCGCAGCAGACGCAGTTCCTGGCGCTCCTCGCCATCTTCAGCGAAAAAATCGCCCAACAGCTCGGTCAGCGACTCGGCCCAGGCGGCCAGCGACCGGGACGGGACCAACGCCTGACGCCACCGCACCAGGCGGCGCACCAGGGTGCAGAGCCGCCCCAGGCTGCCCGCCTCGCCGCCTTCGAGCCCCGGCAGAGGCACGATTCCGCCGCCGGCGGAAAAGATGCCGTCCGGCTCCATCGCGTACCCCAACAACAGCCTGTCCAACCCGACGCGCCAGGTATTGCCCTCTTCGGGGGGCAGCTCCAGCCGGCGCCGGTCGTCCCCGTCCCACCCCCAGCGCACGCCAGCCTCCTCCAGCCAGCCGCGCAACAGGGGCAGGTCTTCCGCCTCGATCCCGAAACGCTCCCGCACGGCAGCCGCCTCCAACAAACCCAACACTTGTTCGGCGGCCAAACGGCCTTCGGGCAAATCCAGCAACAGGAGAAAGGTCTCCGCCGCTTCGCCGCCGGCGGCGCGCAACCGGCGGTCGGCAATGGCATACGGCAAGCGCCGCTCGGCCGCCGTGCCGAACACGGCCTCCACGTAGGGCGCGTAAACCTCAATGTCCGGCGCCATCACGGCAATGTCCGAGGGAGAAAGATCGGGGTGCCGCTCCAACAGGTCCAGCAACCGGTCGTAGAGCACCTCCATTTCGCGCATCCGGCTGTGGCAGGCGTGGATTTGCACGGAATCGTCGGCCTCCCGCCGCCCTTCCCCCTGGCGCAAATCCAGCAGGTCGCGCTGCAACCGGGGCAAGGCGCCGGCGCCGGACGGCACTTCGAAACACGCCTCGTCCGTCATCTCCTGCTCCCACACCAAGTCCAGGAAATCTCGCCCCTGGCGCCCCAGGGAGGCCAGCAGGGAATTGCCCGTCTCCAGGTACAGCGCCTCCCCCGCCGCCTCCTGGCGCGCGCCCCGCTTGCGCGACTCGATGTCTCCCCAGTATTGGCGGCAGGGATTCAACAGGAACAGGCGCACTGGCAGGTGCCGGGACAAAGCGGCAACCAAATCCAGATAACCGGGAGACAGGGCGGCGATACCGAACAGGCTGAAGCGCGGCGGCAACCGTTGCGGCGGGATTTCTCCCCGCTCCAGGGCGGCGCGGAAGCGGTCGCGCACTTGCAGCCAGTGGTCGCCGCCGCTGGCCGCCAGGCGCCGCCACAACCATGCCTGCCAGCGCTCTTCCGCGCCTGTCTCCCCGCCCTCCTCCCAGCGCCTGAGCCAGTCCGGACGGAACAGCAGGTACTGGTCGAAGCAGCGGGCGATACGCTGCGCCAGCAGGTAGCGGGCCCCGCCTTCGTCCGCCGTCTCCAGGTAGCGATGCAAGGGCGCCACGACCGGGGCCTTGGGCAGGCGCCCCAACTCGTCCACGATGCGCCATACCAGGACCTCGGGACGGAAGGGAGAGGACTCCGGCAGGCGCGGCAAAGCGCCGCGAAAGACTTCCCAAATAAAGCGCCCCGGCAGGAAAAACTCAATATTGGCGCACACCCCCAGGCGCTCGGCCAAGCGCAGGGACAACCAGCGCGCCATGCCCGGGTTCTCCACCACCACGACCTCCGGCTGCAAAGGCAAGGGCAACGGCGCCGACACCGCCTCCGCCAGCCGGTCGGCCAGCAACTCCAGCCGGTTGCCGTGACAGACCTTCAGCACCGCGGGCGCCGTCCGCCGCCCGGGGCGCCATGGAAAATCCGCGGGGAGGCGCCGTTCACGAGGCGCCCGTCCGCGCCCCGGACCCGGGCGCCCCGGTTATCCGTGCCGTGACGCGCAGGTCGGCGCCGATACGCCGCAGGTCGGTGATCTCCACAGACGCCGCCTGCTCCAGGCGCGCCAGACCCGGCAGTCGGAACAGCGGCTGCGCCTCGTGCCCAAGCAGGCGGGGCGCAAGGTACAGCAGGAGCTCGTCCACCAGCCCGGCCTGCAACAGGGCGCCGCTTAAGCGGCCCCCCGCCTCCACCAGCAATTCGTTCACCTGCTCGCGCACGGCCAAATGGCGCAGGGCGGCGGCCAGGAAGGCATCCCCTTCCCCTTCCAGGGAGACTATATCCAGCCGGGAAGAAGGGCGCAGAGCGGCCTCCGGCGGCCGCGGATGCCGGCTCAAGACCAAGGTGCGCCCCTCCAGGGAGAGCATCCGGGCATCCGCGGGCATTCGCAGCCGGCGGTCCATCACGACGCGCAAGGGCTGGCGGCCAGGGCGCCGCAGCCCCGGGTCGCGCACATCGAGCCGGGGGTCGTCTGCCAGCACCGTGCCGACACCAGTGAGGATTGCCGAACTGCGGGCGCGCAGGCGCTGCGCGTCCGCCCGCGCCTGCGGCGAGCTGATCCAGCGGCTCTCGCCGTCGGCCATGGCCGTGCGTCCGTCCAGACTGGCTGCCAACTTGCAGCGCACCCACGGCCGCCGTTGCCGCTGGCGCTGAAGATAACCGGCATTGACGCGCTCCGCCTGCTGCTCCAGAAGGCCCGCTGCAACGACAATGCCCGCCTCGCGCAGGGCGGCCAGCCCGCGCCCGCGCACGCGGGGGTCGGGGTCCCGCACGGCGACGACCACGCGCCCCACGCCGGCCTCGATCAAGGCCTGGGCACAGGGCGGCGTGCGACCCTGATGCGCACAGGGTTCCAGGGTCACATAGCAGGCGGCGCCGCGGGCCCGCACCCCCGCCTGCTCCAGGGCGCGGGCCTCGGCGTGGGGGCCGCCCGCGTTCTCGTGCCAACCCTCTCCCACCACCGCCTCGTCCTGCGTCAGGACGCAGCCGACGCGCGGATTGGGGTGCGCGCCGTACAGCCCCCGCCAGGCCAACTGCAGGGCACGGGACATCCAGCGGTAATCGGCGCCGCTCCAGGCGGTCGCCGCGGTCAATCGTCTTCCCCGCCGCCGCCTCCGGGCAACAGGGGAAGTTGCCGTCGCCGTATCTCCGAGCTTAGGTCGTTCCTTAACTGATCGATCTGACGGAGAAAGGCATCCATGTCGCCAAAGGCGTGATACACGGAGGCGTAACGGATGTAAGCCACCTCATCCAGGCGCCGCAGTTGGCGCATGACGAGGCTGCCGAGCTGCCGGGATTCGAATTCTCCGCCCGATGCCTGCCGCAGCAAAGACTCCTCAATGTCGGCAAGCGCCCGCTCCCGCGAACGGGTCGGCACGGCCCGCTTGCTCAGGGCAATATCTACGCTGTGGCGCAATTTGCCGACATCGTAAGGCTCGCGCCGGCCGTCGGACTTGACGATCCGCGGGAATTCCCGCACCACCCGCTCGCTGGTCTTGAAGCGCTTGCGGCAACGGGGACACTGGCGGCGGCGCAATCGGCCCTCCCCGTCCGGTCTGCTGTCCGCTGTACGGCTATCCGGATAAGAGCAAAACGGACAGCGCATGGCTCGCCGAAGCGGGGCAGGCAGCGCACTCAGGCGGCATACACCGGGTAGCGGCGGCAGAGCTCCCGCACATCGTCGCGGATGCGCCCGATCAAGGCGTCGTCTCCCAGATTCTCTATGATGTCGCAGATCCAGCCCGCAACCCGCTGGGATTCCTGTTCGCGAAAACCGCGGGTCGTGATCGCGGGAGTGCCGATGCGGATGCCGCTGGTCACGAAGGGCGATTGCGGGTCGCGCGGCACGGCGTTTTTATTGACGGTGATATGTGCCTGGCCCAGGGCGGCGTCCACCTCCTTGCCGGTCAGGCCCTTGTCAATCAGGCTAACCAGGAACAGATGGTTGTCCGTGCCGCCAGAGACGACCTGAATCCCCCGCTCCATGAAGACAGCGGCCATGGCGCGGGCATTGTCCAGCACTTGCTGCTGGTATTCGCGGAAGGCCGGCTGCATCGCCTCCCGCAAGGCCACTGCCTTGGCGGCGATCACGTGCATCAACGGACCGCCCTGGTATCCCGGAAAGACCATAGAGGAGATCTTCTTCTCTACTTCCGGCGCGCCCCTGGCCAGGATCAGGCCGGAACGCGGACCGCGCAGGGTCTTGTGCGTCGTCGTGGTCGTCACATCGGCAATCCGCACCGGGCTGGGATACAGCCCCACCGCCACCAGCCCCGCGACGTGGGCGATATCGGCTAACATGAACGCGCCCACCTTGTCGGCGATGTCGCGGAAACGCTGCCAATCCAACACCCGCGAATAGGCAGAGAAACCGGTTATGAGCATCTTCGGGCGGTGCTCCAGAGCCAACCGCTCCACCTCGTCGTAATCAATCTCGCCGCTCTCGGGGTTCACGCCGTAGAGCACGGAACGATAGATCTTGCCGGAGCAATTCACCTTGGCGCCATGCGTCAGGTGCCCGCCGTCCGCCAGGCTCATGCCCATGATCGTGTCGCCTGGCTGCAACAGCGCCAGATAGACGGCCCCGTTCGCCTGCGAACCGGAATGCGGCTGCACATTCGCGTAGTCAGCTCCGAACAACTCCTGGGCCCGCTCGATCGCCAGACTCTCGACCACGTCCACATACTCGCAACCGCCGTAGTAGCGTTTGCCCGGATACCCCTCGGCGTACTTGTTGGTCAGCACCGAGCCCTGCGCCTCCAGCACCCGGGGGCTGGCGTTATTCTCGGAGGCAATTAATTCGATATGCTCTTCCTGGCGGCGGCGCTCGCCCTCCATCGCCTCCCAGAGCTCCGCGTCGAAACCCTCGATCCGCATTTTCGTGTCGAACATCGCAATCTCCTCTTCCGTTACATATGCTGGCACAATCCCGCCATGCGGCCCATCCGCAAAGAGTATCAGAATATCCCCGCCGCCGCATGGCCCGGACAGCGCCTGCAAAGCCGTTACGCAATCGAGGACAAGAAAAGCGGATCATATGCATCACTCCCCCCTTGAGGGGGAGTCGGCAAGACGAGGGCGCAAGCCCGATGTCGCGCCGGTGGGGGGAGCATCGAAAGCGCCTGCTACACCCCACCGCCCAGGAG
>JAPPPX010000003.1 GCA_028817305.1 Gammaproteobacteria bacterium | reverse complement strand
AGCGCGCGCTTTATACGCTGGATTCCTGCTTTCGCAGGAATGGCGAGGTGGGGGCATGGGAATGGCGGAGTAGGCTTTATTCGCTGGATGCCCATAGGGTTTTTGCACAGACTGGAAAGCAGGAATCCAGCGCAAATAGAGCGCGGAACGCGCACATTGCAGCGCCTGACGGACCGCACCTCCCTTACAAGGAGCGCGAAGCGTGCGCTTGATATGCTGGATTCCCGCCCCTGTTCAAGCCAGGGGCAGGCTCTGCGCGGGAATGGCGGGCATTTGCCGTGCCAGTGGGTGGTATTTCGGGCGGCATTCACCGCCCGCCGGCCGCGGCCAGCCGGGCCAGCACCGAATCCTGAAGGTCGCAACGGCAGCTGTCGAAGCGCAAAGCTTCCGTCTCGGAGCGCAGCCAAGTCAATTGCCGCTTGGCGATCTGCCGGGTGGCGGCAATGGCGGCGGCCTGCATCTCCCCGTACCGCAACTCCCCCTGGAGATAGCGCCATACCTGGCGGTAGCCCGCCAGACGCAGGGCCGGCAAACCGGGAGACAGTCCGTTGCGCGCGCGCAACGCGCGCACCTCGTCCACCAGCCCCCGCTCCAGCATCGTCTGGAAGCGGTTCTCGATCCTCCGGTACAGCCACTGGCGCTCGGATGGGGCCACGATCAACCGGAGCGGGCGAAACTCCGGGGGCGCAGGAGGCGCCCGGCGCTGCAGTTCGGACAGCGGCCGGCCGCTGGCTTCCCAAACCTCCAGGGCGCGCTGGATGCGCTGCCGGTCGTGCGGATGGACGCGCCGCGCCGTCTCCGGGTCGGCGGCGCGCAGCCGCCGGTGCAATGCCGGCCAGCCCCGCAGTCGCGCCTCGCGGGCCAGGCGCTCACGCACTTGCGGCGACGCGGCGGGCAGGCGGCTCAGCCCCCGCGTCAACGAACGGAAATACAGGCCGGTGCCCCCCACCAGCAGGGGGAGCCGCCCGGCCCGCAAGGCAGCGGCGATACAAGACAGGGCGTCGCGGCGAAAGCGCCCGGCCGAGTAAGGCTCCGCAGGGTCGCAAATGTCCACCAGGCGATGCGGATGCCGGCGCAATACCTCGGGCGGCGGCTTGTCGGTGCCGATATCCAGGCCGCGATACACCATTGCGGAATCCACACTGATGATCTCGCAGGGCATGCGCTTACACAGGGCCAGCGCGAGACGGGTCTTGCCGGCGGCGGTCGGCCCCATCAGAAATACGACCGGCAGGGGAGACTCAGTCGGCATTGGCCAACAGGGAAGCCAGCTGCCCTACATCCAGCCGCCGCCAGGATCCGGCCAGCTTCGGGTCCGGCAACAGGGCCAGGAGTTGCCGGGTCAGGTCGGCGGAATCGGGCAAAGCCCCGGCGCCCCACTCAATCAGCCACTGCCGCAGAACGGTACGGCAATCCTCCTGCGCCACTGGCGGCTCGGGCAAGGATTCGGCCAGTGCCGCCAACAACCGGTCCGCGTCCGCGCCGGCCAACAGCACCGGGAGACTGCGCAACAGGACTGTGCCGTCGGCCTCAAAGTCCAGTTCCAACCCGAGTTCCAGCAATTCCCCCCGACGCTTTTGCAACGCGCCGGCCGCGGCGGCGGCAACGGCACGGCGAGAGGGCAATAGCAGCGGCTGGCGGGGCAACGCCCGGTCTCCGTGTCGTTCCACGAGCAAGGCCAGCAACGCGCGGCGGGCGGGCGGCAGATCCACCAGCAACAGGTCCCGCTCCCCGACCACGGCGAGGAAGCGGCCCGCCACCAACCGCGACAACGGCAGGGACGGCGGCGATGCAAGGGACGGCGATGCAGGGGGCGCCGATGCAGAGAGCGGCGATGCGAGGGGCGGCGGCGCATGCGGTTGCCAGGCCGCCTGCAAGGCATCGCGCACTTCGGGTTGCGTAGGCGGAGGCGTGACGGGCGGCGGGCGCGCGGGGAACAGGGCGGCGTCGCGGCCGGTCAGCGCCCGGCGCAGGCCGACGCTAACGAAGTCATATACGTTGCGGGCATCGCGCAGGCGCACCTCCCGCTTGCTGGGGTGCACGTTGATGTCGGCGGACTCCGGGTCCAACTCGAGAAACAGCACATATGCCGGGAACCGGCCCCGGGGCAACAGGTCCTGGCAGGCGGCGCGCAACGCATGGCCAATCCGGCGATCCCGAATGCCGCGGCCATTCAAGAAGAAATACTGCCGGTCCGCCTGGCTGCGCGCCTGACCCGGGTTGCCGAACCAGCCGTGCAGGCGCATGGCGCCGGCCTGTAGTCCCAGCCGCCGGGCCTGGCGCAGAAAGGGCCGGCCCAGCAGGGATTCGACCCGCCGTTCCAAGGTGCCGGGGACCATGCGCAGCACCTCCTCGCCGTTGTGCCGCATCCGGATCTCGGTCTCGTTGCAGCTCAGGCCGAGCTGCCGGACGACTTCCTGCACATGCAGAAATTCGGTGCGATCGGTACGCAAGAACCGGCGGCGGGCCGGGACGTTAAAGAACAGATCGCGGACTTCCACCGTGGTCCCCCGGGGATGCGCGGCCGGGCGCACCGTCTCGACCTCTCCCGCCGCCGCCCGGATCTCGGCGCCGTGTTCCCCGCCCGCGCGGCGGGAACACAGGCGCAGGCGCGCCACGGCGGCGATGCTGGGCAGGGCCTCGCCGCGAAAACCCAAGGTGGCAATGCGCGCCAAATCGGCCGGGTCGCGGAGCTTGCTGGTCGCATGCCGTTCGAGGGCGAGCGGCAGGTCTTCGGCATGGATGCCCTGACCATCGTCGCAGATGCGGATCAGGCGCGAACCGCCGGCCTCGACATGCAGTTCCAGGCGCCGCGCCGCCGCATCGAGGCTGTTCTCCAGAAGCTCCTTGACCACCGAAGCGGGCCGCTCGATCACTTCGCCGGCGGCGATCTGGTTGGCCAGTTGCGGCGGCAACTGGCGGATACGCGCTTCGGCGCCGGACATTATTTCACGGGCCGCCATGTTCGCAAGCCATCGCCGCCCGCGGGCATGGCAACGCCCATTTGCGGAACATGCCCATGGCTCTTCACTTTCCAGGGGCCGTTCTTTCCCTGAGACGGGACGGAATCCGGGGAACGCATATCCCGCGATTATAACGGTTCCCGCCCGCCTTGCCCCGCGCCGGGCGCATCTGGCGGCGCATCCGGCGGCAAGGCCGAAAAGCCCGAACGGGCGGTCATCGCAACGGGGACCGCTAGAAGTAGAAAAACCAGGCGATCACCGGCGCCGAAGACGCCACGGCCAGGAACAGGGCCAGTGCCGGCAGGCGCCAGCCGGGCAACGATCCGCAGCCGGCGACGTGACCGGCGACGATCAGAATCAAGCCGGGCAAAAAATAAATCCCGAACGAATACCAGTGCAATATTTGCGGCGCAAACAACACCAGGACAGGGAGCTCGGCTGCCAAGCCCGACAGTTCCAACCCTGCTAACTCCGCTATCAGGATAAATAAGGCCATCGGCGCAAGACAGACCAGACAGGCCGCCTGGTGCAACGCGACGGCCCGCAGCGCGCGGGCGCACGGACTCTCTGTACGCCAATGGCGCAAGGCCCCAAAAACCGGCAACAGCGCAGCCAGTCCCGCGCACACGCCCACGGCGCGAAAAATCCCGGGAAGGTAGGCCGGATAGTGGCCTGAGCCCCTGGGAACCAGCTCCATTTCGACCAGCACGAAAGGGATGGCATAGACGATCACGAACATCGCGCCCCAGACATAGATCGCAAAACGAAGAAAGGGCGCCGCCGGATCGGCGGCGGGAAGGGCGCGGAATTCCCGGGAAAAAATACGAAAGACGCATCGGAAAAACGGCTTCATGCCAGATTTCCCGCATCTCTTCGCCAATGCGCGCCTGGACAATGCGAAAAGATTCCCACCCCGCTATTCCCGCGCATCACTCCCCCCTTGAGGGGGAGTCGGCAAGACGAGGGCGCAAGCCCGAGGTCGCGCCGGTGGGGGGAGCAGCTAAAGCGCCTGCCACACCCCATCGCCCAGGAGAACCGCAAGGGCCGTCTTCCCCCCACCGCGGCAGCCGGCGCCGCCCGGCGGCTTGGCTGCCGCGACTCCCCCTCAAGGGGGGAGTGATGGGAAAAATGAGG
>JAPPPX010000198.1 GCA_028817305.1 Gammaproteobacteria bacterium | reverse complement strand
ACATGCGCCTTGTTGCGATCGAATTTCGCCTTCGACATCCTTCCCTCCTAAACCGTGCTTTTGCGTTGTCCCTTAGTCTCTGGAGCCCATAACCGGACTTGAACCGGTGACCTCTTCCTTACCAAGGAAGTGCTCTACCGACTGAGCTATATGGGCATGCTATGCCTGCTTCGTCCCACATCCCGCTCTCCAGCGCTCCGCCAACCGTTGCGGCCGCTACTCAAGCGGGCCCCTCGAGCGGGCCCCTCGAGCGGGCGATGGGGATCGAACCCACATCTTCAGCTTGGAAGGCTGAGGTTCTGCCATTGAACTACACCCGCATGCCTCGGCAAGAACACTCGTCCGAGTCTTAAAAAATACGCGCCTCTCCGACGGTGGAGGGGGTAGGATTCGAACCTACGAAGGACAAAGCCAGCAGATTTACAGTCTGCCCCCGTTGGCCGCTTGGGTACCCCTCCAGAAGGGCGAACATGGCATTTTTCCTGGCTCCGGGGGAATTGTCAACCGCAAAAGCGGAGGCCCGCCCAGCCCGAATATCGCGCGCGGACGACGAAAAAAGAGAGAAATCACAGACAATTCAAGAATTTAAGAAGAAATAACGCCGAATTCGGAAATGCGCCCCAAACGCAGGCCGATTCACGCCCGCCTGGCAGAGGCGGCGATTTTGTCTCATATGCGCGGTCCCGCGCACGACCTGTACGCAGCCCTTCATTAGCCTACACGGGCCTACACGCAGGCGGTTCGGGGGCCGCCCCAGTCCGCGCAGGAACACGCCCCGCGCAGGAATACGCCGCCACCGGCCGGTTCATCGGAATGGGAAGGCGCAGGGCAACGGCGGACCCCCGGGCATGGGGAAACGCCGGCCAGAAGGAACGCCGCGGGTCAAAATTTCCAGTTGATATCGAAGCGGAAGCGGTTTCCGTCCTGCGGGCTGTTTTGCGCCTCGACGGTGTATAACCGGGCCAGCAATTGCCAATTTTTCATCGGCGACCAGCCGACCCGGAATTCATGCCCCTTGAAATCGCTGGCATCCGTTTGCGAACTCGAACCCCAGCGCATCCAATCGTCCTGCGCGTAGGATGCGTGAACCGCAAGGGCTTCGATATCCGCATAATAGTATCCCAACTGCCATTGCCCCTCGTTGCCCAGGTTCTTCACCCGCAACGAAAGCACAAAGCCATCGGTGTCGTCCTTGCCCACTCCGGATGCCGCGGAAAAATCCCGCGCGATTTCCCCGGCGGAATAACCTTCGCTGTTGCTATATACGTCCGCGCCAAAAATAGCCGGAACGCCTAGAAACTTCCGTACGACCTGCAGGGAACCATTCCAGATCGTGTAGTCTCGCGCGCCGTTCCCCATGCGAAGATTACGCGCGCCGGGCTCGCCGTCTATAAGCAAAACGCCAGCGGCCATATGCCATTGCAGCTCCTCGAGCCCCCCGGAATAGGCGAATTGGACCGGCACCCCGTTGCCGTGAAAATGATCTATGCCGTCCGGCAACAACAGGTAACCCGCCGCAACCGCCAACTTTCCCGCTCTCAAATCGAACTCGGCGCCCCCTGCCACGCCGGCCGGGGTAACGTCATCGTCCCACAACAGTTCGTTTTGCTTCCAAAATGGCAGGCTGTTGCGCCCCCCCCAAAGCCAGGCCCTGGCCTCCGCCACCTTGCCTTTTGCCTTCACATACCACTTGTCAATTACGACTTCCTGCGTGCCGGTAGGGTTGCCGCTGAAATCGGCCACCGTGACATGAGGCGATTGCTGGCTGGCGCGAGAACCCGTGCGAAATCGCGTCAAAAATTCGAACTGATCGTTGGGGTCGATCCGAACAGCGATCCGGGCACGAATTCTGGCGCGCCCCCGGTCATCCCGCTTGGCGCCGTTCGCGCGCCGCGAATCCCAATCCCATTCCGCACGGAACCGCAAATCTCCGGATACCCGGAGTTGGGGGTCCGGTTCTTCCGCCCACGTATGCTGCGCCGGAGAAAAGGTTGCGGTTAATGTCGCAACAGCGAGCATTGGGGCAGTCATGAATCGCATAAGGCGTGAAGAACCTCAACAAAGGCCGCAAAACGAAATTTACTTACTTATCGCAGGCGAAAGATGCCTGCAACGTAGCTTGCACGCCCTCGGCAGCGGATAACTCGTCGATCTCCGAAAAATGGCGGTGGGCCCACTTCATGAAGGCCCAGCGAATTTCATCCGGCCGGTTCCCCGCCTCGGGCAAACAAATACCGTCGCTGTCGGCAGAGAAAATGAGCAGGGCATCGGTAAAGCCCTTGATGTATTGTTCGCACTCGGATTCGGCCACGGCCCCCCACCGGGAATCGTTATCGCCCTCAGTGCACGGCGCAAGGAGCTGCCTCACGGTGTAATCGGAAACCTCTCCCGTGTCCTCCTGCGCCCATATCCGGGCAGAACTCCCGAGCAGGCATAACAACAGACCCGCGAAACCGAAAACGCCCTTCGCTCCGCGATTTCTATTCATTGTCCTTGCCTTCGCCCTTGCCTTCGCCCTTGTCTTCATCCGCGCGCTCCAGAGGAGCGGACTTTGCGTATTCGTGCAGTGCGCGGTTCATCACCTGCCGGTGCTCCTCGTTATCCACCCAACCTTCGGAGTTGACCTTGGGCCAGATTTCTTCGTTGGTCATCTCCTGGTGACAGCCCATGCAAAGACCGGTGCGCTCTATCTTTTCCCGCATCTTGGCCGGCAACGGCCCGGTCAGAGGCCAGTGCGAACCGACGCTGACCAACTGCTTCCCATCCCGGGTAACAATCTGGGAAACATCATGATCCAGGCCGGGCACGGGAGACGACTGCTGCTGGTACTGCCGCGGGATCACTTTCCCGTCCGCCGTCACCAGATCTACGACAAAGCCTTTGTCGTACCCCTTCAGGAAGCGGCCATCCTCGATCCCGTAGCCCAGGGTTTTCGGATTATTGTGACAGCTTTCGCAAGTGCGGGCCTTGCGCCCCGCCGTATGCGGCTGGACCGCGGCATAATCCATCCCCTTGCCCTTGGGCGTTTCCCAGGATTTATTCCAAACTACCGTCTTCCCTTGCGCATCGATCACGGTGGTAACCACCTGGCATCCCGGCATCATGGGGCTAACGCGGCCCTCGCCGTTGATTCCCAGCACAGGAGTTTCCCACCGCAGGTAGGAACGAGTCTCGGATACCTTTCCGGGCCCCGGAAGCCCATTGGTGCCCAAATCGTTGTCCACGGTCAAACCGTTGGGCCGCCGCGAGTTGGCATTCCTGATCCAGTCTATATCGGTTTTCCCCTTGGAATAATCCACAGTAATGTGGCAGCCATAGCATTGCGGCGCCCAGTCCGCATGACAGGCGTAACACTCCAGGCTATCCATATGCTTGGAAACCCGCGACATCGCCACCTTGCCATTAATGGAATTCCACGAGTCATGCTCCTTGATGGATTTAAGCACGGGAACCTCGAAATCCAGCCCGGAGGCCGAGTGCAAGACGACCTTTTCGCCCCGCTTGACCACATTGCCGAAAGGATTGCCGCGTGCGGTCAAAAGGTAGCCATCTTCCGGATCATAGATTGTCGCCATAGCCATATGAGGCGTCAACTTGTCGGCCAACCCGCGCGCCTTGGCCGACACGGGCTGCTGAAACTCCTCGCCATAACCGATCGGCAATTCCCAGGGGGCTCGATCGGGAGTGCCATGACAGTCGGAACATTCGATCTCAACCTGGGCCAGGGTAGTCCCAAACAAATTCCCGTCGCCATGCATGTCGATCGTGGTATGGCAATCCTGGCACAGCAAACCGCCCTTCGGGTTGCCTTCCCGGCTTTCTATCTGATGATGCAGATCATCTTTAATGAACAGATACTGCTTGGTATGCAACGGCGGCTGCTTGCCCCCCTGTTCGTTGTAGGGACTGCCGTAAGGAAACTCCATAATCCCCTGGTAGCTCACTCCGATCCGTTTGCCGCGATTATGGCAGGTATTGCAAGTTTCCGAAGGGATGCCGGAGTAGGTAGTATCGCCGACCGTGACCTTGGTCTTGCGGGTCGCCTGCATCCGATGCACCAGCAACTTGCCGGGCTGTTTCTTGCTGATGGTCGGATCGCCCCCTTCGTAGAAACCCTCGTTGCTATAGGGCACATGACAGGCCGAACATCCCGTGCCGCGGTAGTCGCCCCGTTTCTCGCGTCCCGTTACGCCCACATGACAACGCTGGCATTGCTGGCGCGAGTATGTAAACCCGGCCTGATTCGGGTGCTGGGCAAGCGTCTTCAGATCGACATCCGGCACTTGCTTCATTTCGCTCGGCATTTGATCGGGGTGCGATTTTACGTATGCCGTCATGTATTCCTTGTAGGCATCCGTGCCCACCTTGGGAACAGGGCCGTCCTCGTCCTTGATGGCGTAGTTGCCCCAGATCACTTTGTGATCGTCCAGCATGCCCCAAGACCATAAATTACCCTGCAATTTTCCGGCTTCGGTGTTCATCAGGGATTTAGTCAAGCGTTCGGCATAACCGACATGACACTGCCCGCAGGTGCGGTCCGCAATCCATACGCTGCCCGGATCCGGATAGAACATCTGTGGCCCTATGCCCTCTTTCAGCGCCACAGGCGCCCCGGAGTGCGCCTCTTCCTTGGTCGCGGCAACAGGACTCCCGCCATGGCAAACCACGCATCCCTGGGGGTCCTGGTTGGCCCTGCCGATGGCCATGATGGCGGCCATCATGGGGCCCTGCAAATCCGAGAACGGCTCAATGCCCTGGTGGCAGCTGACACATCCCCCTTGCGACGGCGCGGTTTCCGGCGCCGCCAGAGCCGCATCGGCAAAGAGCGGCAACGGCAACAGCAAAAGACAGGGCAAAAGGCAGGAATGCCCCCGGCGTTTATGGGAACCCAACAGCAAGGCCCGCGGGTTCCGGCGCCGCCGAACGGGAACCGACAACCGCAACGGAACCGGCAACCGCAACCCGGCCCACCGGGTTGCAAGCGAAAGGCAGGCCACCACCCACGCGCGCGACGCCCGCGGAATTCTCCCGAATGCGAATGCGCCGCCCCGCGCAAAGCGCCCCAACCAAGAACGATTTCGCAACGCAATACAGCTGTCGCCTGTCATTGCGCGCCCTCCACTACTTACCGATAGAACCTCTGGAGATACGCTACCGACGCTTCGCATATCGTGCCCCACGATATGCTGTTCGGCATCTCTATCGTATGCCCAGGGCTTTATCGTTTATCATTGTAGTTCATGAAATGCTATATGGACCGTTTCCCGGTTGTCAAGCCTCTGCCCGAATGGGGCGCCGTTGCGGAAAATCCATGCGGCGGCCCGGGCGCGGCGAACCGGCTCGCGGCAGAACAATGACGCGCGGCGAGGAACCCCGGGAACGGGCGCCTTTGCAGGCCCGGGCGCCCGCGAACATGGCGCCCTTGGCAGGCGCATCCGCCGCCTCGCTGGGCCGCGCCTGTCTCGAAGTGCTGACTAGAGAATTCCTGCTGACATCCCGCCGCCGCGCGGAAGCGGCCGTCCCCCTGATATTCTTCGTTGCGGTGGGCGCCCTGTTTCCGCTGGCCCTGGGACCGGAGAGCGCCCTATTGCGGCAGGCGGCGCCGGGCATCGTCTGGGTGGCTGCCCTGCTCGCGGTCTGCCTGTCGCTGGATGGACTGTTTCGTCCCGATTTCGAGGACGGCACGCTGGACCAGTGGTTGCTCTCGCCCCATCCGCTGAGCGTATTGTTGGCGACCCGGGTCGTATCGCACTGGATACTGAGCGGGCTCCCGCTGCTCCTGGCCGCGGCCCTGCTGGGGATACTGCTGCGCCTGCCGGCCGCGGCTCTGGCGCCCCTGTTGCTTACCTTGATCATAGGCACGCCGACGCTCTGCCTGGTCGGCGCGGTGGCCATGGCCCTGGTCGTCGGCCTGCGGCAGGGCAGCGCCCTTCCCGCCCTGCTACTCCTGCCTTTGTACGTGCCGGTGTTGATCGTCTCCACCGTAGCCGTGCAAAATGCCGCGGCTGGCCGCGCGCCGACTGCCGAATTCTATTTCCTGGGGGGCATGCTGCTCCTCGCCCTGGCACTGGCGCCCCCGGCTGCCGCCCTTTCCCTGCGGGTACGGATCGGCTGATGTTCCAACGGTTTTACAAATACGCGTCGCTACGGGATTTTTATTTTCTCTCCCGACGATTAAGCGCATGGCTCGGACTTGCCTGCGCGCTGCTGTTGGCGGCCGGCGCGTATGGGGGCCTGGTGCTCGCGCCGCCGGATTATTTGCAGGGAGACGTCTTCCGCATTATCTACGTGCATGTCCCCAGCGCCTGGATGTCGCTATTCGTTTACATGGTCATGGCCACTGCCGGGGCAGTGTTGCTGATATGGAAACTGAAGCTGGCGGAGGTGGTGGCGAGCAACAGCGCGCCGCTGGGCGCGGCTTTCACTTTCCTGGCGCTGGTCACCGGATCGATCTGGGGCAAACCGACCTGGGGCGCCTGGTGGGTATGGGACGCGCGCCTGAGTTCGGAGTTGATCCTTCTGTTCCTCTACCTGGGCTACATGGCGTTGCAGTCGGCAATCGAAGACCGCAGGGCAGCGGCCCGCGCCGGGGCGGTGCTAAGCTTGGTGGGGATCGTAAATATCCCGATCATTCACTATTCGGTGGTATGGTGGAATACCCTGCACCAGGGAGCCTCGGTAAGCCGTCTCGCCGCGCCCGCCATCCATGCCAGCATGCTGACGCCGCTGCTGTGCATGGCGGCGGGCTTCATGTGCTACTATGCGTATGCCCTGCTGATCCGGGCGCGTTGCGACATCCTGACCCGGGAACGCAATCATGCCTGGGTGCGCAAGGCGGCGCTGGGGGAAACCGGGCCACAGGGATGACAACTGTGCGTGATTTTCTTGCCATGGGAGGCTACGCCTCCTACGTATGGGCATCTTACGGAGTGACAGCGGCGGTGCTGCTGTTAAATGCGCTGGTGCCCGCCTGGCGCGAGAGGCGGGCATTGCGCCTCCTGCGAAACCGGAAAAATCCATGAACTTGCGCACCCGGCGGAAGTGGATGGTGTGCGGGATCCTCGCCGCAACTGCCGCGGGTACGGCGCTTATCCTCATGGCCTTTCAGGAAAATTTGCTGTATTTCTACACGCCCCAGGAGGTGGCGGCCGGAGAGGCGCCCTCCGGGAGAGACTTCCGCGTCGGCGGCCTGGTGGTAAAGGACAGCGTGCGGCGCGACCAGGACAGCCTTGTCGTACGCTTTACGGTAACGGACCTGAAGCGGGAAATCGTGGTGCTCTACGAAGGCGTACTGCCCGACCTGTTCCGTGAGGAACAGGGAATCATTGCCAACGGGCGCCTGCGCGAAGACGGCGTGTTCCAGGCATCCCAAGTGTTGGCCAAGCACGACGAAAATTATATGCCGCCAGAGGTGGCCGAAGCGCTGGGCATATCCACTGCCAAACCTCCATGATCGTCGAGCTGGGGCTGTTCTGCCTGGCGCTGGCGCTGGGCGCGTCGCTGATCCAGGCAATCCTGCCGCTCATGGGCGCGGCGTACGGCGTCGCGCCGTGGATGGCCGTGGCCCGGCCGATGGCAACGATCCAGTTTGTCTGCCTGGCGCTGGCCTTCGGCGCCTTGACGCAGGCATTCGTCAACCACGACTTCTCCGTGCTCTACGTGGCGCAGAATTCGAATTCCGCCCTGCCGCTGGGCTACCGCGTCTCGGCGGTTTGGGGAGCGCACGAGGGCTCCCTGTTGCTTTGGTCGCTGGTGCTGGGCCTGTGGACACTGGCGGTAGCGATGTTCAGCCGAAGCCTGCCGGACGCCTTCGCCGCACGCCTGCTCGGCATATTGGGCATTATCAGCGTCGGATTCCTGTTGTTCATGCTCCTGACCTCCAATCCGTTCGAAAGGCATTTCCCTGCCCCGCCGGACGGAGCGGACCTCAACCCGCTGTTACAGGATCCGGGCCTGATCTTCCACCCGCCCATGCTCTACATGGGCTATGTAGGGTTTGCCGTGGCCTTTGCCTTTGCCGCCACCGCGCTGCTGGAGGGACGTCTGGACCTCGGCTGGGCGCGCTGGGCGCGCCCCTGGGCAATAGCCGCCTGGGTGTTCCTGACGCTGGGGATCGCCCTGGGCAGTTGGTGGGCCTACTACGAACTCGGCTGGGGAGGCTGGTGGTTCTGGGACCCGGTGGAAAACGCATCCTTTATGCCTTGGCTGGTCGGCACAGCCCTGATCCATTCGCTGGCCGCCACCGACAAGCGAGGGGTTTACCGGAACTGGTCGGCGCTGCTGGCGATCTGCGCCTTCGCCCTGAGCCTGCTGGGGACCTTTCTGGTGCGGTCCGGGGTGCTAACCTCGGTGCATGCCTTTGCCACCGATCCGGAGCGGGGGGTGTTTATCCTGGGATTACTCGCCGTTTTTGTGGGCGGCGCGTTGGCGCTGTTCGCCTGGCGGGCGCCGAATTCGCCGGCCGGGCCAAAGTTCCGGCCCATGTCCCGCGAGACCTTCCTGCTGGTCAACGCGGTCACTCTGACGGTCAGCACGGCGACAATCCTGCTTGGCACCCTCTACCCGCTGGCGGCGGAAGTGCTGGGCATGGGCAAGCTGTCCGTAGGTCCTCCGTATTTCAACGCCGTATTCGTGCCGCTGATGGCGCCGGTGATCGTGCTGGTCGGCATGGGCCCGCTGGTGCGCTGGCGCGCGGATGCGGCCTCCGCCTTGTGGCCCCGCCTGCGCGCCGCGCTGTGGGGAAGCGTGCTGGTAGGCGTCGCCTGCGCGGCGCTGCTGACGGAGGACCGGGTCCTGCCGACAGCCTGCGGAGCGGGCATGGCGGCCTGGATCGCGCTTGGCACGCTGCAAACGTTGCGGCTGCGGCTTGCCGCCGGTCGCCAGAACCTGTCCAGCGGCTTCTACGGAATGTGCCTGGCCCATATGGGGCTGGCGGTCACCATGTGCGGCATCCTGGTAAGCAGCCTGCATAGCGACGAGGCGCATAAGCGCATGGCGGTCGGGGACAGCGCGATGCTGGCCGGTTACGAATTCCGACTGGCTGCGCTACGGAGCGTCCCCGGCCCCAATTACCGCGCCACGGAAGCAGAGTTTCACGTTGCCCGCCAAGGGCGGACGTTGGTCGTGCTGCATTCGCAAAAGCGCAATTATTCGGTGCGCGACGCGGTGATGACCGAAGCGGGGATAGACGGCGGGCTGTTGCGCGATCTCTACGTCTCGCTGGGGGAACCGCTCGGGAACGGGGCCTGGAGCGTTCGCCTGCACTACAAGCCGCTGGTGCGTTGGATCTGGCTTGGGGCGCTGGTGATGGGCCTGGGGGGAACGCTGGCGCTCTCCGATCCCCGGTACCGGACAGCCTGGCGACGGCGCAACCTGCCGCAGGGCTTGCCCCTGGCCACCGGAACGCAAGCTTGAAGCGGCTTCGTTCGCTACGCGAATCCGCTCGCATTGCCGGCGGCCTGCCGAACAATGCGGCTTAGCGCCGCCCGCTTCGCGGGACGCGCGGGACGGCTCCTGCTGTTGGCGCTCGCATTCTCCTCCGCGTCTCCTGCCGCGGATCTGCCCCGCACCTTCGAGGATCCCGAGCGGGAACAGCGCTACCAGACCCTGCTCAAGGAACTGCGCTGCCTGGTGTGCCAGAACCAATCGCTGTCCGATTCCGGCGCGGACCTCGCCCAGGACATGCGCGACGAGGTATATCGCCTGTTGCAGGAGGGCTATACCGACCGGCAGGTTGCCGATTACTTGGTGCAGCGCTACGGGGACTTTGTCCTGTACCGCCCCCCCTTGAAAATCTCCACCTATTTCCTCTGGTTCGCCCCGTTTCTCCTGTTACTGGGCGGCTTAGCGACAGTCTTGCGCTTCGCCGCGCACCGCGGCGCGGCACAGCCCGCACCCGAATTGGCGCCTGAGGAACGCAACCGGCTGGAAACCTTGCTGAGCGACGACTCCGGCGGGCAAAGCCCCGATTAGAAATGTTCTGGTTCTATGCCGGCATATTGCTGATGGCGGTGTTGGCGGCGGCGCTCTACGGCCTGTTGAGCCCCCGCCGGGGCGGGGAGGAACGAAGCCGCGAGCGGGCCCTGCGCGCGATTTACCAGGACCGCATCTCCGCGCTGGACCGCGACCTGCGGCTGGGAACGCTGGCCGAGGAGCAATTCTCCGCGATGCGCCTGGAGATTGAGCGGGAATTCCTGCGCGATCTCAAGGCCGCTGCCGCCGCGGGCCCGGAGCGGCAAAAACGGCCGCCGCGCCTCCTGTGGTCGGCCTACTGTCTCGCGGGTCTGTTGCCGGCATTGGTGTTTGGCCTGTATTTCAAGCTGGGAAACCCGGATTTCTCCGTTCCGGACGCCGCCGCCCCGAAAAGCGAGCTGCCTTCGGTGGAAGAAATGGTGGCGGCCTTGGCGGCGCGCCTTGCGCAACAGCCGGGGGACTTGGCCGACTGGA
Source organism: Gammaproteobacteria bacterium (assembly GCA_028817305.1). GTDB lineage: Bacteria > Pseudomonadota > Gammaproteobacteria > Porifericomitales > Porifericomitaceae > Porifericomes > Porifericomes azotivorans. The sequence goes on along the minus strand of JAPPPX010000198.1, from coordinate 453 downwards.
TGCTGCTGGCCCGTTCCTACATGACCCTGGAACGCTATTCCGAGGCCGTGGCGGCAATGCAACAAGCATACTCCCTGACGGGGGGAGACCGCCCCGAAGTCCTGTTGCAGTACGCAAACGCGCTCAGCATGGCGAATAACGGCCAGTTGACCGGGCGCCCCGCGGAACTGGTAGAACGGGCGCTGGCGCTGGAGCCGGGCAATGCGGACGGGCTATGGCTGGCAGGGCTGGTTGCGCTCGAATCGGGGGATTTCCCCCTGGCGTTGGATCGGTGGCGACAACTCACGGAGCTTTTACGGAACGAACCCGAGGCGCTTGCCAGACTGGAACGCATGATCGCGCATGTGGAACAACGCTCGGGCGGGGAACCCCCGGCCGCGGATTCTCCTGCCGAGGCCCCTGCCGAGGCCCCTGCCGAGGCCATTGCGCCGCCCGCGGCGCCCCAGGCAACCA
>JAPPPX010000161.1 GCA_028817305.1 Gammaproteobacteria bacterium | reverse complement strand
GAAGCGCGCGCTTTATACGCTGGATTCCCGCCTGCGCGGGAATGGCGAGGTGGGGACATGGGAGTGGCGGAGTAGGCTTTATTCGCTGGATGCCCATAGGGTTTTTACACGGCCTGTTTCGCAGGAATGGCGAGGTGGGGGCACGGGAATGGCGAGGTGGGGGCACGGGAATGGCGAGGTGGGGGCATGGGAATGGCGGAGTAGGCTTTATACGCTGGATGCCCGCAGGGGTTTTGCACAGACTGTTTCGCCGGAATGACAGAAAAAAGCGGGAATGGCGGAAGGCTCCGCCCGGAGACCCGGAATAGGACATTGCTGCTTGGGGTTTGTGGAACTGCCAGCGGGCTTGACGACAGGGAGAGGGTACATTATAACGTAGCGTCGAGATGGAGGCGGCGCCTCGCAACCGGCAGGCAAGCGGTTGCGGCCCAGTCGGCTGCGGTTATGGGCGGCGCGGGGCGCGGCGATTCATGAGAGATGGCAATAAAATCCGTTTGTATGGGAGAGATGTTATGTCGGTTATAGGTAATCGGTCACGGCGCGCGGCGCTGGTTTTGGCGGTGGCGGTTCTGGCCGCGGGCGGTGCGGCCCCCGCCGTTGCGGAAGACGATATCGAGGCGATCAAGGGGCAGCTCGAGTCTTTGCGGCAAGAATACGACCAGCGCCTCCGCTCCCTGGAGGAGAGCCTGCGCGCGGCGGAGGAACGAGCCAGGCAGGCGCAGGAGGAGGCCGCGTCGGCGGTGGCCGCCCCGGCTGCCCCAGCTGCCCCGGCTGGCCCGGTCGTCGCCGCCGCCGCCAGGGCGTTCAACCCGGCGATTAGCATTATTCTGGACGGGCGTTACGCCGCTTTCAGCAAGGACCCGGAGGCGTACGAACTGCCGGGGTTCCTGCTGGAAGAAGAGGCGGGCCTCGGCGACGAGGGCCTTTCGCTGGGGCACACGGAGTTCTACGCCAGCGGCAATATTGACGACAGGTTTTACGGCCAGCTGGTCTTCGTGCTCGATCAGCACGAAGGCGCGGTCGAATTGGAGCTGGAGGAGGCTTTCGTGCAAAGCCTGGGACTGGGCCATGGCCTCACGCTGCGGGCGGGGCGCTTCTACTCCGCGCTCGGGTATCTGAACGAGCAGCACGAACATGCCTGGGATTTCGCCGATGCGCCGCTGGTCTATCGGGGGCTGTTCGGTCACCGGCAGCTCTCCGACGACGGCCTGCGCGCCAGTTACGTTGCGCCTTTCGACACGTTTTTGGAGGTGGGCGCCGAACTCTTTCGCGGCGGCCGCTTCCCCGCCGCGGGCAGCGGGCATGACGGCGTCGGCGCCTGGAGCGCCTTTGCCCACATCGGGGGCGATATCGGCATCGAGCACAGCTGGCAGCTGGGGCTCGGGCAATGGCGGGCGGACGATGTGAACGGGCGCGCGGGCGGCGGCCACGGGCATGACGGCGAGGATGCCGGCGCGGCGGTGGAGACCCCTTCGTTTTCCGGGGACTCCCGGATCCGTGCCCTGGACCTGGTGTACAAGTGGGCGCCCCTGGGCAATCCGAATGTGCGGCAATTTAAATTCCAGTTCGAGTATTTGGCGCGGCGGGAGGGCGGCCGCGTCGTCTTGCTGAACAGCGACCCGTTCGAGTCCACGGATTACCGGGGCCGGCAAAGCGGTTGGTACGCGCAGGCGGCCTACCGGTTCCTGCCCCGCTGGCGCACGGGAGTGCGCTACGACCGGTTGCGCGCCGACAACTCCGGCTCGGACGCGGACGTGTTGGCCGAGGCGGGGCTGGACGACGAGGGTCACCGGCCCAGGAGGTACGGCCTCATGCTGGAATGGCTGCCCAGCGAGTTCAGCCGCCTGCGCCTGCAATACAACCGCGATAAATCCAGCGCCGATGCGGACGACCAGGTTTTTCTGCAATATACCCACAGCCTGGGCGCGCACGGCGCCCATTCGTATTGATCGGAATTGAGCGGCTACGGCTATTGAGCGGCTATTGAGCGGATCTGGGGTCATGTGCCGCGACCGCGCGCCTGTAGTCGGCGGGGATGCGCCGCATTGGGCGCCGAATCGAGCGGACCCGAATCGAGCGGACCCGAATCGAGCGGACGGTCAGCGCCTGTCGGCGCTGCTCGTTCTTACCCTGGCGCTGTCCCTGGCCGGCGGCGGCGATGCCGTTGCGGCGCCGCTTAAGGTCTTCGCCTGCGAGCCCGAGTGGGGCGCCCTGGCGCGGACCTTGGGCGGCGACAACGTGGAGGTCTATGCGGCTACCACGGCGGCGCAAGATCCGCACTATATCCAGGCGCGCCCCAGTCTGATCGCCAGGGCGCGCCGCGCCGACCTCCTGGTGTGCGCCGGCGCGGAGCTGGAGATCGGCTGGCTGCCGCTGCTGTTGCGAAAATCGGGCAACGGCAGGATACAGGCGGGGCAGCCGGGGCATTTCATGGCGACGGCCCATACCGCCTTGTTGGAGAAGCCCGCGACGCTGGACCGCAGCCGGGGCCACGTCCACGCCGCGGGCAACCCGCATATTCATCTGGACCCGCAACGCGTCGAACAGGTGGCCCGGGCGCTGGCCGCGACTCTGGCCGCGATCGATCCGGCGAATGCGCCCCAGTACCGGCGGAACCTGGCGGATTTCGCGGCCCGTTGGCAGGCCGCGCGCGAGGAATGGCGGCGCCTGGCCGCGCCGTTGCGCGGCAAGCGCATCGTCGTCTATCACAATTATTGGGTTTATCTGGAGCGTTGGGCGGGGCTGCAAAGGGCCGCGGCCCTGGAGCCCAAGCCCGGCATTCCGCCCAGCGGCAGTCACTTGGCCTCGTTGCTGGAGCAGATGCGCCAGGAGCCGGCCGCTCTGATCGTCCATACCGAGTACCGGAGCGGGCGCGCGGCGCGTTGGCTGTCCGGGAAGACCGGCATCCCCGTTCTTGCCCTGCCCGCCACCGTGGGCGAGGGCGAGGAGCTGGGGCAGTGGTTCGAACGCCTGTTGCGGGCCTTGCTCGAAGCGGCCGGGTGAGTCTGGCAAGGGCCAGGTGAACCTGGCAAGCCTGGACGCGAGCATCCTGGGGCCGGCCTTTGCCGCCGGCTTGGTGGTGCTTGCCACGCATGTGCCGCTGGGGCGGGAAGTGCTCAAGCGCGGCATCGTATTCATAGATTTGGCGGTTGCCCAGATTGCCGGCCTGGGCGTGATCGTTGCCCATACCCTGGGTTGGGAGGCGCACGGCTGGGGGACGCAGTTGGCCGCCGTCGCCAGCGCCCTGGCAGGCGCCTGCTTGCTGGGCTGGATGGAACGGCGCTGGGGCAAGTTCCAGGAAGCGCTGATCGGGGCGGCCTTCGTGCTCGCCGCTACGGCGGGCATCCTGCTGTTGGCGGAAAATCCGCACGGCGGCGAACGCCTCAGGGAATTGTTGGTGGGGCAAATCCTCTGGGTGACGTGGGGGCAGTTGCTCCCCGCCGTTTTGGTCTCGGCATTCGTTTTGTCGGTGTGGTTCTGCCTCGGGGCGCGCCGTGTCGGACGGGTGGGCTTTTACGCGCTGTTCGCCCTGGCGGTTACGGCCTCGGTGCAGCTGGCGGGGGTTTATCTGGTGTTCGCCAGCCTGATTATCCCGGCGCTGGCGGGCATCGGTCAGAGCGCGGGCAGGGCGCTGCTGGTCGGTTATGCCGCCGGCGGCGCGGGGTACGCGCTGGGCTTGGTCTTGTCCGCGCTCCTGGACTTGCCGGGCGGCGCCGTCATCGTGTGGGGCATCGCGGCCATGGCCCTGCTGGGCAGGGCGCTGTGCGGGGCGCCGGCGCGGGCGGCAGAGGGCGGTTCCCCGGCGCCGGGCTGAATGCGGCGCGGCTATTCCGCCGCCGTGCCGCGCGCGCGTTGACGGTGCCGCGGCAGCGCGCGGAAGCGCGCTGGGGCACCGCCGCCGGCATTTATTTTAGTTTCGCGTCGCGCGTGCGATTTCCTCGAAGTCCACGTCGCGGAAGCGGAAACTGGCGGGTTGGAACAGGTCCGTGCCGTACTTGCCGCGCCAGTCTTTGTGGTAGGCGAGGTCGAATTTGCCCGGCGGCGAGACCCTGCCTTTTACTCCGTCATTCCTGCCCTTTACTCCGTCATTCCGGCCTCCTCCATGTCATTCCGGCGAAAG
>JAPPPX010000078.1 GCA_028817305.1 Gammaproteobacteria bacterium | reverse complement strand
GAGGGGGAGTCGCAGCAGCCAAGCCGTCAGGCGCCGGCTGCTGCGGTGGGGGGTAGGCGGCCCTTGCGGTTGCCCTGGACGGTGGGGCGATGGAGGCGCTTTCGATGCTCCCCCCACCGGCGCGACTTCGGGCTGGCGCCCTCGTCTTGCCGACTCCCCCTCAAGGGGGGAGTGATGCATATGAGCCGCTTTTCTTGTCCTCGATTGCGTAACGGCTTGTGGTTCCCTCCAAGGGCTTGACAATCGCTTCGGCTGACCCTATATTTGTTGCAGTGCAACAAGCACGCAATATTACCTTGTAAGTTCGAAGCGACGGAGGATGACGACAATGGACGAGAAGATGAACGAACAGTGGAACCGGAACAATCAGGACCTGTATCAGTCTTGGCGGCAGTTGAGCAACATCAACGCCGAGCTGGTGCGCCGGATGACTGACCTGCAGCTCAATCTGGCGGCGCTTGGGATCGAGGGCGGTTCCGAGCAACTGAAGCTACTGAGCGGCAAGACCGACTACAAGGATCTGCTGGCCGCCGAATCGGAGTTGGCCGCCACCTACAGCAACAAGCTGTTGAGCCTGGCGCGCGAGACCGCCGACACCCTGGGCGATACCCGTGACGAGCTGATGAGCTGGCTGGAGGACTCGATGGCTAAGACCGCCGAGAACTTCAAGGCGCCGGGCTCTGCCAGCGGCAAGCGTTCCGCAGGCGCCCGCAAGGCGTCTGCCTCTGCCGCCTAAGCCTAAGTAGGGCGACCTTTTGTCTGTGCCATTCGCATGGGGCTGCCCCGGGCGATCCCCGGGGCAGCCGGGAACGCTGAGATGAGCGGGGAACGGGATGCCGGAGATGCCGGCAGTCGTTCCGACCTTCCCGATTGGCGCCAGATGCAACGGCAGTGGTTGGAGGAATGGGGGGGCATCTGGCAGCGTCTGCTGTCTGCTACCCCTTCCACCGGTTTTCCAGGCGGCCCCCCGGAGGGGTTCCCCGGCAATCTTTGGGGAAATTTTCCAGGGAATTCTTTTGGCAATCCCTGGGGCAATCTCTTGGGGAATCCCTGGGGGAACTGGGGCGCGGCGCCCTTTGCGTCTCCGGGAGTTCCGGGAGGGACATCCCCGTGGGGGGGGGGGGATTGGGCCTGGAGGCTGTTGTCGCAATATCTGATGCGGCTGTCCGAGGAGGCCCGTGCCGCCAGCGGCGACAAGGAAGGCGGCAGCGAACAAGGCCCGGGTACAGGAGACCGGGAAGAAAACTGGAAAGAGATGCTGGATCGGTGCTTCACGGGTCTGCAAAAGGAATTCGAACGGCACTGGAGGGACGCGGCGGAAGGGCGGGGCATCCCCTGGTTTGCAGGCACGATGGGGATGGCGCCCCCGGCTTGGCTGACAGGCTTCGCGCGGCCGGTGCGGGAACGGTGGGATTCTCTGGCGGATATGCCCGGCGTAGGCTATTTCCGCGAGCGGCAGGAGGCATTCCAGAAATTGTTGCGGTTATTGCGGGCATTCGCCGACAAGGCGCAGGCGCATAATGCCTTTCTGGAGCAGGTGCCCCTCTACGCGTTGGAGGAGTTACGCGACCGCCTGTCCCGTTGCGCCTCCGAAAAACAGACGATAGACAGTGTGCGCGAACTGTACGATCTTTGGATGGACTGTTGCGGCGCGGTTTACGAGCGGCGCGCCTCTTCCGAAGAATATTCCCGGCTGTACGGCGAGTTGGTCAATGCCGCCATGGCCCTGCGCAAGCACTGGCAGGAATTGGCCGATGGTCAGCTGTCTTTGCTCGGTTTGCCGGAGCGGCGGGTGCAGGACACTTTGATCCGGCGCCAGCAGGAGTTGCGCCGGGAGTTCCACGCCATGCGCGAGGCGCAGAAAGACCTCGGCGCCGCCTTGGCCGCGCTGCGCAAGGAATTGAAGGCGCGGCGCCCGGCGCAGGCGCGCCGTGCCGCCGCTGGCGCCCGGCGCAAGAAGCGCGGCGGGCGCACCGCCGCCGCGGACAGCCCCGAGTAGAGCGACCGCGAGCTTCTCCCTGATATGTTTCCCCTGCAACTGTATCCGGAGCGTGTGGCTTCCGAGTTGGCGGAACTGCAGTTTCGTCTGGTGCGGGGCATGTGTTCCCTGGAAAATATTGGCGAGATCGAGTTGGGCGCCTCGCAACGGGAGGCGGTGTACCGCGACGACCTGCTGACCCTGTACCGCTATACCCCCCAGTCCCGCGACCCGCACCCGGTCCCCGTGCTGGTCGTCTATGCTTTGGTCAACCGCCCGTACATCGCTGATTTGCAGGAGGGACGCTCCCTGATCCAAGGGCTTCTGCAACGGGGGCTGGATGTATATCTGGTGGTTTGGGGCGACCCGAACGAGGCCGACCGCTTCTTGACCTTGGACGACTACATTAACGGTTACCTGGACCGGTGTGTAGGGCATATCCTCGAGCGGACGGGAAGGCAACGGCTGGACTTACTGGGCATCTGCCAGGGCGGCACCTTTTCCCTGTGCTATACCGCACTGCACCCCGACAAGGTCGGGAACCTGGTGACCACGGTCACGCCGGTGGATTTTCACGCCCCCGGCAGCCTGCTGACTAACCTGGTGCGCCATGTGGACGTCGGGCTGCTGGTGGAAGCCATCGGCAACGTCCCGGGCGACGCCCTGAATTGGACTTTCCTGATGCTCAAGCCGTACCACTTAATCGGCCAGAAATACGCCCGTTTGGCGGACGTACTGCAAGACCGCGAACGGGCGTTGGATTTTTTGCGGATGGAGAAATGGATCTTCGACAGTCCCGATCAGGCCGGCGAGGCGTACCGGGAATTTATCGAGCAGTTCTACCAGCGCAACGCGCTGGTCAACGGCGGCGCCCGGATCGGTGGGCGCCCGGTGGATTTGAAGCAGGTCAAGGCGCCGATCCTGAACGTGTATGCCCTGCAGGATCACCTCGTGCCCCCGGACTCCTCGCGCGCGTTGCAGGGGCTGGTCGGCAGCAAGGACTACACTGCCCTGGAATTCCCGGGCGGCCACATCGGTTTGTACGTCAGCGGCAAATCCCAGAAACTCGTGCCGCCCGCCATCGCCGACTGGCTCCGCCAGCGCGGCTGACCGCCGCCTGCGGCCCCGGCCCGTATCGGCGGCACGGCGGCCTCTTCTAGCCCCTTACCCGCGCTCTCGGGCGCCGCCGTGCGTCGCCCAGCGGTTGAGCCTTGCCGGTTTTGTGGGATAATCCCGTTGCCCCGCATTGAATCAGGTTCAAGGAGGAAATCGCAAATGGAACAGGAAAAACAGCAGGCCCTGGGTATGGCTCTGAGCCAGATCGAAAAGCAGTTTGGCCAGGGTTCGATCATGCGCATGGGGGATGTGGACGTCGCGATGGATGTGGACGCGGTGCCCAGCGGTTCCCTGGCGCTGGATATCGCGCCCGACGGCTGCCAGGAAAGCGCGGAACACCCGTTCGGGGTGTGGCGGGTTGGATTATGCTGATATGCAACGAAGCCGCCTTTTGGCGGCGCCCATTCCAACGATAGCCGAGGAAATATCATGAAGTTAAAAGTCATCATCCACGAAGCGCAAGAAGGCGGGTACTGGGCGGAAGTGCCGTCCATTCCCGGATGCGCCACGCAGGGGGAATCCTTTGACGAGTTGCTGAACAATCTTTATGAGGCGGTCGAGGGCTGTCTGTCGGTGGATGTTCAAGACATCGCCGTATGAGAAAACCGCTTTAATTTCAGGTGCAAATTAAATTATCCGGGCATGAAAGGGCCGGATTCGGTGTTCTTCGGCATCACGCCATCTGCTGCGCTTTCGAGTTCGCTCATTTCAATCAAGTCTTCTCTTGACGTTCAGGAAGACCCTGTTCCATGAATTTCCTAACCCGGATATTGCACGAGCGCCGGTTTGCCGCCGGAAGTGTCGTTGTCTGGGATGGCGTATTCGCCCCAGTCATCCGCGCCGGACGGCCGCCAGGGGTTGCAGGCGGCGCGGAACACGCGCTCGGGGTGCGGCATCTCCGCCGGCGCGGCTGACCGCCGCCTGCGGCCCCGGCTCGTATCGGCGGCACGGCGGCCTCTTTTAGACCCTTACCCGCGCTCTCGGGCGCCGCCGTGCGTCGCCCAGCGGTTGAGCCTTGCCGGTTTTGTGGGATAATCCCGTTGCCCCGCATTGAATCAGGTTCAAGGAGGAAA
>JAPPPX010000039.1 GCA_028817305.1 Gammaproteobacteria bacterium | reverse complement strand
GGCAAGACGAGGGCGCAAGCCCGATGTCGCGCCGGTGGGGGGAGCAGCTAAAGCGCCTCCTACGCCCCGCCGCCCAGGAGAACCGCAAGGGCCGCCTAGACTCCCCCTCAAGGGGGAGTGATGGGAAGAGTGAGGCGGAGGCAGGCGGAGGCGCCCCTGCGGGGCACGGCCTCAGGGCAATCGGTAGGTGATGCGGCCTTTGCCCAAATCGTAAGGGGTCAGCTCGATCTTGACGCGGTCCCCGGTCAGGATGCGGATGTAGTTTTTGCGCATCTTGCCGGAGATATGAGCGGTGACCAGGTGATCGTTATCCAGTTTGACCCGGAAGATCGTATTGGGGAGGGTCTCCACTACCGTCCCCTCCATCTCGATGCTCTCGTCTTTTGCCATCCTCGTTTTACTTACTGCCGATTGCCGCGAAAGGCCGGCTATTATAGCGCAAACCGCAACGGAGGAAGCCGGCGCAGTTCTCGCGCCAGCAGCGCCTCCCATTTGCGCCGCGGCACGCATACTGCGCCCAGGCGGTCTAAGTGCGGCGAGTGCAGCTGGCAGTCTATCAGACCGCCGCCGCCGGCGCGCAGCCGTTCCGCCAGGGCGTGCAGACAGACTTTGGACGCATCCGGCAGACGGCTGAACATGGATTCCCCGAAGAACACGCGCCCCAGCGCGATCCCGTACAGTCCCCCGGCCAGCGTCTCGTCCCGCCAGGCCTCCACCGAGTGCGCGCACCCCTGCCGGTGCAGGGCGCAATAGGCGCGGATCATCTCTTCCGTGATCCAGGTGCCGCCGCGGTCCCGCCGCGGGCCGGCGCAACCGCGGATCACCTCATCGAAGCGGGTATTAAAACGCACGGCATAGCGGCCGCCGCGTAGCGTCCGGCGCAGGCGCCTGGAGACCCGCAGCCCCTCCGGAAACAGGATGCAACGCGGGTCCGGCGCCCACCACAGGATCGGACTGCCGGCCTCGTACCATGGGAAGATGCCGCGGCGGTAGGCGGCCAACAGCCGTTCGCGGCCCAGATCGCCTCCCAGCGCCAACAGGCCGTTGGGGGTGTCCAGGGCCCATTTCGTCCGCGGGAAGTCCCGTACCCGGCAGCGGCGGCCGGGACAATACAGCAACGGACCGGCATCGTCGGCGCGCGGCACCATGCTCGCCGCCTACGGCCCCGGCTGCCGTCCCCTGCCCGCGGCGCGGCAGGCCAGGGCCGGCAGTTGGATCGTCCCCCCCGTGCCGTGACAAGGAAAGCCCGTAGCATCGCGCCGCAGGATTCGCGCCGGCTTGCGGCAGGGCGCCCGGCGGCCCTGCCATCCGGGGCAGTGCCGGCGGCCTGCGGCGGCGGCGTCTATAGATCGATCGCGACGGTGGGGCAGAGCCGGTCCCCGGTGTCCCGGCCGTAGTAGCCGCGGGCATTACAGGCGACGCGCAACCCGTCGTTGACAAAATCGTGCGTGGTGTGCGTATGTCCGTGGATCCAGAGATCTATGGAGTAACGCTCGGTCAGCGCCTCCAGGTCGTTGCAATAACCGAAGAGCAGCGGGTCATTCGATTCCCGGTGCCAGCTCAGCAGGCTGGGAGCGTGGTGAGTAACGACCACCGTCTTGCCTTGGTAGGGGCGCCCCAGCTCCTCTATCAGCCAAGCCAGGCCGGCGTGGTGCAGGCATAGCAAGTCCTCCGGCTGCAATGGCCGCCCGCCGGCGTCAATTTGCCGGAAATCGTTCATCCTCCGATGCAGTTCCGCCATGATCTCCCGATTGCCGGCACAACAGTCGGTCCAGAGAGTCGTGCCCAGTACGCGCACGCCATCGCACTCGAAGGCATCCCGTTCCAGGAAATGCACCCCGTACGGCACGGCCTGCTGGCGCAGGCTGGCCAGGGTGTAAGTGACGTCGCCGCCGTAATACTCGTGATTGCCCGCCACGTAGAGCACCGGCGCCTGGGCCTGGGACAGCCACGGCAGGGCATGGATACCCGGGGCGATATCTCCGGCCGCGACGATGAGATCGGCCTCCATGTGCGGAAAGGCGCAATCGCCGAATTCCAGGTGTACGTCCGAAAAATACTGGATGCGCACTGGCGCCTCCGCTTGACTGCTCTCTTGCCTGCGCCCAGTATAGCAGAGGCGGCAGCGCAATTCCCGTCTCATATGTGTCTGAACCTGTACAGCGACAAGATTCAGTTTCTGGACAACAACCCGGGCGCCAACCGGATTGACACCCTGGCCGAGTTTCAGGCGGCACTGGATTCAAGTATGGCTGCTGGCCATCTAACCTTGGCGTCCCGGGGTATAGACGGCGCCTCCAAGGAATTCGTGAGTGTGCAGTTGGGCCAGTCCGGGCAGGGGCAGGGACCGGCCTCCGGCCGGCACGAGTTGCAGGTTTATCTGGATGCGGCCATCGCCTCGACGCTTTACGACGCCGCCACGGGCCAGTTCAACGACGCGGAAGCATTCGTAGAGGCGCTGGGCGGCGCGGATGCCTTCTTGTTCGGCTGAATGCACACGGCAAACCGGATGAACCCCCTCGCATTCGGCAATGCCCTGCTCTGCGTCCTGTGCCTGCTTGCGGTTGCGGCAGGCGCGGCCCGCGCGCAACCGGCGGCGGATTGGGCAAGCCAGATTTGTCCCGCGGGAGCAACGGGGGACTGCTACGTCAGGCTGGATCATCCGGAAAATTGTTATTTCTGGTGGCCTGGGCCCAGGCTCGAAACGAAAAGCGCGACGAGGAGCTGGAGCGGGGCGTGTGAAGACGGCCTGGCACAGGGCGAGGGAACCTTAACCTCGGATAGGCAAGGCAGGTTGGCCAAAGTCATAGGCTCTGTAGAAAAAGGCAGGCCGCATGGCTCGTGGGTTGGGCTGTGGTCGAATGGAACGATTCGGGAAGGCCCCTATCGGGATGGCCAGAAACATGGCCCGTGGATTGAGCGGTTGCCGGGCGGGACTGTGGCGGAAGGCCCGTATCGGGATGGCAAGAAACACGGGCCGTGGGTTTGGCGGCGGCCGGATGGGAATGTGGTGGGAGGCCCGTATCGGGGTGGCCGGAAACACGGGCCGTGGGTTGAGCAATTGCCTGATGGCACTGTGGTGGAAGGCCCGTATCGGGATGGCAAGAAACACGGCCTGTGGATTGAGAAGTTGCCGAGCGGGACTGTGGTGGAAGGCCCCTATCGGGATGGCCAGAAGCATGGTCTGTGGGTTGAGCGGAGTTCCAGTGGGGCTGTGAAGGAGGGGCCCTACCAGGAAGGCAAGAGGCACGGGCCGTGGGTTTGGCGGCTTTCGGATGGGACCGTGTATGAAACCAAGTATAGGAACGGGGAGCCAGTGCGGTAAGGCGGGAGTGAACGGCTACAGGCACAGCGGGCGCCAGGACCACTGGCGGCGGTTTTCAGGGGGCGCACCGGGAACCGCCTGGACAACATAACGGCGTAGCCAAACATGAGGCAAGAACGCGCCATGAAATTCCTTTGGCTCGGCAATGCCCTGGCCTGCGTCCCGTGCCTGCTTGCGGTTGCGGCAGGCGCGGCCCGCGCGCAACCGGCGGCGGATTGGGCAAGCCAGATTTGTCCCGCGGGAGCAACGGGGGATTGCTACGTCAAGCTGGACCATCCGGCAGGCTGTTATTTCTGGTCGGCCGGGTTGCCGCGCAAAGAGAAAGAACCGGCGCGGGCCTGGAGCGGGGCGTGCGAAGACGAGCTGGCGCAGGGCGAGGGGACGTTGGCCTTGGGGGGGCAACATGAGCTGGCCCTGGGCATAGGCGCTATGGAAAAAGGCAAGCGACGGGGCGCGTGGGTAGTGCGGAGTAAGGACGGGAGCGTGCAGGAGGTCCATTATCGGGACGGCAAGAAGCACGGCCCATGGATCAAGCGGCAGGCGAACGGGGGCGTGGAGAGAGGCGACTATAGCGACGGCAAGAAGCATGGCTTTTGGTTTGAGCGGGGGCCGGAGGGGACAGTAGAGAAAGGCCCTTATCAGGACGGCCAGAGACAAGGCAAGTGGACCGAATGGCGGTCGAATGAGTTTACTAGTGAGTCCGGCGCCTATCAGGACGGCAAGAAGCACGGCACCTGGGTTGTGCAGTGGCCGACGAGAATTGTGGAGAAAGGCCCCTACTATGACGACAAAAAATACGGTTGGTGGATTACGCGGTTGCGGAGCACAATTGTGATGGAAGGCCCTTATTGGGAAGACGTGCGGCATGGCTCGTGGTTTGCGCGGTGGCGGGATGGGGCTATGCACAATCTCAACTATCGGAACGGCAAGAAGCACGGCCCTTGGGTTGAACTGTCGCCGTACGGGTTTGAGGTGGCAGGCCCTTATCGGGACGGGAAAAAACACGGCTCGTGGGTTGAACGAGGGTGGGGGCTTATGATGGAAGGCGCCTATCGCGAGGGCAAAAGACATGGCCCATGGATTGAGCGGTGGCCGGGTGGGAGTGTAGAGGAGGGCCCTTACCGGGACGGCAAAAGACATGGCCTATGGGCGGTGCGGTTGCCGGATGGGACAGTGCATGAATCCAAGTATCGGGACGGGGCGCCAGTCAAGCGATGATGGAAGCGCACCGTTTCGGACGCAATGCTCGCCGGGGCCGCATGAAATTCCTTCGGTTCGGCAATGCCCTGGGCTGCGTCCTGTGCCTGTTTGCGGTTGCGGCAGGCGCGGCCCGCGCGCAACCGGCGGCGGATTGGGCAAGCCAGATTTGTCCCGCGGGAGCAACGGGGGATTGCTACGTCAAGCTGGACCATCCGGCAGGCTGTTATTTCTGGTCGGCCGGGTTGCCGCGCAAAGAGAAAGAACCGGCGCGGGCCTGGAGCGGGGCGTGCGAAGACGAGCTGGCGCAGGGCGAGGGGACGTTGGCCTTGGGGGGGCAACATGAGCTGGCCCTGGGCATAGGCGCTATGGAAAAAGGCAAGCGACGGGGCGCGTGGGTAGTGCGGAGTAGGGATGGGAGCGTGCAGGAAGTCCATTATCGGGCCGGCAAGAAGCACGGCCCATGGATCAAGCGGCAGGCAAACTGGGGCGTGGAGAAAGGCGACTATAGCGACGGCAAGAAGCATGGCTTTTGGGTTGAGCAGGGGCCGGAGGGGACAGTAGAAGAAGGCCCTTATCAGGACGGCAAGAGACATGGCCCGTGGATTGAGCGGCAGTCCAGCGGACTGGTGAAGGAAGGCGCCTATCGCGACGGCAAGAAACATGGTTCGTGGGTTGCGCGGTGGCCGAGTAGGCGTGACGACGAACTTGATGATATGGCTCTGATGTCCCTACAGGGACTAGTTGACTTTATGGGTATGGGGCGAAATGCTAGTAGGGATTTCATAAGGGCGCATACGCATATTGGCATTAAGATGGAGGGCCCTTACCGGGACGGCAAAAGACATGGCCGGTGGGTTAAGCGTTTGCCGAATGGACATGTGGAGGAAGAAGGCCCCTACCGGGACGATAAAAGACACGGCCCGTGGATTGAGCAGGGGCCAGGCGGGCTTACGATGAAGGGCCCCTATCGGGACGGCAAAAGACACGGCCCGTGGATTGAGCAGGGGCCAGGCGGGCTTATGATGAAGGGCCCCTACCGGGACGGCAAAAGACACGGCCCGTGGGTTGAGCGGTGGCCGGGCGGCAGTGTGGAGGAAGGCGCCTACCAGGATGGCAAGAGACAGGGCCCATGGGCGGTGCGGTTGCCGGGCGGGACTGTGCATGAAGTCAATTATCGGGACGGGGAACCAGCGAGGTAGGGGGAGAGGAAACAAGGTGCGTCCCTCGAACGCCGCCTGCCGCTCCTGGCAAATCTGGCGCCTTCAAGCAGACCCGGACGAACGCGACCGGCCTGAAGCGCCCCGCCGAGACCCATATATGCCCTTGTAGGCGCGGAAGGAATCTTCTATCTTATCGCTACACTCCTTTTGCCTTGCGCGCGTCTCTGCGTCCGCGCGGGGGTGCCGAATGAGCGAGCAGGCGACAGAGAAACCGACCCTCATGACGACGGCAGAGGACCGCTGGCCGCAACTCCTGCGCGAATTGTGGATGTGGGCGGTCTGGATCGCGGCCCTGTTTCTGCTGATCTCGCTGCTCAGCTTCCATCCTGCCGATCCGGGCTGGTCTCATGTGGGCGCCGGCCAGCCGTTGCACAATGTCGCCGGGCGGGCGGGGGCCTGGCTGGCCGATATGTCGCTCTACCTGTTGGGTTATCCCGGTTACCTGCTGCCTATCGTCTTGTTTGGGGTGGGGGTCTGGCTGGCCAGACACCGCTTTCCCCCGGCGCCCTGGAGCCTGGGCATGCGCCTGTTGGGATTGCTGTTTGCGTTCGCGGGCGCCTGTACGCTGGGAGAACTTTATTTCCTGAAGGGCGCGCAGTTGCCCGGGCATGTCGCAGGCGGCGGCGGCCTCCTCGGCGAGGGCCTGCAAGCCGTGTTGTCGAAACCTTTCGGCACGCTGGGCCTGACCCTGTTGCTGCTGGGGCTGCTGGGGGTGGGAATCAGCCTGTTCAGCGGCCTGTCCTGGTTGCGTCTGTCCGAAACCGTGGGCGTACTGACCTTGCGCCTGTGCGACACGGTGGGAGCATGGGCCTGGTACCTGGGAGAGAAGGCGGCGCGAGCGGCCGCTCCCTGGGCGGCCCGGCTGCGCGCCAGGCTGCGCGCGAAACTGGCTGCGCCTGAGGCTGCGTTGCCGCCGGAGGACGGGGCCGGGCCGTCGTCAGAACTCACGCGGCCGCCGGGAGACGAGACCGTGCCGCTGTCCAGAGACGCGGCGCCGCCGGGAGACGACACCACGCTGCTGCCCAGGGACACGACGCCGCCGGGAGACGAGGCCGCGCCGCCGTACAGGGACACGGCGCCGCCGGGAGACGAGCTCGCGCCATCGCCGGAGAGCGCGCGGCCGCCAGCGGATGAGAGCGTGCCGCCGCCCGAGGTTGCCGCGCCCCCTGAGGACGCGGACGCGCCGCCGCTGGGGGCCGGACTGCCGTCGGCAGGCGCGACCGCGCCGCCGCCGACCGCCCCGGCGCCGACCGCGGCAAAGGCAGCGGCGACGCCCGCGCCGCCCGCGCTGCCCGGGCTGGAATTGTTGGAGGCGCCCGCGCTCTCGGCAGCGCATTCCTCACAGCAGGACCTGGAGTCCTTCTCCAGGCGCATCGAAGAACGATTGCGCGAATTCGGGGTGCAGGCGGAGGTGGTGGCGGTGCGGCCCGGGCCGGTGATCACCCGCTTCGAATTGCAGCCGGCGCCGGGGATCAAGGGCAGCCGCATCAGCGGTCTGGCGCGCGACCTTGCCCGGTCGCTCTCCGTGGTCAGCGTACGCGTGGTCGAGGTGATCCCCGGCAAGTCGGTGCTGGGCCTTGAGTTGCCCAACGAACAACGGGAGACGGTGCGCTTGCGCGAGATCCTGGACTCCGAAGAGTGCCGGTACGGCGACAGCCGGCTGCCCCTGGCCCTGGGCAAGGATATAGGCGGCCGGCCAATGATGGCCGCCCTGGAACGCATGCCGCACCTGCTGGTGGCCGGCACGACCGGTTCGGGCAAGTCCGTGGCCTTGAACGCCATGATCCTGAGCCTCTTGTACAGTGCCGGGCCGCGGGAACTGCGGCTGATCCTGATCGATCCCAAGATGCTGGAACTATCCGTTTACCAGGGCGTCCCGCACCTGCTTGCCCCGGTGGTAACGGATATGAAACAGGCGGGCAACGCCCTGCGCTGGTGCGTGGCGGAGATGGAGCGCCGCTACCGCCTGCTGGCGGCCATGGGGGTGCGCGGCATCGCTGGATATAACCAGCGCCTGGAGCAAGCGGCAGAGCAGGGCAAGACGCTGCGCGACCCCATGTGGCAGGGGGAGGGGGAGGCGCCGGCGGCGGAGCAACTGCCTTATATCGTGGTGGTGATTGACGAGCTTGCCGATATGATGATGATCACCGGCAGAAAGGTGGAGGAGTGGATCGCCCGCTTGGCGCAGAAGGCGCGCGCCGCCGGCATTCACTTGATCCTGGCCACGCAACGCCCGTCGGTGGACGTGATTACCGGACTCATCAAGGCGAATATCCCGGCGCGCATCGCCTTTCAGGTCTCTTCCCGCATTGACTCCCGCACCATATTGGACCAATCCGGCGCCGACAACCTCCTGGGCCACGGCGATATGCTGTTCCTGCTGCCGGGCGAATCGCTGCCGAGACGGGTGCACGGCGCCTTTGTAAGCGACCAGGAGGTACACCGGGTGGCGGATTTTCTGCGCGCCGCCGGCGCCCCGGAGTACCGCGGGGAAGTGCTGACGATGCCGGAAGAGAGGGAGACCGGGGAGGCGGAGGCGGAGGACCCCGACGAGGAGGATTCGCTGTACGAGGATGCCGTAGCGGTAGTGTTGGAAAGCCGCCGCGCCTCGATCTCTTATGTACAGCGGCGGCTGAAGATCGGTTACAACCGGGCGGCCCGGCTGGTGGAAAAGATGGAGCAACGCGGCATAGTGGGCTCGCAAGAGCCGGGGGGCAACCGCGAGGTCCTGGCTGCCGCGCCCGAGGAGTCGTGAGGTGTCGGCTGCAATTTCTGGCGCAATCCCTGGCGGGGCGCGGACTGCCTGTTTGTTGCCTGGCCGGCTGTCTGATCGGCGGGCCGCAAGCCCTGGCCGCCGCCGGGGGCGATACGGCGCCATTGCGCGACTGGCTGCGCGGCCTGACCGTCATGCAGGCGGATTTCCGCCAGGTAGTGACGGACGAATCCGGCAAGGTGCTGGAGCGCACGGAAGGCAGGATGGCCTTGCATCGCCCCGGCCGCTTCCGCTGGGAGTCTTTGCGCCCCTACCCGCAGTTGCTGGTAGTGGACGGAAAACAGGTCTGGCATTACGACCCGGAGCTGGAGCAGGTGATCGTCCGGGACGCGGGGAGTACGTTGCGCCATACGCCGGCGGCCTTGTTGCTGGGGGAAGAGCGACCGGAGCGCTTGTTTGCGATTCGCGCCCTGGGCGAAGAGACCGGCTTGCGGCGCTGGGAACTGCGGCCGCGAGAAGGGGAGGAGACGACCGGCCTGCACCTGCTGCGCGTCGCCCTGGAGCGGCAGAACTTGGCCTGGATGGAATGGACCGACGCCCTCGGCAACAAGACGCGCTTCGAATTCTTGCGCCTGCGCCGGCGCTTGCCGCCGCAGGCGGAGCGGGAACTGTTTTCTTTCGTGCCGCCGCCCGGGGTGGACGTGATCCAGGAACAGGAGAGCCGATGAGCGTCCCCCTGGCCGAGCGGCTGCGCCCTGCCACGCTGGCGGAATTTGCCGGCCAGACGCACCTGGTGGGGAAAGGGGGGCCGCTACAGGAGGCCGCCGCCGGCGCAGGTCTGCATTCGCTGGTTTTTTGGGGGCCGCCGGGCTCGGGCAAGACGACGCTGGCCCGCCTGCTGGCCCGCGCCGGCGGCGCGGAATTTCTTGCCCTGTCGGCGGTGCAGGCCGGGGTGCGCGAGATCCGCCAGGCGGTAGCGGAAGCCCGCGCCCGCCGCGATGCGGGCGGCGGCGATACGGTGCTGTTTTTGGACGAGATCCACCGCTTCAACAAGGCACAGCAGGACTCTTTGCTGCCCTTCGTGGAGGACGGTACGTTGCTGCTGCTCGGCGCGACCACGGAAAACCCCGCCTTCGAGATCATCAATGCCCTGCTGTCGCGGCTGCAAGTGTATATCCTTCATGCCCTGGGAGCGGACGAACTGCGCGGCATCGCCGAACGAGGGGCGCGGGAAATAGGGGCGCGGCTGACGCCGGAGGCCGCCGAGCTGCTGGTCGCCGCTGCCGACGGCGATGCCCGCCGCGCCCTCGGCCTGCTGGAGTTGGCCGCCGGCCTGGCGGCGGGCAAAGAAATCGAGGCGGAACTGCTGCGCCGGGCGGCCGCCGCCGGGCCGCGCCGCTTCGACAAGGGCGGCGACAGCTTTTACGACCAGATCTCCGCTTTGCACAAATCGGTGCGCGGATCGGCCCCCGATGCCGCCCTGTACTGGTTGGCGCGGATGTTGGACGGCGGCTGCGACCCGCTCTATATCGCCCGCAGAATGGTGCGCGCCGCCTCCGAAGATATAGGCACTGCCGATCCCAGGGCCCTGCGCGTGGCCCTGGATGCCTGGGAGGCGCAGGAGCGTTTGGGTTCGCCGGAGGGCGAATTGGCCATCGCCCAGGCGGTGGTATATCTGGCCTGCGCCCCCAAGAGCGCCGCCGTTTATCGGGGACTGCGCCGGGCCGGCGAAGACGCGCGCCGCCGCGGCTCCCTGGAGGTGCCGGCGCACCTGCGCAATGCCCCCACCGCGCTGGCGCGGCGCCTGGGGCACGGCCGGGACTACCGCTATCCTCACGACGAGCCGGGGGGTTACGCAGCGGGGGAGAGCTATTTGCCTGGCGCCCTGGCCGGGCGGCGCTACTACCTGCCTGGCGATGCCGGCCTGGAGTCGCGGATCGCGGCGCGGCTTGCCGAGTGGCGGCGCCGGGACGCCGCCGCCGCGGCCGGCGGGCAAGAGTAAGCCCATGCTGGATACGCAAGCCCTGCGCGCCCGCCCGGAAGAGTTCGCCAAACTGCTGCAGCGGCGCCGCTTCCGCCTCGACACGGAGACCCTGAGCGCCCTGGACGCAGAGCGCAAGCGGGTGCAGTCCGAAGTCCAGGAGCTGCAACAGCGGCGCAACCGGCTTTCCCGCGAGATCGGCTGGCTCAAGGCGGGCGGCGGCAACATCCGCAAGCCGCGCACGGAGGTGGAAACGGTGGGCGGACGCCTGCGGGAGCTGGAGGAAGCCAGGCGGCGCGCCGAGACGCGGTGGCGGGAATGGCTGTTGCAGCTGCCGAATCTGCCCCACGCCTCGGTCCCGGAGGGCGCCGACAGCGCCGCTAATGTAGAACAGCGGAATTGGGGGAAGCCGCCCGAATTCGCTTTTGCGCCGCGCGACCATGTCGCCCTGGGGGAGGCGCTGGGATTGACGGATTTCGATGCCGCCGCACGCATCGCCGGCGCGCGCTTCGTGGTCCTGCGGGGCGCCGTGGCGCGTCTGCACCGTGCCCTGGGGCAGTTCATGCTGGACTTGCATGTGCGCGAACACGGGTATCAGGAAATAAACGCACCCTGCCTGGTAGCGGCGCACAGCCTGCAGGGGACGGGGCAGCTGCCGCGTTTCGAGTCCGACCTGTTTCCCGCCGGTCCGGCGCATTACCTGAGTCCGACGGCGGAGGTGCCGGTCACCAACCTGGTGCGGGAGAGTATCCTGGATGCCGAAGAATTGCCGTGCAAGTATGTCTGCCACAGCCCCTGTTTCCGCAGCGAGGCCGGCAGTTACGGCAAAGATACCCGCGGCATGATCCGCCAGCACCAATTCGAGAAAGTGGAACTGGTGCAGATCGTCCGTCCAGAAGACTCCTATGCCGCCCTGGAGGAACTGACCGGCCACGCCGAGGCGGTGCTGCAACGCCTGGAACTGCCCTACCGGGTCGTGTCCCTGTGCGGCGGGGACCTTGGCTTTGCCGCCGCCAAGACTTACGATCTGGAGGTCTGGCTGCCGGGGCAGCAGCGCTACCGGGAGATCTCCTCGTGCAGCAATTGCGAGGCATTCCAGGCGCGGCGGATGCGGGCCCGCTGGCGCAACCCGGAAAAGGGCAAGCCGGAACCGGTGCACACGCTGAACGGCTCGGGGGTGGCCGTGGGGCGCGCCCTGGTGGCGGTGCTGGAAAACGGCCAGGAGGAGGACGGCGGCATCCGGTTGCCGGAGGCGTTGCGCCCTTATCTGGACGGGTGGGAGCGAATCCCGCCGCCGATGGTGCGCCGGCAGAAAAATAAAGGCAGAAAAAAGGAGAAATAGGAACTCTAACCATGCGAATTACCGTCCCTTGCGAGAAAGCCGGCGCGGAGCGGCGCGTAGCCCTGGTGCCGGAAGTAGTGCAACGCCTGCGCTCTCAGGGCCTGGAGTTGCGGGTGCAGACCGATGCCGGCTCCTGCGCGGAATACACGGACGAGGATTACCGCCAGGCCGGGGCGACGGTGGTCGAAAAAGACGGGGTATATGAGGGCGCGGACTTGGTGCTGCGGGTGTCTCCGCCGACGCCGGAAGATCTGCGCTTGCAGCCGGAGGGCAGCGCGCTGGCCGGCTTCTTGAACCCTTACCGCGGCAAGGAGGCGCTGGCCGGCCTGGCCGAGCGCCGCCTGAGCGCCTTCGCCATGGAGACGGTGCCGCGCAGTTCGCGGGCCCAGGCCATGGATGCCCTGTCTTCCCAGCGTTCCGTGGCCGGCTACCGCGCCGTGGTGGCGGCGGCCGCCGCCTACGGCCGCTTTTTCCCCATGCTCACCGGGCCCACCGGCACCGTGCGCCCGGCGGCGGTGCTGGTGCTGGGCGCCGGGGTGGCCGGCTTGCAGGCTATCGCCACGGCGCGCCGCCTGGGGGCGGTGGTGGAGGTGTCGGACATACGCCCGGCGGCACGGGAGCAGGTGGAATCTCTGGGCGGGCGCTTTCTGTCGGCCGACATCAAGGCGGAGGCGGAGGGCGGCTACGCCCGCGAATTGACGGCGGAAGAGCGCCAGGCGCAGGGCGAATTGCTGGCGCAACACGTGGCCCGCGCCGGCGTTTTGATCGCCACGGCCGAGGTGCCGGGGCGGCCCGCCCCGCGCATCGTCAGCGCCGCCATGGTAGAAAAAATGCGGGCGGGCACGCTGGTGCTGGATTTGGCCGCGGCCAGCGGCGGCAACTGCGAGCTGACCCGCCCCGGCGAACGCTACCGCCATAACGGGGTCGAGATCTGGGGGCCGCTGAACATGGCGGCGGAGATGGCCCCGCAGGCCAGCGACCTGTATGCCCGCAACCTGGAGCGCCTGTTGCAGCTGCTGGTGCGGGACGGGCGCCTGGCCCCGGACTGGGAGGACGAGATCGTGGCCGCCGCCTGCATCGCCAGGGACGGCGAGCTGCGCCTGCCGGAGATGGGGCAAAACACGCCAAAAACCGCGGAGAGAGAGGAGAAAGATTCATGAGCGAGGGATTTGTCGCCCTGTATATCTTCATGCTGGCCGCCTTTACCGGCTACGAGGTGATTGGCCGGGTGCCGGCGGTGCTGCACACGCCGCTGATGTCGGGCTCCAACTTCGTGCACGGCATCGTCCTGGTGGGGGCGATGTTCGCGCTGGCCGGCGCCGAGGGGGCGCTGGGACTGACCATCGGCTTCCTCGGCGTCCTGCTGGGGGCGGGCAATGCCGTGGGCGGCTACGTGGTCACCGAGCGAATGCTGCGGATGTTCCGCAGCCGCAAGCAACGGCAGGAGGAGGGCCAGACATGAACCCGGCCATGCAGGCCCTGCACGCAATAGAAGAACAGACGCACGGCGTTGCCATGAGCGGCGCCGGCGGGGTGGTGTTGCAAGCCCTGTACCTGGTGGCCGCCGTCTCCTTCATTGTCGGTCTGCGGCAAATGAGTTCCCCGGTCACCGCCCGTCGGGGCATCGTCTGGGCCGGGATTGGGATGGTACTGGCCTTTCTCGCCACTCTGGCCTGGTTGGCGCCGGCGCGGCTGGCCCTGATGTCGGCCGCCCTCCTGCTGGGCGGCGGCGCGGCCTGGTATGCGGCGCGGCGGGTGCCGATGACCGCCATGCCGCAGATGATCGCCATCTACAACGGCATGGGCGGCGGCGCCGCGGCCTGCATCGCCGTGCTGGAGATGTCCGGGCCCGGCGGCGCGGCGGCCCTGCCGTTCACCGTGCTGTGCCTGGCGTTGCTGGGGGCGTTGATCGGCATGGTTTCCTTCTCCGGGTCGCTGCTCGCCTGCGCCAAGCTGCACGGTTGGCTGAGCCGTCCCTGGGTGTTCCCCGGCCAGCAGTGGCTTAACTTTGCCGTGCTGGGCGGCGCCGTCCTGCTGGGGCTGTGGCTGTTGCTGGCGGCGGGGGAGGCGGGCGGCGGCTGGCTGCTGCTGTATTTCTGCCTGCTGGCCCTGGCCTACGGCGTGCTGATGACGCTGCCGATCGGGGGCGCCGACATGCCGGTGGTGCTGTCCCTGTTCAATGCCCTGACCGGCCTGGCGGTGGGCTTCGAGGGCTTTGTCCTGGACAATGCGGCGATGATCGTCGCCGGCACGGTGGTGGGGGCGGCCGGCACCCTGCTGACCCAGTTGATGGCCAAGGCGATGAACCGCTCCCTGGTCAGCGTCCTGTTCTCCGCCTTCGGCGCCGAGACGGCGGCGGGCGCCGGCGCCGCCGGCGAGATGCGCGAGACTACGGCTAAGGATGTCGCGGTGTTGCTGGCCTTTGCCGACAACGCGATCATTGTGCCGGGTTACGGGATGGCGGTGGCCCAGGCGCAGCATCGCTTGCGGGAACTGGCCGACCTGCTGGAAAAGCGCGGGGTGCGGGTGCGTTTCGCCATTCACCCCGTGGCCGGGCGGATGCCCGGGCACATGAACGTGCTGCTGGCCGAGGCGGGCGTCTCCTACGACCTGCTCAGCGACCTGGACGAGATCAACGCCGATTTCCCCAATGCCGAGGTGGCCTTGGTGATCGGCGCCAACGACGTGGTCAACCCGGCGGCCCGCGAGGACCGCGGCAGCCCGATCTACGGCATGCCGATCCTGGACGCCGACCGGGCGCGCAACTGCATCGTGATCAAGCGCGGCCGCGGACGGGGTTTCTCCGGCATCGAGAACGCCCTGTTCTACGCCGACAACACCCGCATGCTGTACGGCGACGGCCAGAAGGCCGTGGCCGCCCTGGTCCAGGAGGTCAAAGCGCTGGAGTAGAGGAAGGCCCTTTGACCATTAAAAACAACCCCGAACAGTCGGTGAGATTACTGGCTCGAATAGTCGAGATGTAAGCATATGAAGAAAACAGACTGGGATTCTTATTACAACAAACCTTATAAAACGGCCTCGGTTACGAGGAAAATTACAGGAAACAAGGTTGTCGCTTTAATGAAAAGCGCCGCTCCTGCAGATACCGGCCAATTGCGAATCGTTGAACTTGGCGGCGCAAATAGTTGCTTCTATGAATTAATTAAAGAAAAGATCTGCCCGTTACACTATAAAATTGTTGATAATAACAATGTCGGGCTGCAAAAGTTTATCGAACGCATAGGGTTGGATTCGTCCACCAGTCTGGAATGTGTGGATATTCTCGAAATGCAAAATGAATCAACCGCGGAAAAACCATTTCAGATTGCCTTTAGCGTAGGCCTGATCGAACATTTTTCGGTGGAAGAAACAGCAAAGGCAATACGGGCTCATTTTCGGTTCCTGGAAAGAGGCGGCATTTGCCTTATTACGTTTCCGACGCCTACTTGGTTATACAAAATCTCTAGAAGAGTTTCCGAAATGCTTAGAATGTGGATTTTTTGGGACGAGCGTCCCTTACGCTTTGCAGAAGTGGAACAGGAAGTCGTGAAGTATGGGGCTATTCTTCATAAATCAATAACTTGGCCAATATTTTTTACGCAAGGTGTTATTGTTGCAAAGAAAAAGTAAGAGTAGAACCTAACACAGGGCCGAGGCTTGGAATTACGGCACAACGTTTGCATTGCCGCCAACAGCGGAGAAGCAACATGGCAACAATTATTTACCGCTTCATAAACGAAGCTGACGGATGCTCGGACATATGGGAAATCGTGATCAAGCGCGGCTGCGGACGGGGTTTCTCCGGCATCGAGAACGCCCTGTTCTACGCCGACAACACCCGCATGCTGTACGGCGACGGCCAGAAGGCCGTGGCCGCCCTGGTCCAGGAAGTGAAAGCACTGGGGTAGGGGAGGACCCTTTGCCTATAAATTTTTCCACCAACCTGGAATATTTGGATATTCCAATCCCTGTCATGCGCGTCCGGCACCCACCCCTTATCCCCGCGACCGCAAGGGATCGGCGGTAAATGCCGCCTCGGGAACGACTGCGCCGCGCCAACATCCTTAATCGTTGGCGGCTTTCCGAGGGCGAGTTGTCAAAGATCGTCGAACATAACCCCAGTCTGCGCGGGATGCTTTTCGGTTACGTCAGCGAATTCAAAGTGCGCAAACTCTGGTTTGAGGGGGCAAAATTTTCGGAGATAAAAAAATATGACGATCATGATCGTTCCAAGAAGGGCGACCTTTCCTTTATCTACAAAGGAGCTGAGATTCGAGTCGAAGTCAAGGGGCTTCAGACAAAAACGGTAAAGAAGACTGGCGACGACGAATGGGAGGGTACGTTCCAATGTGACGCCAGCGACCGGAGAAAAGTGACGCTCCCCAATGGCGTGTCGTTGGCAACGACATGCCTGCAAGTCGGCGAGTTCGATCTTCTGGCCGTCTCTCTGTTCCAGTTTGGCGACCAATGGAGGTTCGCATTTGCCGGCAACAGCGCCCTGCCCAGGTCGCAATACCGCTCATACGATCCCGTGAAGGTGCAGCCTTACCTGCTGAAGTCCAATATGAAGATCACCTGGCCGCTTTCGCCCCCTTACCGAGACGAGCCTTTTGCATTGCTGGACGAGATTGCGGCCGAAAAGTAATCCGCTTGCGGGAAATGCCGTTCTTGACCAATACGAGAAAATAAGAATGCTTCTTGCGGGCGTGATTCTGCGTTAACAATCTGCTGACGGCAGGGGCATTCGGGCGCACGACGACGAACAGATCTTTGCAATAAAAGCTCAAGTCCGCCGCGTAATTGATAATATCTACATGCGTTAGGCGCTGGGTGTTCGCGCATACTTGATCCTGACATTTTACGACGAGAATGCCTTTGTCCCGCAAAACCCGGTGCGCTTCCGCAAGCGCATCGAAGTACATCGCCAGTACTGCATCGTGCCAGCGTGGGCCATCGCCCTGCGCTTCCTTACCCTGCGAATAGTAATTTCGGAATGTATTGTGCGTCCCGCTCCCGGCCTTTTCGCCTCGGCCCGTATTCCTGTAGAACCCTTCCATGTAGGGAGGGTCAAGGATTACGGCGCCCAACGAGCGGTCGTCATAGGGAAGCGCGCGGCAATCCGTACCGGTCTCGATATCCGATGGATGCAAGTCATAGAGCCCCTGAGGAACGTTCCTCCAGAATACGCCTTTCCCGTAGGTCACGTCCGCAATCGTGGTCCCTTCGGGAATATGGAGCTTCAGGATATCGGGGAACACGTCGGCGTTGGTGCCGACATATGCGGATACGACGAGATCGGAGGTGGTGCGGCCATTGGGAGGTTTCCGCGATATACCGCGTTTCCCGGACCGGCGGATGGACGAATCATCGGTCGCGCCCTCAAACAGCCCCAAGTTCGTTGCCGTTCGGTGAACGTTCATCGGCTCGCCTTCATGGGGGCGCAGGCCAAAGCCGGATCACCATCGCCGCTAGGAACCCGTCAGGCTGGATGCGGGCGAAATACGCAAATGTTCGCACCCGTTATGCTGCAGGGCGTCCCTCCAAGCGGGGCCAGTAGGGGAGCGCCTCACAAGGCACCTCCAGGTGTGCAATCCGCCTACCTGCCCCTAGCCACCGTTTTATATCAGTCGCTGGAGGAGGAGATGCCCAGCAGATGCAGCAGGCTGAGGAACAGGTTGTAGATGGCAACGTACAGGGTGACCGTCGCCATCACGTAGTTGGTCTCGCTGCCGTGCACCATCTTGCTGGTCTGATACAGGATCAGGCCGGACATCAGCAGTATGAACATGCTGGATACGGCCAGCGACAGCCCCGGGACCGGCAGGAAGAAGCTGGCAAGAGAGGCCAGAAAGGCCACCAGAATGCCGGTCATCAGGAATCCGCCCAGGAAGCTGAAGTCCTTGCGGCTGGCCAGCGCATACCCGGACAGGCCCAGGAATATGGCCGCCGTGCCGCCCATGGCCATCACCACCAACGTGGGGCCGTTGCCCACATAGTGTTGGTAGAAGTTCAGGATCGGTCCCAGGGTCAGGCCCATGAAGCCGGTCAGGGCGAATACCCAGAACAGGCCCCAGCCGCTGTTGCGATGGGACGAGGCCAGCATCAGGAACAGAAAGTAGCCGCCCAGCGTCAACAGCGGGTTCATGCCCCGAAAGCCCAGGAACATGGCCGCCCCGGCCGTAAAAGCGCTGAACAGCAGCGTCGCAGACAACAGCAGATAGGTGTTGCGAATCAGCTTGTTCGTCTGCAAGACGGGAACTTGGGTCGCTGAAGGAGAGAAGTAGTAGTCTCGGTTCATGGCGTCGCTATCCTCCGTTGTGAGCCGCGTAAGCGGTGTCCATGCCGGGTATTCTATCAGGAATTTTCTTTTTGCAACCCCCTCCGCGCTTTTTGCGCGGGTTCCCCCCGGCTGGGGGAGGAGATTCCGGGGGCGGCTGTCCCTGGTCGCGCCCCCCGAGAGGATGGGGGGGTGTTATGATTCGCGGGGATGGGAGAGGTGGCTGAGTGGTCGAAGGCGGCGGTCTTGAAAACCGTTGACCGTTTGCGCGGTCCGGGGGTTCGAATCCCTCCCTCTCCGTTTTCCCGCCGGGCGGACGGGGTGGCGGGGAGAGGGCAGGGGGGCGGCCGCAGGGCTACGGGGGCAAGAAAACGCTTGGTACCGGAAAGAGGTTTCGATAAATATGCTGCTGTACGATTTTAAGTTGGCGCCCGGGCCGCGGCGGGTGCGCTTCTTCGCCGCGGAGAAGGGGCTGGAGCTCCCCTCCGTGCAGGTGAATCTGCGGGCCCGGGAGCAGTTTACGCCGGAATTTCAGGCGAAAAACCCCGCCTGTACCCTGCCTGTGCTGGAGCTGGCAGAGGGGCAATACATCTGGGGCGTAGATGCGATTTGCCGCTATCTGGAGGAATTACATCCGACGCCGCCGCTGTTGGGCACCGACGCGCTGGATCGGGCGCGGGTGACGATGTGGAACGAACGGGTTATGCAGGAGGGATACGCCGCGGCAGGGGAGACCGTGCGCAATTCCAGCCCGCTGTTCCGCGACCGGGGTTTGTCCGGTACTTCGGGAGGCTTCGCCCAGATCCCCGCCCTCGTCGAACGGGGACGCAAACGGCTGGAGCGCTTTGTGGAAATGCTGGACGAACGCCTGGGGGAGAGCCCCCATGTCGCCGGCGACGGCTTCAGCATGGCCGACATCGCCGCCGTGGTGGCCCTGGATTTCGCGCGGCGGGCGGAATTCCAGCCTCCGGAGCGACTCTCTCGCTTGCAAAGCTGGTACCGAAAGGTCTGCGCCCGCCCGGCCGCCGCCGCTTGAGGAGGGCTTGAGGAGGCCGGCAACTCCTACCGTAGAGGGAGGGCTGCGCCGTTCCGGGGTCCATCCCCAGCTGGCGCTACTTCACGAGTTCCCAGTCCGCGGTCTGCGCCTCTTTGACAAAGGCGAAGCGGTGCTTTTTCCTGCCTTCATGCACGAAGCAGTTCAGCCGCAACGGGTAATACACCTCGTTCCTGGCCGAAAAATCAATCTCATCGCTTTTGAACTCGAGAGGGCGCTCGCCGCCAGCCAAACCGGGCAGGTCGCCGCTCTTCTGCAGGTCCATGCACACGTTCATCATGGCCTCTAACTCGGCCCCGTAAGGGCTTTGCTCGAATTGCATCGCGGTTGCGGCGAGGCCGCCGCAACCGGCAAGACCCGGGAGCGCAACCAAGCCCAGAATCAAACCGTACAGCGTGCCCGTCCCTTTGTTTTTTTCGTTTTTCATTCCTTGCGCCTCCCAGTTCTACAGCCAGTTCTACAGCGATTCGCCATCTCAAGTTCAAGTATAGCGCCGTCACTCAAAGTTTAACAAGCAATGCATGGCTCGCGATGGCCCGGTGCGGTTTCGGACGAATAGGCCGCTTACCTTCGGGATAATAGTTATGGGCGGCGCGGGGACGGTCCAGGCATGACCGGATGACGCAGTCCATACCCGCCACCCATCGCTTTGGCCCCCAATCGCATAGCAGTTGCATATATTTATTCATTTAATATCATGGGATTAAATTGCTTATCTATATAAAGTATAGAAAATAACCCTACAGCGCTCTCATGACACCCGGTCGGATTCGCTATACTGCAAGCCCAGGAGCCGAACAACACGGTTGCGGGGTTGGCGAATACGGAAAAAGGAGTGGCCACAGGGCAAAAAAGCGGTGGGAATGCCCTCGCCTTCGATGGCCGCGCCTTCC
Source organism: Gammaproteobacteria bacterium (assembly GCA_028817305.1). GTDB lineage: Bacteria > Pseudomonadota > Gammaproteobacteria > Porifericomitales > Porifericomitaceae > Porifericomes > Porifericomes azotivorans. The sequence continues at coordinate 17,469 of JAPPPX010000039.1, read as the reverse complement.
TGCGCACGGTGACGACCCGGCCGGGGGTGTACCGCATCCTGGACGCGGCCGAGCAGGCGCTTTACGTGGGCAAGGCCGCCAACCTGCGCAACCGCTTGCGCAGCTACTGCGGGGGCGGCAACCAGGCCCTCAAGATCCGCCGCATTATGGCGCAGGCGCACTCTATCAAGGTGACGGTGACCGCCAGCGAGAGGGAGGCGCTGGTGCTGGAAAGCAGCCTGATCAAGAACCTGCGCCCCCGCTACAACGTGCTGTTCCGCGACGATAAGAGTTACCCCTATCTGCGCCTGGACGACAGCCACGACTTCCCGCGCCTGCATTTCTATCGCGGCTCGCGCCGGGAGCGGGGGCGCTACTTCGGGCCCTATCCCGACCCGCGCGCGGTGCGCGGCACCCTGAGTCTGTTGCAAAAACTATTTCGCATCCGCGACTGCGACGACCGCTCCTTTCGCGGCCGTCGCCGTCCCTGCCTGCAATACCAGCTGCAGCGTTGCACGGCGCCCTGCGTGGGCTATATCGGCCGCGAGGAATACCTGCAGGATGTGCACAGGTCGGCCCTGCTGCTAGAGGGCCGCGACCGGGAGCTGATGGAGGGGCTGCTGGAGCCAATGCGCCAAGCGGCGGAGCGTCTCGATTTCGAGCGTGCCGCCCGCTACCGGGACCAGGTCGCTAAATTGCGCGCCGTGCAGGCGCGGCACCGGCCCAGCGACCCCGGCGCCGTTCTGGACGCCATCGCCTGCCGGATCGAGGCGGATCGGGCCTGCGTACAGGTTTTTCCCGTGCGCGGCGGGACGCCTCGCAGCAGCCGGGCCTTTTTCCCGAGCAGGCAGGCGGGGGCAGGGCCGGGAGAAGTCCTGAGCGCCTTCCTGTCTCAATACTACCTGGCCGATGGCGGCGGGGCGCCTCTGCCGGCCGAGATACTGCTCAACCATCTGCCGGACGATTGCCGCCTGTTGGAGTCCGTCCTGGCGGAGCGGGCAGGGAGGCCGGTGACGATTCGCTGCCGTCCCCGGGGCGAGCGGGGCCGGTGGCTGTCGCTGGCCGGGGAAAACGCCCGCTTGGCTCTGGCGGAGCGGGAGGCGGCGCGAGGAGAAGGCGGCCCATTACGGGAATTGGGGCGCCTCCTCGAACGCCGTAAGCCATTGTGCCGCATCGAGGGATTCGATATCAGCCACACTCGCGGGGAGGCGGCCACCGCTTCCTGCGTAGTTTTCGATGCCGGCGGCGCGCGGCGCGGCGAGTACCGGCGTTTCAATATCCGCGGCATCCGTCCCGGCGACGATTGCGCCGCCATTGGCCAGGCAGTCACACGGCACTACCGGCGGCGCGCGCAGGAGGCGGCGCCGTTGCCGGACCTGTTGCTCATTGACGGCGGCCGGGCGCAGGCGGCGCAGGCAGTCAGGACGTTGCGGGAATTGCAGTTGGCGAGCGAGATCGAGGTGCTGGGCATCCGCAAAGGGGAAGGGCGCCGTCCGTCGGAGGACCGGCTGGTCCGCGCCGACGGACGCTGCCTGCGGCTCGCCGCCGCTTCGCCAGCCCTGCGCTTGTTGCAGCGGGTCCGGGACGAGGCGCACCGTTTTGCCAGCGCCGGCCACCGCCGCCGCCGTGCCCGGCAGCGGCTGGATTCGCCGCTGACGGACCTGCCCGGGATTGGCCAAGTGCGCCGACGCAGCCTGTTGCTGCATTTCGGCGGCGCTCAGGGCGTGCGCGCCGCCGGCACCGAAGAACTGGCCCGGGTGCCGGGAATCGGCAAGCGGCTGGCCCGGCATATCCACGGTCTGCTGCACGAAGATCCTTGATCGGGGGAATCCCAACCCGGAGAATCACGATCCGATGCTGCAACTGCCCAACATCCTGACTCTGCTCCGCATTCTGCTGATACCGGTATTCGTGCTGCTGTTCCTGACCGGGCGCCACCTGGAAGCGGCGTTGGTATTTGGCGCCGCCTCCCTGACAGACGCCCTGGACGGTTATCTGGCGCGCCTTTTGAAGCAGGAATCGCCGTTGGGGAGCTTCCTCGACCCGGTGGCGGACAAACTGATGGTGGCTACTGCCCTGGTGTTGGTGTTGCAGCACACCCCGACTGTTTGGCTGGCCCTGCCGGTGGCTGTGATTGTCAGCCGCGAAATCGCGGTGTCAGCCCTTCGGGAATGGATGGCGGAGTTGGGCGCCCGTCGAAAAATACGTGTTTCTGTGTATGGAAAATACAAAACTATCAGTCAGATGGTAGCAATATTTCTTTTAGTTTATAAGGATTATTGGTCCTGGTGGCTGGGATTGGGCTTACTGTATCTGGCTACCGCGCTGACTTTGGTCTCCATGTTTTTCTACCTGCACGCAGCCTGGCCCGAATTGGTACGTGCCCGTCGGCACAGCGGCAGCGACAACAATTGACAGGCACGGCCGAAGGGTGACAAGATCGAGACCACGGTCACGGCCATGCGGGAATAGCTCAGTGGTAGAGCACAACCTTGCCAAGGTTGGGGTCGCGAGTTCGAATCTCGTTTCCCGCTCCAGGTTCTCGGCTCCTGAGGACTGTGCCGCGCACCCTCCCTTGAAACGATATCCGGGACGGCGCCCCCATGGCTGGGTGGCAGAGTGGTTATGCAGCGGCCTGCAAAGCCGTGTACGCCGGTTCGATTCCGACCCCAGCCTCTCTATAATCCGCAGGTGTCTGGAAGATGCCGGCGGCTGTTCGCGCCGCCATTAACAGGCACCCCAATCCGCGGAGCAGGTCCCCTGGCGGAACGGCAGACGCAGCAGACTTAAAATCTGCTCTCCTATGGGAGGTCCGGGTTCGAGTCCCGGGGGGACCACCATCTTTGTAAGAACTTCCCCGTTCTATGCGGTGGGAAACCCTGGCCCCTGCCTGCTTCGAGGCAGGGGCCAGGGTTCGGTATCGCCTGCCTGCGATACAGACAGTTTAGAGCATAATTTTTTTCTTTGCAAATAAAGACTTTATTTTGATATATAAAAGTTAAAATTGAGTTAACAAACCACCTGTTTGACCGTATGGTCACTGAGGGGCCTATCCGTTATTTAACATAATATATATTATGCGACGATAGGCAGGCCGGCTACCAGAGCGCACAACGGGAAGATCTGCCGCGGAACCAAGCATGGCATGGGGATTGACCGAAGGGGATGGATGGATGCGCGGCGGGGATCGATCCCCCTCGATCCCTCTCTCCCCGCGCCTCTACCTAGAAGCTACGCGAGATGGTAAAGACGATGCGGGATTCCGTGTTTGCTTCTGTTGAGAACCCGCCAGCGATGAAAGCGTCGCCGGTTTCTTGGTTCGTGTCGTGGTAGCGCAGGTCCAGATCGAAGTCTGCGATGGCGCCGGTAACCCCTACATCCCAGTGAGCATATTCCGGATCGTTCACGTTAGGCCAAAATGTATCGTGTTCCCCCTTTACGGTCTGATATCCCCAGCCGAAGTCCACGCCTATACCGCCGCCGAGATCGAAGGCCACGCCACCGCGGATATAGTGGCCGCTGCCGGACTCGTAGAAGTAATCCGGCGTATAGCCGTAGAGCAGGTCCACGGTAGGCGCCCCGGGCGCCTCCGCAACGACCTGGGAAGCATGCAGCCAGATCTCGAACATATCCGGGTCTCCGTAGGCGTCTTCGTCGGCATTCGGATAGTGGTAGTAGATCGGCTGTATGTACCAGTCGAAACCGGCGGTACTGCTGGCAAAGCCGAAGTAGAAGTCGAACTCCGAGGTCAAGTCCACTCCTGCTTCATCTACACTGGTACCCCAGATGCCGGCGAACCAACTCCCGTAGGCCCAGTCTGCGCTGCCCTGTATGGCCGGGTTCTGCGAGGAGAAGGAAATCCCCCGATAGACATAGTCGGTGGTCATAGTAACCGTGCCGCTGAAGTTCTCTGCGTCCAACGGCGTTTGGGCGAGAACGCCCGGGGCGTGGCCACCCAGCACCGTCAGCAAGCCACCCAGCAGGATGGCCCGAATGCGCTTTGCCTTGTTTCTCATGGTAGGTACCCTCAGTAAAAAAGACTTGCTACGACTCGTTCCGCAGTGCCAGCACCTTCTTTTTTTTGCTTCTGACCCTAAGCCAGCCTGGTCCTGCGAAAAGGAAGCGGCAGTGTATGCCCCACCGGGTATAGAGTCAACCGACGCAAAAGTCTCACCCATATAAGGACATTCGGATGGCATGGCGCCAACTTCGAGCGCCTGCTCGCAGAGCCGTGCCCTGAAGGAAGGGAAAGATTCGTTGCGGATGCCAAAGAATGTTCTGCGCCCGAGCCAGAACGACAATCAACGGCTTGGCGGCAGTCCGTCCATGCGTCCGTGCACGGCGACCGGAGCGGGACTACAATACGCGCCATGGCGTCCACGGCATCTATGCCGCCGGAAACGAGGGCCCTGCTGGCCACCGAATTTCCTCAGGAAAACGGCCTGCTATACCTTAACCATGCCGGCATCGCCCCCTGGCCGCGCCGTGCTGCCCAGGCGGTGCAGCGCTTTGCCGAGGAAAACGTGCGCCACGGGGGATGGGCCTACGAAGACTGGCTGCAATGCGAACGGCGGCTGCGCGAACAGTGCCGGCAGTTGCTCAATGCCCCCTCGGCCTCGGATATCGCCTTGTTGAAAAACACCTCCGAGGCCCTTTCCTTCGTGGCCGCCGGACTTCCCTGGCGCCGCGGCGACAATGTCGTCACCTGCGCCGACGAGTTTCCTTCCAACCGTATCCCCTGGGAGGCATTGCAAGGGCGCGGGGTCGAATTGCGGCAGGTGGACTGGCCGCAATGCGGCGCTTCCTCCGAAGAACTGGCATTGCTGGCAGCCTGTGACGAACGCACCCGGCTCATGACTGTGAGCTCGGTACAATACGGCAATGGGCGGCGGCTGAACCTGAAGATTCTGGGGGATGCCTGCCGCGAGCGCGGCATCCGGTTCTGTGTGGATGCCATCCAACACCTCGGCGCCCTGCCCTTCGACGTGCAGGAAATCGGTGCCGACTACGTGGCCGCCGACGGCCATAAGTGGATGCTGGGGCCGGAAGGCGTGGCGCTGTTTTATTGCGCGGCCGAACGCCGGGAAGAATTGGCCCTGAGCGAATACGGCTGGCGTATGGTGCAGGACGCCGGCGATTTCGAACGCCGCGACTGGCGCCCTGCCGACGATGCCCGGCGCTTCGAATGCGGCAGTCCGAATATGCTGGGGATCCATGCCCTGTCGGCCAGTCTGTCTCTATTGCTGGAGATCGGGCTGGAATCCGTATCAAATCAAATTCATAGGAATACTTTATATCTTTTTAATTATATTAAAGAAAATGATGAGCTGAGCCTCCTTGAACCGGTAGGCGAACTACGTCGCGCAGGGATCGTAAGCTTTCGCGCCCGGGGCGCCACCCCGGAGCGATTGTGCGCCGGTCTGCGTCGCCGGGGCGTCTTCTGCGCCTCTCGCCATGGCGGACTGCGTTTCTCTCCGCATTGCTACCAGGGGGAAGAGCAACTGGCAGCCGCATTGCGGCATTTGGAGGCCCTGCTGTAGTTCCCTGGCCTTGGATTGCCGCGTGAAGAAGGCCAGAGAACGGCCCAGAGAGAGGTCTAGAGAACGGTAGAAAGCGGCGCAACGCAACTGGCGCTATTGCGCGCGCGGCAACCGGGAACGGCCGGGGCGCTCTTCCTGCATCCCGGCGCCGCCCGGCGAAAACAGAGCCAGGTAGTTGGTCGTGGTCTTATGGGCCAACTCTTCCGGTGACTCGCCCCGAAGCTGCGCCAGACACTCGGCCGTGTGCGGCAGCAAGGCCGGTTCGTTGGCCTTGCCGCGATGTGGCACGGGAGCCAGGTAAGGAGCGTCGGTCTCGAGCAGAAGCCGCTCGTCGGGGATGCGGCGCGCCACTTCGCGCAACGGGCCGGCATTCTTGAAGGTGAGGATGCCGGAGAAAGAAATGGCGAAGTTCAGTTGCATGGAGCGCCGCGCCTCTTCCCAGCCCCCCGTGAAGCAGTGCATCACGCCGCCGGTCTCCTCTGCCCCCTCCCGGCTCAGGATTGACAAGGTATCTTCCCAGGCCTCCCGGCAATGGATGATGAGCGGACGGCGAGCCAGGCGGGCGGCGCGAATATGCTGCCGGAAGCGCTCCTGTTGCCGCTCCCGGCTCCCGTCGCCGCGATAATAGTCCAGGCCGGTTTCGCCTATAGCCGCAATCCCCGGGGCGGTCGCCCGCTCGGCCAGCAGTTCGCTGGAGAGTTCGCCGGCGTCCTCCTCGTTGGGATGGACGCCAACGCTGCCGGCGACATCGGGGTGGTGTTCGCAGAGGCGCAGGATTGCGGGGTAGTCATCCCACGCCACCGAGACGCAAAGAAAATGCCCCACCCCCGCTTTCCGGGCGCGAGACAGCGCCTCCGATGCCGGCTGCGGCAACAAGGGCAGGTGGCAGTGCGAGTCGGCCAGCGTCATGACGGAATCGGAGCGGTAACCGTGAGGACGATGGAGCGTGCCCGGGGCGGGAAGCGCGGAAGGCGCAAAGCCCTCCGCAGCCGCGGCGCCTCCTGTTTACATGGTCTGGGTGGGTCGATCGGATTCCAGAGCGCCGGCCAGCTGTCCCTCGATCTTGTTCTTGGTGGCGCCGCGGTCGAGGTCGCTGAACTGTACGCCGATGCCTGGACGGCGTCCGCTCTGCCCCGCCGGGGAGATCCAGACCACTTGACCTGCAATGGGCAAAGTCTCCCGAAGTTCCGGGAGTTGCAGGGTCAGCAGGATGAAGATTTCCTGCCGCAATTCATATTGCTTATTCGTGGGGATAAACAGGCCGCCATTCTTAACGAAAGGCATATAAGAGGCATACAGCGCGTTCTTGTCGCGGATAGTGAGCGAAATTCGGTTATCCATGGTCGTTGTCGGTCCTATCCTTCTCTTGTTCCGGTCTGCCCTGCGCAAGCCAAGGCGCGCCAAAATAGCAGTACCTCTTCCAGCACGGAGCGCTCCTGCAAACCGCCGACTGCCGAGAGCGAAGCCTCATTGCGCACTACCTTATCATAAAGTCGGAGCAGGGAACAAAGTTCCAGGCCCGCGAATGCCGCCGCCAGCGGCCCCCGCTCCGCATCTCCCAGCCGGTGGCGAATCGCGAGCAGCAACCCGCCGCGGAACCAGAGCAATGCGCGCGCCGCCCCCGCCTCCAACCATGCGTCAGCCAAGCTGGGCAATAGTCGCCCCCGCGGCGGCAACAGGGCGGCAAAGGCCCCCGCCCGCTCCGTCGCCACCGCCAACGGCCCTTGTTGCGCTGCCAGCAAGGCGTCCCAGTGCGGGCGCAGCTTGCCATCCGGCCCCGGCCCTTGCTCCCGCAACCAGGCTACCGCCGTCTCCGGTGTGCGGACAGCAAGGTTGCAATGCCGGCAACGGCTGCGCAAGGTGGCGGGCAGGATAGAGGAACGATGACAGAGCAGCAGGAGAAAGGCGCCGGGAGATGGTTCTTCCAGGGTTTTCAGCAGGGAATTGCAGGCGCTACGGTGCATCGCATCGGCCGGGGCAATGCGCAGTACGCGGGGGCCGCCGTCAGGGTTGCTTAAGCGCAGCCATTCGCAGGCCTCGCGGATCTGCGCCACGCGAATCGTTCCCCCCTCCTGTTCCGGGACCACATGCAGCAAGTCCAGGTGATTGCCGGCGGCCAGCAATCGCAACCCGCGCGGATTCGGCAGTAATTCGCCCCCCGGTCCCAATTGAGCGCCAAGCAGCAATCGCTCCAGACAATCGGCAAAGCGCTCTATGCCGGCCTGGGGCGGTCCCGCCAACAGCAAGGCATGCGGCAAGCGCTGCTGGCGCCAGGCCTCGCTCAGCCGTTGCCAGGACGCCCAATGCCAGGGGTAGATGCCGTCGCCATCAATGTTCCCGCTGGCAAGGGCTTGGTCCGCGACGGCCTCCACGGCCCCGTTCACAGGCTGCGCTCCAGTATCCTGACGATAGCTTTCTGCACCTCGGCCAGCGGCAGCGTGGCGTCCACACGGCAGACGCCCGGCGCCTCGGCGGTACGCCGCAGGTAGCACTCCCGAACACGCCGCAGGAAGCCGTCGGGCTCGTCATGGTAGCGGTCCCGGCCCCGGCGCCGACGGCGGGCGTCTTCCGGCGGCAGATCCAGCAACAGGGTCAAGTCTGGCCGCCAGGAATCAAGCAGGTGCTTTTCGAGGCAGGCGATTAGCTCCGGCGCCAAACCGCGGCCGCCCCCTTGGTAGGCGTAGGTAGAGGCGGTAAAGCGTTCGCACAGCACGGTGCGGCCGTCCTGCAGCGCCGGTTGGATGCGCTGTCGCAGGTGCTGGACGCGGGCGGCGAACAGCAACAATAACTCGGTCTCCGGTTGCATCTCGTGATTTTCCGGGCGTAACAGCAGCTCGCGAATACGCTCTGCGATAGGCGGGCCGCCTGGTTCACGGGCGGTCGTTACCGCATGTCCCCGCGCCGTTAGCCAGTCGGCAATAAAGGAAATGTTCGTGCTCTTCCCCGCCCCGTCTATGCCTTCCAGGACGATGAAGCGCCCGCGCCCGCTCACGGCCGCTGCCGGCGCAGGAGCTGCCGGATGCGGTTGTGCTCCCGCAGGGTCGCGGAAAAATGGTGGCCGCCGTCGCCGTTGGCGACGAAGTACAGCGCCTCTCCCTCTTCCGGGTGCAGAGCGGCGTGGATGGCGGCACGGGAAGGCAGCGAAATCGGAGTGGGGGGCAATCCCGAGTGCCGGTAGGTGTTGAAAGGCGTGTCAATCTTCAGGGCGGCGCGGCGCAGCGGCGGCTGGAAGTCTTCGCCCAAAGCGTAGATGACAGTGGGATCCGCCTGCAGGCGCATGCCGCGCTGCAGGCGGCGGACGAATACCCCGGCGATGCGCGCGCGCTCGCTGGCAAGCCCGGTTTCCTTGTCAATGACCGAGGCAAGGATCAAAGCCTCGTAGGCGGATGCGTAGGGCAGTTCCGGCGCCCGCTGCTCCCATTCTTCGGCCAACACCTGCTGCATTTTCCGGTGCGCCAGGCGCAGGATGCTGAGTTCGGAGGTGCCTTTGGGGAAATGGTAAGTGTCCGGGAAAAACATGCCTTCCGGTGCCCGCTCAGGCGTACCCAGGGCCGCCATGATCTCCGCTTCGCTGCTCCCGGCCAGGGTCTGGCGCAACGACGGATGACGCCGCAATTCCTGCATCATGCGCCGGAAGGTCCAGCTCTCCGGGATGGTGACCGTATGCAGCATTACGCGACCGCGCACTAGCTGCTCCAGCACCTCGGCGGGTGTGGCCGCCGGCAGGAAACGGTACTCTCCGGCCTGCAACTGCTCCTGCTGCCGGCGCCAAAGCACGGCCAGGGTCCAGTAGCGAGGATGGCGCAGCAATCCGTTCCCGTGCAGGTCCTGCGCCACTTGCCGCAACCCGCTCCCTGGCGCCACCGTGTACTGCACAGGCGCCTCCAACGTATTGGGGGTAGTCATTTCCTCCCGGATCGCCTGTTGCAGCCAGAGGACGGCGATGGGCAGTCCCACCAGTATGGCAAGGCCGAATAGGGCAATGCATCTCTGCATCATTGCGGCATTATCGCATTTTTTGCCAGTAGCTCGCCGCGCAACCGGCGGACCGCCGGGCCCAGAGGGACAGGATGGCCGTCAATGCAACGCAGTGGCCACAGGCCGAACAGGGAGTTGCACACAAAGGACTCTTCCGCGGCTTGCAATTCCTGCAGTTGCAACGCACCGACACGCGGTTGCAAACCGCAGCCGGGCGCCAGTTCCAGGAGCATCTCGCGGACGATGCCGGCCACCCCATGGAGAGCCAAATCCGGGGTCAGCAGCAGGTTGCCGCGGATCGCGAACAAATTGCTCATGGTGCCCGCCACGGGCCGGCCGCGGCTATCCAGCATGATTCCCTCGGGGACCCGCGGATCGTCCCATTCCTGTTGCGCCAGAACCTGTTCCAGGCGGTTCAGATGCTTGAGCCCGGCGGTGCGCGGTTGCGCAGCCAGGCGGGTCTCGCAGACACGCGCCGCGATCCCCGATGCCAAGTGCTCCTGCGGCGGCGCGCGCCAGGGATAGCAGAGCATGATGCGACAGGGCCGCGCCGCCGCGGGAGGACGGTATCCTCGCTGTCCCGCCCCTCGGGTCAGAATCAATTTGAGCACGGCACGCTCCGCGCCGGCGCACAGGCGCGATGCCTCCCGCCATAGCAGTTCCGCGTCTGGTACGGCCAGACGCAGGCGGCGCCCGCCCCGCGCCAACCGCCGCATATGCCGTTCCCAGCACAGCGGCTTGCCGGCGCGCACCGCGAAGGTCTCGAACAGGCCATCGCCGTAGTGCAGGCCGCGATCCCGGGCATCCGGGGCGCCGGGCTCGCCGTCCACCAGGACCGCTGCCGGTACCGTGCGCACCGCCCTTGCCGCAGTTCTCAGTGCGGGCGCCGGAAGACCAGGCTTACATTGGTGCCGCCAAAGCCGAAGGAATTCGACATGGCGACATCGTATTTCAGTTTGCGAGCCGCGCCGGGCACGTAGTCCAACCGGCAATCCGGGGCTGCGTTCTCAAGGTTGATGGTAGGCGGCACCACCCCCTGCTGCAGGGCCAACACGGAGACGATAGACTCTATCCCGCCTGCTGCGCCCAGCATATGGCCGGTCATGGACTTGGTCGAACTGACCGCTAGCCGGAAGGCATGGTCGCCAAACAGCCGTTCGATTGCCTTGCTTTCGATGGGGTCGCCCAGGGACGTGGAGGTGGCGTGCGCATTGATGTAGCCGACCCGCTCCGGGGCCAGGCCAGCGTCCTCCAGAGCCTGGCGCATGCAATGGAACATACCGGCGCCGTCCGGGAGGGGGGAGGTCATGTGGTAGGCATCGGCGCTGGTTCCGTAGCCAGCCAGTTCGGCGTAGATGTTTGCGCCCCGCCGCCGGGCGCGCTGGTATTCTTCAAGCACTACTACCCCGGCCCCGTCGCCGATGACGAAGCCGTCCCGGTCTCGATCCCAGGGGCGGCTCGCCGCCGCCGGCGCGTCGTTGCGGGTGGACAAGGCCCGGGCCGAGGCAAAACCGCCGACTCCGGTGGGACAAGTGGCCATCTCGCACCCCCCCGCCAGCATCGCGTCCGCCTCTCCGGACTGGATCAAGCGGGCGGATATGCCGATGTTGTGCGCCCCCGTGGCGCAGGCGCTGACCAAGGAGAAATTCGACCCGCGGGCGCCCAGAAATATGGCCAGAGAGCCGGAAACCATGTTGATAATGTTGCCGGGGACGTAATAGGGAGAGATCTTGCGCTGTCCGGCCTCCAGGTAGCGCGCCACCGTCTTCTCGATGTTCTCCAAACCGCCGATTCCGGAGCCAATGGCCACTCCGACCCGGTGCGACTCGGATTCGGCAATCCGCAGACCGGCGTCGGCCGCCGCCTGGACTCCAGCTGCCAACCCGTATTGCGCGAAGAGGGAAAGCCCCCGTGCCTGCCGTCGTGGAAGGTGATCGCCAATGTCGAAGTCGCGCACTTCGCCGCCGAAACGCACCGTCAGCCCCGAGGCATCGAAATTCGCCAGCGGCCGAATGCAACTGCGCCCCTCGCGCACTCCCTCCCAGGTCTCGGCTACGCTATTGCCGAAGGGGCTAATCGCCCCTAAACCGGTGATCGCGACCCGCCGCCGCCCGCTCATGATCGCCGCTTGGCAAATCGGCGCCCTGCCCGCCTGGACGCCGCCATCTCTGCCTGTCGCATCCCGGACTTAATCCTTGTCGTCCGCGTCCTGGCCCCCATGCTCGCGGATGTAGTCTATGGCTTGCTGTACGGTGCGTATTTTGTCGGCCTCCTCGTCCGGGATATCGATCTTGAACTCGTCTTCCAAGGCCATCACCAATTCCGTCTGGGACAGGGAATCGGCCCCCAGGTCATCGTCGAAACAGGCCTCGGGCGTCACCTCTTCCGGTTTGACCTCGAGTTGTTCCACGATGATTTTCTTTACCTTTTCCGCAATGTCGCCGCTCATGAGATGCCACCTCCCCGTTTGTGTGCGATCCGGTGCGCTAAGTGTACGGGATCGCTAACGCCATGCAAGCCTTTGCGGGCAAAGGCGCCCGCTATTTTTGGCATCGCGATGGAATCCGCTCCCCCTGGAATAAAAAAGTTTATTAATATCAATTGGATACAAGTATCACTTCAACCCACTAATTCATGGACATTCCACCATTCACGTTCATCGTTTCGCCGGTGATGTAGGCCGCGTCCGCAGAAACCAGAAAGGCGACTGCAACTGCGACCTCCTCCGGTTCCCCCCAGCGGCCCATGGGGATCTGACGCAGGCTCTGTGTTTGCCGTTCTTCGGTCAGAGCCGCTGTCATATCGCTGCGAATCAGACCGGGGGCTACGGCATTGACAGTGATCCCGCGTCCGGCCACTTCGCGCGCCAGCGAGCGCGTGAACCCGATTATACCTGCTTTTGCCGCCACGTAATTCGTTTGCCCCGGGTTGCCGGTATGGGCGACCACCGAGGAGATGTTGACGATGCGGCCATAACGAGCCCGCAGCATGCTGCGCAGGCACAGGCGGCAGAGGCGGTACGCCCCGCCCAGGTTGACGCGGATCACCCGTTCCCAATTTTCTTCTTGCAAACGCGGCAACAGGCCGTCGCGGACGATGCCGGCATTGTTGACCAGGATGGCGGGGGCAGGCTCCAGCCGGGCCAGGGCCTGCCCGAACTTGGCCAGCGATGCGTCTTCGGCCAGATCCAACAGCAGGGCGTCGCCTGCGATACTCCGTTGCCGGAGGCGCTTGCGAATGGCCGCGACTCCGTCCGCGCTGGTCGCCGTGCCCAGTACCCGGGCCCCTCGCTGTCCCAGGACATCGGCAATTGCTGCGCCGATCCCCCGGCTCGCGCCGGTCACCAGGGCCACCCTGCCCTCCAGCGACTGCTCGCCGCTCATGCGCCCGCCGCCTCCAGGGCCCGCTCCAGAGAATCCGGGTCCTCTACCGACAATACTTCCAGACGGCGGTCAATTCGCCGGCATAGCCCGGCCAACACCCGTCCCGGGCCGAACTCCAGTACCCGTTGCACCCCCTGCCGCACCAACCGTTGCACCGTCTCCGTCCAGCGCACCGGCAGGTACAGCTGGCTACTTAACGCCTCCGGCAACGCGGCGGGGTCGGCGCAGATCCCGGCGTCCACGTTATGAAGCACGGGGATCCGCGGCGGAAGCCACGATTGCGCCTCCAAGACGCGGGCAAGGCGGGCCGCCGCCGGCCGCATTAGCGGGCAATGCGAAGGAACGCCCACCGGCAGGCGCAGGGTGCGCCGGGCGCCGACCTCACGAGCGGCGGCGGCGGCCTCTGCCACGGACTCGGCCTGTCCGGAAAGCACGACCTGTCCGGGCGCGTTGTAATTGGCCGGCGCCACGACATCCCGAAAGCCCGGCCGGCGGCAGATCTCTTCTATCCGCTCTTCTGGCAAGCCCAAAATCGCCGTCATGGCGCCGGCGCCCGCCGGCACTGCCTCTTGCATCAGGTGCGCCCGCTCGGCCACGAGGGCCGCCGCGTCCGAAAAGGACAGTGCCCCGGCGCAGACCAGGGCCGTGTACTCCCCCAGACTATGGCCGGCCAGGTAGGCGGGGGGCGCCCCCCCGCGCTCCTGCCAACAGCGCCAGACGGCCACGCCGCCGGCCAACAGGGCCGGCTGGGTGTGCGTGGTGATATTGAGTTCCTCCTCAGGCCCCTGTTGCGCCAGGCGCCACAGGTCCAAACCGGTGCGGGCACTGGCTTCGGCAAAGGTTTCCAGCACCGACGGGTAACGGCGGGCCAGGGCTGCCAGCATCCCCACCGATTGCGAACCCTGGCCTGGGAAAACAACAGCGAGACTCACGGGGCAAAGTTCATGGCGGCTCAGTAGCGCAACAACACGGAGCCCCAGGTAAAGCCGCTGCCAAAGGCATTGAGGGCGACGCGATCGCCGACCCGGATGCGTCCCCCGCGCACGGCGTTGTCCAGTGCCAGAGGTACCGAGGCGGCAGAAGTATTCCCGTGGCGTTCGATCGTGCTGATCACCCGCTCGTCGGCCAGGCCGATCCGCTGCGCGACAGCCTGCAGGATGCGGCGGTTTGCCTGGTGCGGCACCAGCCAGTCCAGCTCTCCCTTGTCCAGGCCGCCCTCGCGCAGAGCCTCCAACAAGGACTGGCTCATCGTCTTGACCGCCAGTTTGAACACTTCGCTGCCCTGCATGCGGATGTGCCTCTTTTCGTTGCCGTTCGAGCAGCCGTTGCCGGAGGCGTACAGCAGGCGATGGTAGCTCCCGTCGGCATAAAGGCGGCTGTAAAAGATTCCCGCCTGCGTGTCGGCGCGCAATACGACCGCACCGGCGCCGTCTCCGAACAGAGGACACGTGCTACGGTCGCTCCAGTCCACCAAGCGCGAGAAGATCTCGGCCCCTGCCACCAGGGCTGTACGGCAGTCCCCCGCCCGGATGAATTTGTCGGCTACCGTCAGGGCATAGACAAAACCGCTGCACACGGCTTGCAGATCGAAGGCCGGAGCGCCCCGAATGCCGAGCCGGTCCTGTAGCAGGCAGGCAGTGCTGGGAAAGGCCCGCTCGGAGGTAGCGGTGGCGATTAGCACCAAGTCAATCTCCTGCGCCTTCACCCCCGCCGCCGCCAACGCCTCCCGCGCCGCCGCCTCGGCGAGGTCGCAGGTCGTTTCCTTTTCCCCAGCGATATGCCGCTGGCGGATGCCCGTGCGCTCGCGGATCCAGGTATCGGAAGTGTCCAGCATACTCTCCAGTTCGGCATTGGTCATGACCCGAGCCGGCAGGCAGCCGCCGGTTCCCACAATTCGGGAGTAAAGGCTCAAGGGGCGGTCTCCGGGAGCGCCGCCCGCGGCACCCGCTCCAGGCGGCTGCGAATTCGTGCCGGGATGTCGCGCGCCACTTCCGCAACCGCCTCGTCTATGGCATGGCCAAAGGAACGGCGGTTGGCGCTGCCATGGCTTTTGATCACGATGCCGCGCAGCCCCAGCAAGCGAGCGCCGTTATAGCGGTCCGGGTCGAAGCGCCGCCGCAGTTGCCGAAGCACTGGCCAAGCCACCGCCCCTGCCAGCCGCCCGTACAGCGAGCCATAAAATGCCTCCCTGGCCCAGGCGCGCAGCAAGCGCACCACGCCCTCGCTGGCTTTGAGCGCTACATTGCCGCTGAACCCGTCGCAGACCAGCACGTCCACCTCGCTGCTATAGAGGGCATCGCCCTCCGCGAAGCCGACATAATTCAAGTTGCTGTCCTGCAACAGCGCCGCGGCTTGGCGCAAGCGGTCTCCGCCCTTGGTCTCCTCCGTGCCAATGTTGAGCAACGCGACCCGCGGCCGCGATTCCCCCCGCAGGGCGCTGACCAGTTCCGCCCCCATCAACGCAAATTGCAGAAGTTGTGCGGAACTGACGGCTACATTGGCGCCTAAGTCAAGTATTTGGGTATCGCTGTGCGGACCCGGCAGACTGGCGCAGATCGCCGGGCGGTCTATGCCGGGCAGAGTCTTGAGCAACCGGCAGGCCAGCGCCACCAACGCCCCGGTGTTGCCTGCGCTGACGCAAGCGACGGCGACGCCGTCACGCACTAATTGCAAGGCGATGCGCATGGAGGAGTCCCTTTTCTTGCGCAGGGCCAGTAACGGAGGGTCTTGCATCTCGACCCGATCCGCGGCATGCAAGAGCCGGAGGCGCCCGCCAAAGTCAGAGTGCCGGCCCAGCAATTCCCGCAACTCCGACTCGACCCCGACCAAAACCAATTGCAGTTCCGGGTGTCTCCGCAAGGCCTGCAGGGCCGCCGGCACGATTTCGGCGGGGGCGTGATCTCCTCCCATGGCGTCCAGCGAAATACAGATCGATCCCGGGGGCGCGCCTGGGGATACAGTTCTCTCCGCTACCGGCGCGGCGCCCGGCGCCGCCCCTGTCGTATGCGAGGCGGTCACTCCTGCGCCGTGTCCTCCGCTTCCGCTTCCGCTTTGTCCTTGCGCTTGCGCGTCAATTGCAGCTGGCGCCCCCGGTAGCTGCCCTGCGGGCCGACATGGTGGCGCAGGCGCATTTCTCCGCTTTGCGCATCCGTCGTTAGCGTCGGCGCCTTCAGGGCGTTGTGCGAGCGCCTCATGCCCCGACGCGAATTGGATTTGCGACTTTTCTGTACGGCCATGCGTTCAGTTCCCCTCTTGTACTCGGGATGCGGCCTCCAGTGCCAGGGCAGCTGCACAGCAAAGCGCCGCCCATGGCGGCGATTCCAAAAGATTCCGCGCCGTGCCCCATGTCGGCAAGGCTGCGACAGGCGCATACGCAAGCGCCGAGCGCCGACAACCTGAGCCACATCCGTACCGATGCTACCTTTGTCCCGGTTTCTTGTCAAAAATCCGACGGGTCCATGGCAGGCTCTTCCCGACCCGACTCCCTGGCGCAGGCGCCCCAGGCAGCCTCCATAAACAACGCAGCAAACGGCGCCCAGGCCAACACGGCAACAGAAATGCAGCAGCAACCGCTTACTCCGGCACATTGCGATGCAAGCGATCCGATTGGACTCGCTTCGCATCATAGAGGATGATGAGCAAATGGCGATACAGGACGCGCTGGAACGGTTACTCGCCGAGACATATGCCCGGATCCCCAGGCGACGGGGCGTAGCGCCTTTGCAAGGGGTCTGCAAGTTGGTAGCGCACCGGGGTTGCCACGACGGCAACCGCAAAATCAAAGAGAACAGCATGGAGGCGTTTCAGTGTGCTCTGCAGGCCGGAGTATGGGCAATAGAACTGGACCTGCAATTCACCCGGGACGGCTGCCCGGTTGTGTTGCACGACGCTGACGGAGGACGGATCTGGGGCGATGCATCCCTGCGCCCGGCAGAACTGAGCCGGGCCGAGATGCGGCAGCGCTGTCCGGAAGTGCCGTTTCTGGAAGAGGTCCTGGGCGCTTTCCGGGAAGGGCTGCACTTTATGATCGAAGTCAAGCGGCAGACCTACGAACCGCGCTACAACGCCAAGCTGCGGAAAATCCTGCAGGGATTGGTGCCGGAGCGGGACTTCCACCTGTTGGCATTGCACCCGGAGACGATGGCGCAGTTGCGCTGTTGGCCCCGGCAATGCAAGGTGCTGGTTGCCGAGACGAACACTCGCTATATCGCACGCCAGGTTTTGGCGCACGGCTACGGTGGGATGGCCGGGCATTTTTTACTGCTGGGGCGCCGCCTGCGCCTGCGCCTGCGGCGGCAGGGCATTAAAGTGGGCGCCGGCTTCGTGGATTCGGAGAACGGCTTCAAACGGGAGTGGCAACTTGAGACGGACTGGTTGTTCAGCAACCGCGCTGAATTGCTGGCCGGCTACCGGCGAGGCTGGGCCGGCACCGATGGCGCTGCCGCAAAGGCGCCTTAATCCGGCCCCGCCGACAGCGGAAATGGCGCGGCGACTTGGCGCTGAGAAATTGCCAACCTCGGCTTTTTTGGAATTCATTTCACATTGAAATCGCCGCCCCCGTTCCGGCTCGCGCCGGCATCGTGTCATTG
>JAPPPX010000120.1 GCA_028817305.1 Gammaproteobacteria bacterium | reverse complement strand
GAGGCGCGCGCTTTCTATGCGGGATTCCGGCTTTCGCCGGAATGACATGGAGGAAGCCGGAATGACGAGGGGTGGGGTTTTTCCGGGGTGGGAGTTGCGCTGGAATGACGGAAAAAGCAGGGGGAATGACGAAAAAAAACGGGGGGAGCGATGGAAAGAACGAGGGGGAGCGATGGAAAGAACGGAATGCGGGGGCGGCAAATACTGCCGTATCCGCGCGTAACCCCGTGGCGCTGCTCGCATGTATGGAGCGGGGCAGGTTGTATGGGTGCCGCTCAGATGTGTCCGAACCTGTACACGGGTGCGATGATCGTTTCGGCCTCGGGGAGGCGGGAATCTGGCGGCTTCGGGGTCAGTCGCCGCGGCCGATCCGGCGCCGCCAGTCGCGGGCCGCGGCTACCGCCGCCGCCGCGTCCAGCGTGGTCAGTTCGCGGCCGGCAAGCAGTTGCCGTCCCGCCACCCAGACGTCGCTGACCTGCGCGCGGCAGGCGGCATAGACCAACTGCGCGACCGGGTCGTACACCGGCTGCGTCTCGGGGCAATCCAGGTCCACGGCGACGATGTCCGCCTCTTTGCCCGGGACCAGGGAGCCGATCCGCCCTGCCAGCCCCAGCGCCTGCGCCCCGCCCAGGGTTGCCATGCGCAGGACCTCGCGGGCGCGCAGGGCGCTGCTGTCGGCGGCCGCGAACTTGCCCAGCAGGGCGGCGCTGCGCATCTCGCCGATCAGGTCCAGGTCGTTGTTGCTGGCGGCGCCGTCGGTGCCCAGGGCGACGTTCACGCCGGCCCGCAACAGCCGCGCCGCCGGGCAGGCGCCGCTGGCCAGCTTGAGGTTGGATTCCGGGCAGTGGACGGCGTGCGCGCCGTACTGCGCCAGTTGTCCGATCTCCTCTTCCTGCAGTTGCGTGAGGTGCACGGCCAGCAGTTCCGGGCCCAGCAGGCCGAATTTGCGCAGCCGTTCCAGGGGCCGGCAGCCGTGTTGCCGCACCGAATCCGCGACCTCGTCCGCGGTCTCGTGTACGTGCATGTGTACGCGCAGCCCCCATTCCGCCGCCAGCTCCCGCACCCGGCGCAAGCCGTCGTCCGATACGGTGTAGGGCGCGTGCGGCGCCAGGGCGGCGGCCACCAACGGCCGGCCGCTTAGCAGGCGGCGCAGCGTTGCCGCTTTGGCGAGACATTCTTCCTCGCCGCCGGCCCAGGGAGTCGGCACGGCGAGCACCGGCAGGCCGGCGACCATCCGCATCCCGGCGCGCTCGGCTTCCCCGGCGGCGATCTCCGGGAAAAAGTACATGTCGTTGCAACAGGTGGTGCCGCCGCGGATCATCTCGGCCAGGGCCAGCCGGCTGCCGTCGCGCACGAAGTCGGGGCCGACCCAGCGGCGCTCCGCGGGCCAGATGTGTTCCTGCAACCAGGGCATCAGGGGCAGGTCGTCGGCGATGCCGCGCAACAGGGTCATGGCGACGTGGCAATGGCTGTTGACCAGGCCGGGCAGCAGCAGGTGCCGGTCCAGGTGCAATCGCCGCTGCGCTCGGTAGCGGCGTCCGGCCTCGGCCGCCGGGAGCAGGTCCAGGATGCGCCCCTGGCGCAATATCAGGGCGTGGTCTTCGCGCAGCGCGCCCGGCGGTTCGACCGGGGCGATCCAGCGCCCGCGGATCTCGGTGTCGGCCTGTATTTTCTCCAGGGTTTTCCCGGCGCTGCGTGACATCCCCGGCGATTATGGCATTATCCCGGCGCGATGGCATGGCAGGCGACGATGGACGGCGGCGGCGCCAACGGCGACGCGGCGGCGCGGCAAGACTCCGTACAGGCGGTGGCCTGGGAGGAGGATGCGGTGCGGCTGTTGGACCAGCGGCGCTTGCCCGGGGCCGAGCGTTACCTGTCGTTGTCGCGAGCGACGGAGGTTGCCGAGGCTATTCGGGACATGGTCGTGCGCGGCGCGCCGGCGATCGGCATCGCCGCCGCTTACGCCGTGGTGCTGGCCGCCCGCGCCGCCTGGCGCTGCGCGGGGACGGACTGGCGGCAGGCGGCGCGGCCCGAATTGCAGCGGCTGGAGCGGGCGCGGCCCACCGCTGTCCACCTGCGCTGGGCCGTGCGCCGGATGCGGGACCGCTTCGCCGCTATTCCGGGAGAACCGACGCCGGCGCTGCTGGCCGAGGCGCGGGCCTTGCACCGCGAGGACATGGCGGCCAACCGGCGCATCGGCGCCCTGGGCGCCGACTTTATCGGCGGGCCCGCCCGCGTGCTGACGCACTGCAACGCCGGCGCCCTGGCGACAGGCGGTTACGGCACGGCGCTGGGGGTCGTCCGCAGTCTTCACGCCCGCGGCGCCCTGCGCGCCGTCTATGTTTGCGAGTCGCGCCCCTGGCTGCAGGGTGCGCGGTTGACCGCATGGGAATTGCAGCGCGACGGTATCCCGGTAACGTTGATCGCCGATGCGGCGGCGCCTGGATTCATGGCCCGCGGCGAGATTGATTGGGTGGTGGTGGGCGCCGACCGCATCGCCGCCAACGGCGATGTGGTCAACAAGATCGGCACCTACGCGCACGCGGTCGCCGCGCGTCATCATGGCTTGGGCTTTCTGGTGGCGGCCTCCGCGGCGACCATAGATGCGGCCATGGCGACGGGAGCGGGAATCCCCATCGAGCGGCGGGCGCCGGAGGAGTTGCTTGCCGGATGCGGCTGGCAACGGCTCCCTCCCGGCATCGAGGCGGCCAATCCCGTGTTCGATTTGACCCCGGCGGCCCTGGTCGGCGGCATCGTCACCGAGCGGGGCGTGGTCGCGCCTCCCGGGCGCGACCACGTGCGCGCCCTGCTGGCGGCGGAGGGAGGCGACTGAAGTGCGGATCGTGATCGCGCCGGATTCTTTCAAGGGCAACCTGGACGCCTTGCAGGTGGCTGCCGCCATTGAGCGCGGCGTGCTCCGCGCCTTGCCCGGCGCTCGTTGTCGCAAGTTGCCGATGGCCGATGGCGGCGAGGGCACCATGCGGGCCCTGCTGGCGGCGGTGGGCGGCCGCGCCTGCCGCAAGCGGGTGTTGGGGCCGGCGGGAAAACCCGTGACGGCGCAGTACGCGCTGCTGGAGAACGGCGTGGCGGCGATCGAAATGGCGCAGGCCTCGGGTCTGCCGCTGGTGCCGGAAAGAGAACGCGATCCCCTGCGCGCCACTTCCTACGGTACGGGGGAACTGATCCGCGCCGCCCTGGACCGGGGCGCCGGCGCCTTGGTGGTCGGTATCGGCGGCTCGGCCACCTGCGACGGCGGCGCCGGCATGGCGCAGGCCCTGGGTGCGCGTCTGCTCGACCGCCGCGGCCGCGAGTTGCGCCGGCCCGCCAGCGGCGGCATGTTGCACCGGGTGGCCCGGATTGATGCCTCCGGTCTGGACCGGCGCCTGCGGCGCACCCGCATCGAGGTGGCCTGCGACGTGGACAATGCGCTATGCGGGCGCCGCGGCGCCGCTGTCGTTTTCGGGCCGCAGAAGGGGGCCGCGGCGCGGGACGTGCGCGTCCTGGATCGCAATCTGGGCCACTATGCCCGGTTATTGCGGCGCGATCTGGGCCGTGACGTGGGGCGCCGCCCTGGCGCCGGCGCCGCCGGCGGTCTGGGGGCGGGGCTGTTGGCCTTTACCCGGGCGCGGTTGCGGCGCGGAGTGGATATCGTCATGGCTGCCGTGGGTTTGGCGGAGGCGTTGCGCGGCGCCGACTTGGTGTTCACCGGCGAGGGCAAGATTGATTCCCAGACAGCCTTCGGCAAGGCGCCGGCGGGCGTGGCGCGCCTGGCCCGCCGCTACCGGGTGCCGGTGATCGCAATCGGGGGCGCGCTGGCCGACGATGCCCGCCTGATGTTCGGACACGGGATCGCCGGGTTGGGGTCCGCGGCGGCGCGGGACATGCCTCTGGAAGAGGCCTTGCGCCACTCCCGCGCCCATCTCGCCAATGCTGCCGAGCGGGCCGTGCGGCTGGTGCTGATCGGGCGGAAGATGCAACGGGCGCAACGGGCGCGGCCCCGCTCCCGCGGCAAGGCGCCGGCACGGGCGGGGCAGTAGGGGCCGCCGCTCGCCGGCGGCGCGCTGCGGCGCGGTGGCGCGATGCTTGCGCCCGCCCAAGCCGTTACGCAATCGAGGGGAAAAGATTCCCACCCCGCTATTCCCGCGCATCACTCCCCCCTTGAGGGGGAGTCGGCAAGACGAGGGCG
>JAPPPX010000197.1 GCA_028817305.1 Gammaproteobacteria bacterium | reverse complement strand
GCATCTGTTGGCCGGGCGCGGGATGCGCTGGCCTCCGGGCTGAACCCCGGTGACGGAGAGTCGGACGGGAAATGCCGGGCCATGGTCGCGGTTGCGTGGCAATTTCCCCTGCCATGTTTTATACTCCCGGGGAAGAAGAGCGAAGTAAGGCACGAAGCTGATCGGAAACTGCCTCAATTTCCATGACCGCGAATCTACCCGGTTCCCCGGCCCTGTCCGTCGGTTCAGTCCATTGAACGAGTCCGCCAAGGAACAACGGTTCTCGCCGGTGGCGGCGAACGCCGGCATGGCTTCGGCAGGGCGGCGGGAGTGCCCTCGGCCGGTGCGATCGCTTGATGCGAAGGGCCTTGCCTGCCCGCTCCCCGTCCTGAAGGCGAAGGTAATCCTGAACCGGCTCCAGCCGGGGGAGACTTTGCTGGTGGAGGCTACCGATCCCCATGCGCCAGTGGACTTCGGCGCGTACTGTGCCCGCTCGGGACACGAATTGTTGCATACCGAGACCTCTACTTCGGGGATTTTGAGGTTTTATATACGCCGCGCCGCGAATGCCGCCTAGACCGCGCGGCAAGGTCTCGGGTAGCGATTCATAGCAAAAAAGTGATACGACGATAACTAGAAACTAAGCAGGCATCCCAGGGATGGGATACGGGACGTGCCCCTGCCGAACTGCCTCGTAAAGAGAGTAGGGCCGTCCCGCTTCTACGGAGGAGAAGACCTATGAGGGCGGCGAGTTGCTTGATCCTGGAGCGGGATCGGCGTTTGGCAAACAGGCTATGTCGGCAATTGCGCGAGATTGGCTGCGGGATCGCGGCTACGGCAGCCACTGCGGAAGAAGGGGTCCGCGCCGCGGCCCGGATGCGCCCTACCCTCGTGCTGGCCAATGTCCGCTTGCAAGGAAATGCGGACGGCGAGTTCGACGGCATCGCGGCAGTGGAACGGATCCGCGAGCGCTTTCCCGGCCCGGTGATTTACGTGACCGACCCGGTCAGCGAGGAGCTGCTGTGGCGCGCCAAGCCTACCCGGCCGCTGGGCTACCTGAACAAGCCGGTGCGGAAACAGGACATGCGCACCATGCTTGCGGTGGCGCTGGACTCCCTGGAGGCCGCGGAGACACACCGGGGTTCCATCGCGGGGATGCTGGAGCAGGCACTCGACCACCTGTCCGTAGGAGTGGTATTGATTAACCGTCAGTTACAAGTGCGCTTCAGCAATCGCACGGGGCGGGAGGTCATAGAGCGGCGGAAATTGCTGGGCCGGGAGAAGGCAAGCAACCGCCTGTCCTTCCTGCCGCAGGCGCGGGAGAAGATCGCCCGCATGGTGCGGCAGCGAAAGGGAGGCAACATCGTCCTGGATTGTGCGAACGGGCCGCCGTTGCAGATCCACGTCTTCATCCTGGACCGCGGGGCGGCCCCCGACCTTGACGAGCTGCGGCCAGTGGCGGCCTGCTACTTGTTCGACCGGTACGAGGACGACGCCCGACTGGCGGGGGCGCTGCGCAATCTTTACCGACTGTCTCCCGCCGAGTCCAAGGTTGCCGCCGCCTTCACCACGCACCCGAACCTGCAACGGGCGGCGGAGCAGCTGTTTATCAGCCCCACGACCGCCCGTACCCACTTGCAACGCATCTTCATCAAAACGAACACCCGAAATCGCCCCAGCCTGCTGCACCGGATCATGACTGGCCCCGGTATGCTGTTGCGGGTGCACGAGGACGATAAAGAGTATGGCTCTTGAGAGCTGAAAGGGGCTCAAGGGCCGTTGGGCTATTTGCAGAGGGGCAAGGCGGGCGCCGGTTTCGGGGCATGGCCGGGGGCCATTCAGGCCGGGAGTATCTCGTAGCTGTGCGTGATTTCGGCGCTCTTGCCCAACATGATGGAGGCGGAGCAGTATTTTTCCGCGGAGAGTCGAATGGCACGCTGCACCTGTTGCTCCTTCAAGCTGTCGCCAGCGAGAGTAAAGTGCACGTGGATCTTGTCGAAAGTCCGGGGCACGGTCTCGACCCGACTGCCCTGCACCCCGACCTCGCACAGGGATGGGCTCTGCCGGGATTTCTTCAGGATCGAGACCACATCGTAGGCGGTGCAGGCGGCCATGCCCAGCAATAGCAGCTCCATGGGGCGTATGCCCAAGTTCCTGCCGCCGCCCTCCGGCGGGCCGTCGAGGATCAGCTTGTGGCCACTGCCGGACTCTCCCGCGAAGGCGGCCTCGGCTATCCAGCGCACCCGAACTTGCACGGGCTATGCCTGGCGGCGGGACTGGCGGCGGAGGAACGGGCGGCGCGGCACCGGTCCGAATGGCACGCCCGTACGGCAAGCTGTGCGACAATGCGGGGCGTTGCGCCGAGGCAAGCGCGAACCAGACGAACCGGGCGCAAAAGAACAGGGCGTGAGCGATGACGGAATGAAGATCATGAACGACAACGAATGGTAAGCGGATGGTCGAGATACTGGTCTTGTATTATAGCCGTAGCGGCCACACCGCCGCCATGGCGCGGCAAGTGGCCCGCGGTGTGGACGCAGTGGCGGGTTGCGCCGCCCGCATTCGCACCGTCCCCGCCCTGAACGGCAGTACCGATGGAACGTCGGCGGGAGAAAACGAGGGCGAACCCTGTCCCCCGAATGCCAACCACAGCGACTTGCTGGCCTGCGCGGGGCTGGCCTTGGGCAGCCCCACGCGCTTCGGGAATATGGCCGCTCCCCTGAAGCGCTTCCTGGACGGTACCGGCGACCTGTGGCTGTCCGGCGCCTTGAGCGGCAAGCCGGCCGCCGTATTTACATCCACTGCCAGTCTGCACGGCGGCCAGGAAAGCACCCTGCTCAGCATGATGTTGCCGTTGCTGCATCACGGCATGCTCCTGGCGGGACTGCCTTACGGCAACCCTGAGTTGCTGAGCACCACCGGCGGAGGGACGCCTTATGGAGCCAGCCATGTTGCCGGCATGAACGGCGAGCGGCCGCTGGACCGGGAGGAGAAAAGATTGTGCTTCGCGTTGGGGCGGCGGTTGGCCGGGATCAGCCAGGCGTTGGCCCGCTGGGAGGAACGGGACGCCCCAGAGTAACGCGCTTGGGGGCCGTCGCTTGCAGGACGGCGCGGTCCGGGAGGTCGCTGCGGGGGGGGGCGTCGCTACCGGTTGTCGCCGCAAGCTGTTCCTTGACCAGGGCGATGCTGGGGCGGCATTTTCGGGCATGGCAGGTCTCGGCGATGCCGTCCATCAAGGCAAACAGGGAGTGCATGTCGCGGGGGGCGCGGCTGAGCAGGTAGCGCATGACCTCGTCGCCTACCGCCAAGGCGTGGGACTGCGCTCGCAGGCGCAACGCGCGGACCCGATCTTCCTCGGCAAGCGGGCGCAACCGGTAAACCAGACCCCAGCACAGGCGGGAGCGCAGATCTTCCAGCACTAGCGAGAGACCGCGCGGCCCGCATCCGGCAGCCGCGAGTAGCGTCCCGCCCTGCTCGCGGAGTCGCTCGTACAAGGCCAGCAGGCGAAATTCCCATTCCCACTCCCCGGCGATCCGGTCCAGGCCGTCCAGGGCCACCAGGCGGCGCGAGGACAACGCGTCCAAATCCTGCCAGCTCAGGCCGGGGTCGGCAAAGGAGACGTAGGCCGTCTGCAGCCCCCGGGATACGGCATGCAAACAGCCAGCCTGTAGCAGGTGGGTCTTACCCGTGCCCGGGGGCCCCCAGAGGTAGAGCGCCTGTTCCCCTTCTCCCACGGAGATTTTGCGCAACACCTGCAGGAGTTCCGCGTTGGGACCCGGCACGAAGCGTCGCAGATCCGGGCGCCTCGCGTCGAACAGAGGAAATGCCAGTTGCCGCCCGTACATCGAAGCCGGGAGTCTCAGGGCGCCACCGGCGGCCGCAAGCGGTATCCCCACGCGCCGACGGCTGCGTCCGGCGCCAGGAGACCACCCAGAAGAATCGCCTCGCGCACGTCCTGTTCCGGCAACCGGCTGGTCAGGCGCAGAGTTACGCGGTCCAGGCGTACCCCCGCCATCTCCACCCGTTCGATTTCGTGCAGACTTTCCAGATAGTTCAGTACCTGCAGGTAGCGAGCGAAGTCCTTTATGCCGCCTACGCTCACGTCCAGAACCTTCGCTTTGCCGCCACGCTGCCCCAGATGACCGAAGCGATTGGCCAGGATATCCGCCAAGCGGGCAACCCCTGCGGCGGCCGCTTCCGTTACCTGCTGCCCACGGGTGACCCAGGTCACCTCTTCCGCCTCCAGGTACAGGGTCCAGCGCCCTTTCCAGGCGCTTTCCTGTTGCCAGCGCTCCAGCCGAACGGTCAGCACGGCGTCGGCCGGGTAGCGCAGAGAGGCAGTGCGCACCGTTTCGCCGAAGCCGGCCCACAGCGCCGCCTCGTCCAGATTCCGCTGGTCTTCCAGATCCAGGAGGGGGTGCAGGAGGGGCAGGCCGAGCCGCTCGGCCTGGCGCTGCAATTCCTGCAACGGCGCCGACGCGGCATCCTCCAAGCCCAGAATCTTTCGCCCGGCGCCGGCGTCGGCCGCCATCCATACCAGGGTCAGAGGCCGCGCTTCTCCCCAGCTGGGGACGCCCGCCTCCCGCAATGCCTCGTTCAGCCCTTCTTCCTGGAAGCGCACCCAGAACCGGGAACCCACACCCTGCTCCGGGTCCGGGGACAAATAGCGATAGCTTTGCACGTATTGCTCTGCCGCGCGTAACAGCGGCGAAACCCCAGGACGGTAAGCGATATCCGGGTCGGCCGTGAGCCGCGCCAGCACCTGTTCGAGGGCTGCGGCGAAACCGGCCGCCCGTTCCCTCTCCGGCGCGGAGACGGAGACCGTCGCCTCGTACAGGGCTTGCAGGCGGTATGCGTGGACAGCTGCCGGGGAGACGGCCAGGGCCAGCGCCAGCAAAGGAAGCAGGTAGGAACGACGGGTAATCTGCAGTAACATAGGTCTCTTTTCGTGCTGATGTAAGAAAGATTGCTTATGGCGCGCGCACGGCTTGCCCAGGAGCAAAGATACCAGATTTCCCAGGCGGTAGTAGCGGAGCGCGGGCACCCCGGTGTTGCCGTTGCCGAGGGGAGCGGTTCTGTTCGGGAAACCGCGGTGAGGTGCCTCTGTCGGCGCACATGAGCCGAGGGCGGGGTGCCGCAATGCCATCTGCCATAACCGGAGAATCCGGGTCGTTCCGGGATCCGGCGGGACAGGTGTATTACCGTGCGGGAAAGGTGCTCCGGACGGTGATGCCGTGCGCGGCAGAGGACTTCAAATTCGTACGAGACACCGGCCTGCTCGACGAGCTCGTAGAGCAGGGGAGACTCGTCCCCTACGCGCTGACGGACCGGGATGCGTTGCCGCCCCTCGGCGCGCGGTCTTTGCCAATGACATATGAGCCTGAACGGGGATGCGGTTCCAAGAACGGCAATCAAGCGGCCCGCGGCCCCAGCCACCCAAATGTGCCGGGACCACATCATTCGCTCAGGTTCATGACTGGATTGGAAAGGATTTTTTTCGCGGCATCTAAGTCCTGCGGACGCCTGCCCCGACACCGCCCGGCAAGGTTGGCGAGGAACGGAATATCCAGAACTTTTGGACCAGAAAATTTACCGGGTAGAGCAGAAGGTCCACGGGTATCTTCGATACAGACGGGGCAATGCCGAGGACGGATTGGGCCAAGTTCACGAGGCTGGCAGCGACGAAGATCATAACGGCTACCTGTAAGAGGTAGAGCAGGAGTTCGCGCGCCGCCCGCTTGCGGGAGCGGAAGGCGAAGATCTTGACGAGCGAGAAATTGACCAGCAGCGAAGCGAGCCGGCCGAGGCAGACACTTGACAGGATATGGCCCGAGACCGCCAGTGCGGTGAGGTAAACGCCGAAGTCAACGACGGCTGCCGAGATGCCCGCCAGGACATGGCGAAAGAGAACCCAATAGATGCGCATCGAATCCAAAAGCGGGCGAAAATGGGAGCTCCGGTTGCCTTCGAGATAAACGGTGCGGATGGGCACTTCCTCGAAGGCGAGTCCGGAATTCTTCAGCGTCCGCAGCATCTCCGTCTCAAGTTCGTACCGGTCAAAGGAAATCTTGAGGATGACGGGCAGCAGTTCTCTGGGGATGCCGCGCAACCCTGTCTGGGTGTCCGAGAGACGGATACCGAGGAGCACGCGCACGAGCCGTCTGGTAAGACGGTTTCCGAACCGGCTTCTCAAGGGAACCCCCCCCTCGAAACGGCGCACTCCGAAGATGAGCGAGGTGCGCCTTTCATGCAGCCGGCGGGCAATCTTCAGCGCGTCGTCTGGCAGGTGCTGTCCGTCGGAGTCGAGGGTAACTACGCCGGCGGCGCCAGGATGGCGCTCAAGAACGTACTGAAAGGCCGTTTTCAGGGCCGCACCCTTACCCCGGTTGGCGTCGTGAACGAGCACGGTGAGCCCCTGTCCTTTGGGCAGCCGTTCGAATACGGCCGGACTCTCGCTGCCATCGTTGACGAGAACCACCGGCAGATATCCATGGAGATGGCCTACCAGGCCAATCAGCGTTTCTTCCGGGTTGTAGGCGGGGATGACCGCGACGATGTCCGGATAAATCATGGGGGTTCCGGGCTGGCCGCCACCTCCCAGAGCGAGAAAGCGGGGTTGCGGGCGACCGTGCGGTGAAAATACGCCGGCTCCGCCTGGTGCCGGATAAAGAGCTGGTTGAAAACCGACTCGGCTACGTTTTCCGTCATGACTACCCCGTAGCGGATGTGCGGCAGCCACTCGAGGTGAAATCCCCGCGGGTACTCGTAATCCTTTACCGCCAGCAAGCGGCCGGTGTCGTCGTAAGCGACGATCTTGCGGAGCGGCAGCCCGACTTTCGACTCGTTGAATTTGATATCGAGCATACTGAGCCCCTCGTTCACATCGAAGACGAGGTTTGGCGCCAGAATAAAGGTATCGTCTTTTCGTTCGACGCGGTGGAAAGGCGCCAGGGCGAAGGATTCTCCGCTCTCTTCGACAATATCCCAGCTCCCATAACGAAACCACGTGGTTTGCAGCATCGCGTGGTAGAGAAGCAGGAAGACAGGTTCCCTGTTGTCGGGAAAGAGGAACGCCTGACAGGCTTCGATAGAATCAAGGCCCGTGTCGCGCCCCGTGGCCCGGGAGAGTTCCAGGAGGTCCGCGGCTGCCTCGCCAGGGGACTGGTTGAGGAGTTGCCTCATCCAGCGCAGTCCGGTCTCGGCCGAGCCGGTCAACTCATGGATTCGGCGTGGGCCGGCCATGCCGTGCTCAATATAGAAGCGGACGAAATTGCGCGCGAAATTCATATCCCGGCTGGCCAGGGGCATGCTGTTGTAAACCTGCCTCTCCCCGCTCATGAACTGGCCGTCGGCGATCGTGCGCCTTCCGGTGTAGTACATGATCGGATAGCCCGCATCCCACGACGTCCAGATGACAGCGTCCTCCGGCGTCTCCTCCCGAATGCTCGGGACAGCCCGTATTACGTTGACCGTCGTGGGGTCCGGGGCAACCCTGTGCAGCTCGGTGAAGAGCGCAGGGGCGAGGATCAGGGCGGCGACAGCTGTGGTAAACCCCACCAATCCGCTCCCGCGCCGTTCGAAGTACCTGCCTGCGAGGGCCGCCAGCGCACCGATGCCGATGCCGATCAAAGGCGCCCAGAAAATCAGGGCGCGGTTCCCGAAAAAAAAGGCGCTCAAACCCAGGAACACGGGCACGGTCAGGGCCACGGCCGCCCGCCTGGGTTGCGCGTACGCCAGCCAGATCAAGCCGGCCAGACCCAGCAGACAAGTAAGAAAGAGACCCGTAGTTCCGCCAATCAGGCCACGCAGACCAGGACGGGCAAGCTCGGAGATACTGTCCCTCACATTGGGAAAACGGTCGTCCGCGCCCGGGATGCCGTGAACGAAAGTGCCCTGAATACGGTCTATAGCGGTCTGCACCGATTCGGCTCCCACCGCCAGGAACGCGAGCAACAGCAACAATGCAAGCCCCGACCCCGCACAAATCCCTTCCCGGCGCCCCGGGCGATAGTAGAGGACGGCGCCGATCAACAGAGGAACGAGACAGATCAGGGCGACCGCCTCCGGCGCCGGGTCCCACCACCAGGCGAAAAGCCCGGCGTTGAAAGCGACCGCCAACAGACAGAGATAGCGCCAGTGGTCTCGGCGCAGACCGCAGGCGAGGGCCAGGACGGAGGCGCCCAGCGCGAAGGGAACGATCAGGCAATCGGTGTCGTAAAAACCCATGCTGCTCCGAGCAAGGTACTGCGGGGAGCTGAGGGCGGCCAGGGAAGCGACAAACGAAGCCAACGGCGGCAGCCCGAATTGCCGGCAGAGGCCCAAGAACGGCAGGAGGAGACAGAGCGACAGGAGCGGCGGCAAGAGGGCGGCGGTCCATTCAAGAGAAAGCGAACTCAGGGAACTCAGGGCAACGGTCAGAACCGAGAGCAGGGGCGGCGGAGAGGGACGAGGCGGATACTCCGGCGTCGTCCGCAACGTATCTACGGTCTCGTACTCGCCATCTCGGTACTCCCGGGCAAGGCGCAGGTAATAATAGCCGTCAGCGTTCAGCAGCAAGGGGTTGTTCTCGAAGAAGTGCAACGCCCGATTTTCTTCCCATACCCGGTATTCATGGGTGCGCAGGAAGACGCTGACGCCCAGCACGAGCAGGAGCAGCCACAGGTGTCGGCCTTTCCAGCCGCCAGCCGACGGGGCCGGGCGTTCGTTGCGCGCGCCTGTAGCGTCGGCGCCCCGGTCGTCCGCAACGGGCGACGCGACCGCATTTCCCAGGCCAAGCTTCATACTCTTCCTACCGCATTACCAGCGTTTGCGGAGCCGCGGACACATTCGTCCGGAAACTCATGGTGGAGACGCATGAAGAATCGCAGATCCAGAAACCGTAACGCAACCGCGACGCCCTACAACGACCCCGGCGCAGTGAGCGCGGCAGTAACTCCCGCACAATGTATTTTCCGGACAAGATTTCCAGTGTACAATCGCCCCTAAACTGATGTCTCCCACCAGGAATATCGGTAAGAGTCGTACTTATATGCGCCTACGCCATGTCCTCTGAAGCGCTGGAAATTCATATGTTCCCCTGCCTGGCGGATAACTACGGTTATCTGCTGCACGATCATCGAACCGGCGCCACGGCTGCGATAGACACTCCCGATCCGAACACCATAAAAAGCGCTTTACGAGAAAAAGGCTGGCGCCTGACTCATATCCTCAATACCCACCACCACTGGGACCATGCGGGAGGCAATTTGGCGCTAAAAGAAGATACGGGTTGCAAGATCTACGGGCCCGGCAGGGAAGACAGCAAGATCCCGGGACTCGATTACAGACTGGACGACGGCGATTCTCTTGCCTTCGGCAGTCAACAGGCCCAAGTGCTGCATACCCCCGGGCACACCCTTGGACATATCGTCTTTTTCTTCCCCGAGGCAGGAGCCGCATTCGTAGGAGACACGCTTTTCTCCATGGGGTGCGGAAGACTGTTTGAGGGAACGGCCGCCCAGATGTGGAACTCCCTGCAACGGCTTATGGCCTTGCCCGACAGTACGATGCTCTATTGCGCGCATGAATACACCATGGAAAATGCGCGCTTTGCCCTCTCTCTGGAACCCCATAACCCGCACCTTCAGACGCGGGCGGAAAAAGTGCGGCACCTGCGAAAAGAGGGCCGGCCTACTCTGCCCACGACCCTGGCCCAGGAGAAAAAGACCAATCCTTTTCTCCGCACCGCCCGCAAAGAACTGCGTAGCGCCGTTAACATGGAACGCGCGTCGCCCCCGGCAGAAGTGTTTGCAGAAATCAGGCGCCGTAAGGACAATTTTTAGCCGGCTGCCGCGGAAACTACTCAGCTGCGACGCCCAGGCGCTTGCGTATAACCGTACTGGTAGTAGTGTATTGCAGATACTGCTTTTTCTCCGGGTACATATACTTCTCCGCACCGAAGGCCGCCAGGGCAGCTTCATGAAAGCCGCTAAGGATCAATTTCTTCTTTCCCGGGTAGATATTTACATCTCCTACCGCAAAAATTCCGGGGACGCTGGTTTGAAACTTCTCGGTATCCACACGTATTTGGTTTCTTTCCAGTTGCAACCCCCACTCCGCTATCGGCCCCAATTTGGGAGACAGTCCATAAAACACCAGCAATTCATCCAGGGGGAGGACCAGCGGTTCTTGCTTGCCTTCCGATATGCGAATCCCAACGAGCCGACCGGCTTCCTCGACCAATCCCCTTACCCTGCCGATGACGTACCGCAGCTTTTTCCGGTCAGCCAACTGCTTCATGCGCTCCACCGATGCAGGAGCGGCACGGAACTCCTCGCGGCGATGCACCAGCACCAACTCTCGCGCCCTGTCGCACAGATTCAACGTCCAATCCAACGCTGAATCTCCTCCGCCTAGTATTACCACGCGCTTTCCGGTGTAGGCAGCCGCATCGGCGACCTTGTAGTGCAGACACTTTCCTTCGTATTTTTCGGCGCCCGCGACTTTCAACTTCCGGTGCTGAAACGCCCCGCATCCCCCGGCAACGATCACCGCCCCTGCCTGGCATGACAGCCCCTTAGCGGTCAGCAAGCGAAAACTTCCGTCTTCGTTTTTCTCAACTTCGGTAACGACCTGCCCTAAATGAAAAACGGGACGAAAAGGGCGAATCTGCTCCTGTAACCGCTCAATAAGTTCCCGGGCGTTGCACACCGGAAGAGCGGGAATATCGAAAATGGGCTTATCCGGGTATAACTCCATACACTGCCCGCCCACTCTATTAAGAGAATCAATCACGCACGCCCGCAGACCAAGCAATCCCAACTCGAATACCTGGAACAGACCACAGGGGCCGGCGCCTATGACTACCACATCTGCTTCTGCTTTCATTTAATGAAGGATTGTTTTCCCCGGACCGGTCCACTCTTGCGAACAGATTGCGTAATACTCCCCCATCCGGCTGCCGCGGCTGAGGCGCCATTCGCCCCCCTACGGGAAGGGGCGGAACCGATCCTGGCAACTCCGGACACAACGCAAATCCGCAACATTCGAACATTATAACCGCAGAAGCCGCCGACACGGACAAACGGTTCTGTTGTTTAGTCGGGGGTACTTTGGGGGTGTTCTGTTGGTATGCGAGGGGGAGGGTGCGGGTTCGGGTTGCGGTCTGGTGGTCTGGGAAAGGAAAGGGGCCTGGCGGTGTCCTACTTTCGCACGGGAGGGCCCG
>JAPPPX010000007.1 GCA_028817305.1 Gammaproteobacteria bacterium | reverse complement strand
CCAGGATCAGGCCGGTGACCTGCGGGCGGGCGTCAGGGCGGGGCGTCCTGGGGTCCGGTTTTTCCGGGATGCGCGAAGCCGTGGAGTTCATAGGCGGCCAGTCGTACAGATTTGTATTTTACGGTTGACAGTTATATTGTGGAACGACGATGGGGCAAGCGTGAGCGGATTGTAAGAATCGAGGCCAAACGATAGGAATGAACGAGGAGACCTTCAATATGGAGTTGCGCCGGTTCCTCAAGCGCGTGGGGATTACCTCCCAGCGCAAGATGGAGGAAGCGGTGCGCGAGGCGCTGGACCAGGGCCGTCTGAAGGGGAGCGAGACGGTGCCGGCGCGGGTCACCCTGGAAATTGATTCCCTGGGGGTGCGCGAGGTCATCGAGGGGAATATCGCCCTGGAATAGCGGCGCCCGCAGCGACGCCGCCGGCCACGGCCAGCTTGCGCGGCAGTTTGAGATCCCGGACCACGTGTTCGTCGCCGTGATAGACCAGGAAGTGTTGCCGGCCCTGTACGCGCGCCAGCATGACGATGCCGGTCTGGCGGGCGAGTTCCAGCCCCATGCGGGTGATCCCGGAGCGCGACAGCAGCGCCGGGATTCCCATTTGCGCCACCTTGATGACCATCTCCGAGGTGAGCCGGCCGGTGGTGTAGAAGACCTTGTCGGCGCCATCCGTCTCTTCCAGCCACATTTTGCCCGCGATGATGTCCACCGCGTTGTGTCGGCCCACGTCTTCCGCGAAGATCAGCACTTCCTCGCCGCGGCACAGGGCGCAACCGTGCACGGCGCCCGCCGCGCGATAGACCTGGTTGTGGCTGGCGAGTTGCCGGAGCAGGGCGTAGATTTCGGATTGTCGCAACGGGCGCGCCGGTCGCAGGCGGGTCCGCGCCAGGCGCTGGCGCAGATCGCCGTACACGGTGCCCTGGCCGCAACCGGTGGTAAC
Source organism: Gammaproteobacteria bacterium (assembly GCA_028817305.1). Lineage (GTDB taxonomy): Bacteria > Pseudomonadota > Gammaproteobacteria > Porifericomitales > Porifericomitaceae > Porifericomes > Porifericomes azotivorans. The sequence goes on along the minus strand of JAPPPX010000007.1, from coordinate 10,372 downwards.
CGTGCGCTTTTGCAGGCGCTGGCGCCAGTCTTCGTCGCGGCTCGTGGATACCGCCGCGGCTTCCGTTTCCCAGTCCACCTGCACGGAGCGGATCTCGCGGTAGTCTTCGATCAGCCCCTGGTTTTTCAGGTAGCCCAGCGCCAGCCATTCCGGCTGCTGGCCCAGGGTCATCAGGGTGACCAGTTCATAGCGGTCCAGGTACAGGGTCAGGGCGCACTCGCCCGCGATTCGCAGTTGCCTGACGTTCCCGTATTCGTCGGTTGCGGTGACGGCGGAGGCGGGTTCCAGGGATGCGGCGCTCATCTCCGGCCGATAGCGGGCCACCTTATCCTCCAGTGAGGTTCATGTACCTCAGGATCTTCGGCTGGCTGTCCAGCTGGAATTCGTGTCCCTGGGGCTTGATCTTCATGGCGTCCCGGATCGCCTGGCGCAACGCCTCGCCGTCTCCCGGTTGGGAGCGCACCACCTGGCGCAGGTCGGCGGAGTGTTCCTGCCCCAGGCACAGGAGCAGGCGCCCCTGGCAGGTCAGGCGTACGCGATTGCAGTTGGCGCAGAAATTGTGGCTGTGCGGGGAGATGAAACCGACCCGGGTGCCGGTGTTCACGTTGCGGTAATAGCGCGACGGGCCGCCGGTGTTCTCCGCGGTGGGGAGCAGCTGGAATTCCCGGCGCAGGTCTTCCAGGATATGGTCGCTGGAGTAATACGCCTCGGCGCGGTCGTGCTCGTCAACCTGGCCTAGCGGCATTTCCTCGATGAAGCTGATGTCCAGGCCGCGGTCGCCGGCGAAGCGCGCCAAGTCGCAGACCTCGTCGTGATTGCGGTTCTTGAGGATGACGGCGTTGATCTTCAAGCCGGCGAAACCCGCCTCGCGCGCCGCCTCGATCCCCGCCAGCACCTGCTCCAGGTTCCCCCTGCGGGTGATCTTGCGGAAGCGGTCGGCACGTAGCGAGTCCAGACTGATATTGATGCGCCGGACCCCGCACTCCTTGAGTTCGCGGGCATATCGGGTCAGTTGCGAGCCGTTGGTCGTTAGCGCGAGTTCCCGCAGGCCGGGGAGCCGTCCCAGTTCCCGCAACAGCGAGGTGACGTTGTGCCGCACCAGCGGTTCGCCGCCGGTGACCCGAATCTTGTTGACGCCCATTGCGGCAAAGGCGCGCGCGATGGCGGCGATCTCCTCCAGCCGCAACACCTCGTCGCGGGGCAGGAAGCGCATCTTTTCGCTCATGCAATATACGCAGCGAAAATCGCATCTATCGGTTACCGAGATGCGCAGATAGGTAACCCTGCGCCCAAACCGGTCTATGAGCTGCGTAGTTGTCTCTTGCCGGGACATGGTTCCACAATTCCTTGCCGCAGGCTCAATTTTAGCACGCTTCGCCGGGGAGGGGCCAGTGGCGGGCCCGGTTGCCGTATTTGGAGCCAGCGACGGCGCAGGAGTAGGGATTGCGGCGAGCAGCGCGGCGAGGCCGCCGCTTGCGATGCCCTTCGACTCTCGGGCGCATCATTGCCACGGCGCCGGACCGGGTGCGCCGCAACCTGCCCCGGCGTCTGGGCCGCCGGGGCGGGTCAAGCTCCAAAGTGCGAGAAAATGGCGCAAATCCAAGGCGTTGCGCCGCGAGGCGCTGGAAATGGCCGCCAGAAACACCGTCGAGAGGCATCCGCGACGGGCGGTGGCGCTATCCGTTCGCCTTCATAGACCCGCGCAGGCCGGTTGTCGTTCGACCGTGCGGCGGACGGCCATGCGGTAGAGTTGGCGGTCGGCCTGTGCGCGCGTCGCCCGCACCGCTGGCACCTTGCGCGAGTTCAGTACGCGAGAAACTGGATGCCGGCGTCGTCGGCGGCCAGCGCCATGACGCCGCCGAGCGCGTCAATCTCGCGCACCAGATGGCTTTTCCCCAGCCCGCCAATCGCCGGATTGCAACTCATTTGCCCTATGGTCTCGATGTTGTGCGTCAGCGGCAGCGTCCCGGCGCCGGCCCGCGCCGTCGCCAACGCCGCCTCGGTGCCGGTGTGACCGCCGCCGATGATGATGACATCGTATGTGGAGGTGTAAGTGCATCACAGTCCTTTGGCCTGCGCCGCTTTATATTCGTTCAAAGCTCCTTCCGCGAGCGTGTCCAGTTTCCCCGACGATGCATCCGATTGGGGTTGTTTATCCCATAAATCTGCATCATAGCGAACGAACCAGTCCCGGAGTTGTTTCAGTTCGGGCGCGGAAAGCCGCTTGATGGCGTTCTCAATGGCTTCTACTTGTGTCATATCTGTAATGATGCCGGATGTTCACTTGTGCTTGAACCAATGGGCAAATAGAGCGTAAGCCCAATGCCGGGCCAATTCGCCGTGCCTTTATCGCCGCCTGTTGTTGGGGCGGGGGCCGGGGAGGGGCCAGTGCCGGGCGCCAGCAATGGCGCGGCAGCAATAACGAAATCAGCGGTTACTTTTCACAATCGCCGACGGAATATCCGGGCTTTCCGGATTGACCGACACTTTCCTGTCCAGAGGGTGAATAACCAAGTCCATGTCTTCCATCGGTATCGCGCCGAGCAGTACGCTGTCTCCAAGCACCAACGCGCCACTGAAACATGACCGGTTGCCGAACCGGATTTGCACCGGGCCTACATAGTCGCATTTGCGCTTGCTGCCATCGGCTGTTGTAACCTCGCGCTGTTCCAGCACCGCAAGGTTCAACTGGATGGCGACATGCTCCGGGATGCAAAGGGTGGCCGCCCCGGTGTCAACGAGCGCTTCCACTTCAAGCGGGTCGAGTTCGGCCTCGCGCGGATTGGATAGAGCGATTTTTGTCTGGATTTGTCCCATGTCTCAATTTTACAGTATCCGGCAATATTGAGGCTATGCCCCAAGAATATTTCGGAATCCAGCAATCAGACTTGATTTTCCTATTCAAATTATCATGATATATTAAGGTACATGTTCAAGAGGAATCTCACGCTGCCGGTGGCCGGGACCGAGTCTTTTTTCCTGTGGGGGCCGCGGCAGACCGGGAAAAGTACGCTGCTGCGGGCGACCTGCGACGATGCCCGCTGGATTGACTTGCTGAAGTCGGAGGAGTTTCGCCGTTACCTTGCCCGTCCCGAATTGCTGCGGGAGGAAATCGAGGCGGCGGGGCCTGCCGCCGGGCGGCGGATTGTGATTGACGAGATACAAAAGGTTCCCGCGCTGTTGGATGAGGTTCACTGGCTGATAGAGAATCGCGGTTTGCGCTTTGCGTTGTGCGGCGCCAGTGCGCGCAAGGTGAAACGCGGCGCCGCCAATCTGCTGGGGGGCAGGGCCGTTCGCTACGATCTGCACGGTCTCACCGCCGGCGAACTGGGGCGCGAATTCGATCTGGACCGGATGCTCAACCGCGGTTACTTCCCGCATATTTACCAGGCCGGGCGGCCCCGCCGCCTGCTCGACGCCTACATCGCCGATTACCTGAAAGAGGAAGTCGCGGCGGAAGGCGTGGTGCGAAACCTGCCGGCTTTTTCGGATTTTCTGGACATTGCCGCGTTCAGCGACGGCGAGATTGTCAACTTCTCGAACATCGCGCGCGAGTGCGGTGTGTCGAGTCACACGGTGAAGAACTACTTCCGGATTCTGGAAGACACGCTGCTTGCGAGATGGCTGCCGGTTTACCGCAAGCGCCCCAAGCGCCGCGTGATTGGCGCGCCGAAGTTTTATTTCGCCGATGTCGGCCTCGTCAACCGCCTGGCCCGGCGCGGCAAACTGCTTGCCGGGTCGGAGATGTACGGCAAGGCGTTCGAGAACTGGGTTTTTCACGAGTTGTCCGCCTTCCTGAGTTACCGCGAGTGCGATGCGGAATTGTGCTACTGGCGGCTTGCGAGCGGCGTCGAGGTGGACTTCGTGCTCGGCGACATGGAGGCCGCCATTGAGGTCAAATCCACCGAGCGCGTGCACAGCGGCCACTTGAAAGGCTTGCGCAGTCTGGTCGCCGACTATCCGCGCACCAAACGCCGCATAGTGGTCTGCCGCGAATCCCGCCCGCGCAAAACAAGCGACGGCATTGAGATTATGCCCGCGCAGGCGTTTGTCAGGGGGCTTTGGGGTGGGGAGATCGTTTGACTTTTGGTTTGCCAAGCGAGGTTTAGCCCCCAGATGTTGCTAAAGAATAGGAAAAGCGATATATTTTCATTGGCCTTGGGAATCCAAGGCCTTAGTATTAGTCACGCATATGGCTGCCAGCAAATGTTAGAGGGCTTTTTCTTTTGGCCAACTCGTGCAATCTCTTGAAGCAAGGAGGTTAATATCACTATGGACGACATCAGCGCACCAAAACTTAGAACAATCATTAAGGATTTTGCTAAAGATATTCAACGTAAAAAGATAAGCGATGTTAAGCCATCAAAAATAATAATTAGATTTCGCACAGATGAGAAAGATCGCATAGAGCGAGATATAGTAAAAGTTCCGTTGGAGTGTCTCCGGTACCGTAAAGATAATGGGCGTATAGCGTCAGATGTTTTCAGTTATGAAAAGGCGCATGGATCACTCCATGAAAAGAAAATCAATGGACAGGAGAAACTCCGGGAATTTCTGGAGAAAAAGGATAAGAAGGCAACTGAGGAGCTTCGCAACTCAATCCAACACAAAGGGCAAAGCGAGCCAGCCATTATCACATGTGATGGTTTTTTGATAAATGGAAATCGCAGAAAGATGGTACTTGAGCGGTTGCAGCAATCACACCCGAATGAGCCAAATTATAAGTACATGGAAGTGGTGATTCTTCCTGGAGAAGGTAAAGAAGGAGGTCCCCCAACTCTTTTGGAAATAGAGCAACTTGAAAATAGATATCAATTACAGAGAGAGGGCAGATCTGAATACTATGGTTTTGATAGGGCTATTTCTATTCGCCAAAAAATAGAGAAAGGTTTTTCACTCGAAGATCAATTAAGGGATGATCCTCAGTATGTGGATTGCCCTCCGGCTAAACTGAGGAAAGAAGTAAAAAAATATAAAGAAGAATATCTTAATCCTTTAGAGTGTGTTGATAGATACTTGGAGTGTTTTAAGCGTCCAGGTTTGTATACCTCTGTCTCCTCTCGTGTGAGTGATAAAGAAGGGAGATGGGAAGCCTTTAAGGATTACAGTAAATTTTATAACAAGCATCTGAAAGATGAGAAGGGGAGATTTCAGCTTGAGATTGAAGAGGAGGAAGCGGGAGCCATAGAAGATGCAGCTTTCAAAATTATTCGTCTGCAAGACCTTAGAGGAGTATCTAAACTTCATATACTCATGCGCGATTTTAGGCATTTCTGTAAAAACCCTTCTGCCAAAAAAGAGATTATCAAGATTAGCCAGGAAGTACAACCTTCTCTTCCGGAAGATGAGGGCTGTGATTCAGATACTGCCGATAAGAAGTGGGCAGTGAAATTCGCTCCGGATATTATCCGTCAGGTTAAGAAAGCCAAGAAATTCAAAGATTCACATGATGAAAGAGAGACTCCTATCAGCCTGCTTGAGGCTGCTTATAAGAAGCTTACGCAGAAAATGGATACTTCTTCCATCAGCTATCCCGATCTTGATAAAGCCAAACAGCTGGCCGCCAAGATCAAAAAACGAGCTCAAGAAATTGAAAAAGAGATATACAATATAAAAAAAAAGATGCGCTCGTTACAACATAAGTGGTCAGGGTAATCTTATGATACGGTTATCTATAAATGATTATGAGTGTCTCCAAATTACGGATTTGGACGAGTGTTTGCGTGGTGCCCATGCCAGTCAATTAGCTGTTTGGGATTTTTTGAAGCAAGGTCCGGAATGTATTTTTGTGTGCAAAGCACACGATTTATACACCATTCTCAACAAAGTAGTTAGATACTTAAAAAAACACTCTTTTGATTACATTGTTGATGCCTCTCTTCAGCCTGTTATTGAAGAATGCGAGAAAAAAAGTCGAAGCCTGTCTGATTCCCAAAGGGTTGGGGCCTCCGTTAAGGAAGGAAATATAAGTTCTATCCAAGTAGTACCTCCTTTTCTGAATTTTCTCCAAGAAAATTTACATCGAAAATTAAAGCCCCATCAAGTCAAAGCGGCCATACATCTTTTGTGTGTTCGGAATGGTGCTAATTTTTCTGTTCCAGGGAGCGGTAAAACTGCTGTGGTCCTATCAGTTTTTCAGTGGTTAAGGCAGCAGGGAAAAGTAGATGCATTATTGATTGTGGGGCCGTTGGCTTGTTTCAGGCCGTGGCGTTATGAATACAAGGCGACATTAGGAGTTGAACCGAGCTGTGAGATTTTAGCAGGAGGAGATATTAATAGACGCCATGCGAAATATTATGTGACTGGAAGTGATGTCGCAGATTTGTACTTGACCTCCTTTCATACCATGAGCAGGGATGTTGAGAAAAATAAAATCCTGTTGGATCAAAGCAACGTTCGATTTTTTGTTGTATTGGATGAGGCGCATTACATCAAAAAGATTGGCGGCATGTGGGCGACCTCCTTGCTCAAAATTGCCCCATACGCGGCAGTGCGTTGCGTACTCACGGGAACACCATTCCCTCATTCATACACTGATGCTTTCAATCTTTTCGATTTCCTCTGGCCCGGAATGCCGCCGATATCGAGAACTTCACGTATAAAAATCAAGCACCATGTGGAGCAGGGCGAGTCAAAAGAGGCTGTTGATATTCTGGATAGCAAGATTGCTTCTTTATTCTACAGGGTTAGGAAAAGGGATCTTGGTTTGGCCAAACAAGACTTTCAAGCTCCTATTCTTGTGGAGATGAAGCCCCATGAGCAGTATGTTTATAACACCATCATGGATAAGATTAAGGCTAAGTCAAAAGAAGAATTTATTCGTGATTGGGATTTGGCACAACGGCTGCGGCGAGGAAGAATCGTCAGACTGAGACAAGCTATTTCTTACATTGGATTATTGAATTCAGCCATTACTGACTATGATGAGGATCTTATCGGAGAGGATATCAGTCTTGCTGAAAGAATCAGAGGCTATGACAAATTGGAAGAATTGTCTGGGAAAATGAGTTGTTTGCTTAGCCTGTTGGAAGACCTTCTATCAAAAGGTGAGAAAGTGGTTATATGGTCTAATTTCGTTGGAACTCTCAAAAAAATAAAGCATCATTGCTTGGCTTCTTTTGGAAAAAAGGCAGACTTGATTTATGGTGGCGTTCCTACTGAGGAAAGCAAATCTCTTGACGAAGAGCGCACACGCGAAAGAATCATTGACCAGTTTGTTGATAAAAATAGTGGGCTGGATATATTGATAGCCAACCCTGCCGCTTGTGCAGAATCTGTCTCGTTGCACAAGACTTGCTTTCATGCGATTTATTATGATCTTTCGTATAACTGTGCCCAATTTCTTCAATCCCTGGATCGTATACATCGTGTAGGGGGGTCGGAAGAGAGGGTTGCCCATTATCATTTTCTTCAATACATAGATACGATTGATTGTGATATTCAGGAAAACCTCAGACGAAAAGAGAGAGATATGAGCGTGATAGTGGATAAAGATTACCCCGTCTATTCTTCGGATATGCGTGAGGAAGATGATGAATTGGCTGCATATGAACGCCTTATTAAGTAATCCCCGCGATCCTTTTAAAGGAATTCGGCCTCAGCAGATTTCATTTGTTCTGCAGCTTCTGCATGAATCAAGTCTGAGGACGTTAGATTTTATCCAAAGGAAATATGAAGAAAAATTTATAAATTTCCATGAAACTTTGATATTCATGGAGTCATTGAATTTAGTGAAGAAGGTGGATGAAGCACTGGAAATCATGAGTATGGAAGTAACTCCGGGAGAGTTATGTGCTGATGCTCGGAAATTCAATAGATTTATTCTTCGTCTAATCACTATCTCTCAGAATTTATATTCTCAAGCCATCCATGCATACTTAAAAACTTTCAGAATAGAAGGCAAGCAATGCATCCGTGATGCTATGCCCTCAGATATCAGTATGGTAGCAGACACCAGAAACTTTCTGATGGATATTTCAGCAATACGCCTTATTCATGGAACCAATAGATATATTTTAGATGGAGGCTTTCTGGATATATTTTTAGCCGCTCATAGTAATGGCAAAGGAATCTCTCCAGAAGCCTTGGAACAGTCTCTCAAGCGTCTTGATGAATTTGGAAGTTTGGCTGAGGAACATGTTCTTGCATATGAGAAGAGTGTGGTCGGACCTGACTTGGTTGATAAAGTGCAGCATGTGGCATTGAGAGATGTTACGCTGGGCTATGATATACTCAGCGTAAGAAAAACAGAGACTATAAATTTGAGTCAACGCTTTATTGAAGTCAAAGCTGTTTCCAGCAGAGACCACCGATTCTTTTGGACACCGAATGAGGTGACCACTGCAAAAATTCTGCGTGAGCATTACTATCTTTATTTATTGCCTTTCGAAAAAAAGACTTTCAAAATTGATGGGCTAATGATGATAAAAGACCCTTATTTGGAAGTCATTGAGAAAGGCGCTGAGTGGGCTGTCAGAAAAAATACCATTGAATGCAGGCGAAGAAATTAGTTTTCTAGTGAGCGTTGGCAGTGAAAAGAAAAAGATACATAGCGCAGACAGGCAAGTTCAAGCCTAAAGATTGCTCAAAGGCTAAAGCGGCTTTTGGTTACTATGGGGCGAAGCAAAGGATATCAAAGAAAATTATACAAAGTCTTCCTTTGCATAATTGCTGGGTTGAGGCCTTTTGCGGATCTGCTGCTATAACACTGTCCAAGCCTCCTGTGCCTATTGAAATTATAAATGATATTGATGGTCAGATAGTTAACTTTTTTGACCAACTCCGTAAAAATCCAGAAGCACTGTATGAAGCTGTTTCTTTAACTCCTTATGCCCGGCAGGAATTTCATCGCGCTCGCAAAAGAGAAGATGACATTGACGATCTTGAACGCGCCCGGCGCTTTTTAGTCGAGTCTATGATGTCGGTTAACGGAGTTTTGGGTGGTGCCCAAAGCGGATTTTCTTATTCTCAGGCGTATAGTCGTGGTGGCCGGGAAGCAAGGGTGAATAGATGGTATAACCTGCCGGAACGGCTTGCCACAGTGGTGGAAAGACTTCGTGGTGTTCGTGTGGAAAACCGGGATGCTCGCAATTTGCTCAAGATGTTTCAAGATAGACCTGCAACACTTGTATATCTTGATCCGCCCTACTTCATGAGCCGTTCTTCTGGATATGTGGTTGACGCGAAAAATGAAGATTTTCACTTGGAATTGCTTGAGATTTGCGTCAAAAGCAAGTGCATGATTCTCATTAGTAGCTACGATAATAATCTTTACAACAATACGTTGAAGATAGAGAAAGGCTGGGATAAAGTTAGAATTAAGGCCAAAACCAGGGACACGACTGGTAAAGATTACGCACGTGATGAGATATTCTGGCGTAACAAGCAATATATGAAATCGTTAAAATCTGGTCGTGTCCCTATACGGTTATCGCTTGAAGAAAAGAGGCTGAAAAAAATTAATCCACCTCGGTGAACATCAGTGTTATTGCTGTCGTGTGCGGTTGAGCGAGCACGGCGTCTGTTCCGTTCTGTCAGTTGGCCGCATAAGCAATGCTTAACTCTAATATTCAAGTATTTTATTTCACAATCGCCGACGGAATATCCAGGCTTTCTGGATTGACCGACACTGTCCTGTCCAGAGGATGAACAACCAAGTCCATGTCTTCCATGGGAATTGCACCGAGCAACACACTGTCCCCAAGCACCAACGCGCCACCGAAACATGACCGGTTGCCGAACCGGATTTGCACAGGGCCTACATAGTCGCATTTGCGCTTGCTGCCATCGGCTGTTGTAACCTCGCGCTGTTCCAGCACCGCAAGGTTCAACTGGATGGCGACATGCTCCGGGACGCAAAGGGTGGCTGCCCCGGTGTCAATGAGCGCTTCCACTTCAAGCGGGTCGAGTTTCGGCCTCGCACGGATTGGACAGAGCAATTTTTGTCTGGATTTGTCCCATGGCTCGATTTTACCGCAAATGTGCGGCGGTATCAGCGCACGGATTCAGTGCGCGCGGATTCAGTTGGGGCATTGCGCGAGGGCAGCGGCAATCCGGCGGCTCTGGCTTCGTGCTCGCGCGCCTCCAGGCACCGCCGCAAGCCGCGGCCGCACCCGCCTGCCTTGCTGGACGAGATGCGGCTCTGCCCCGTGCAGCAGCATGGCTTTCGCCTGGGGAGCATCAAGCAAAAGCAGCCGCCAGGGCGCCGTCGCCATGTGCCGCCTGCAAGCGCTGCTGCCAAGCCAGGCGCGCTATGCGCTCCCTGACAATGGCCCAGAGTTCCTGACAGCCACAGTGCCCTCTGTGCTGGACCTCGCCCCCGGTTGGCAAATCGTCCGGCTTGCCGGTATGATCGCCGCTTTGCGGATATCCG
>JAPPPX010000096.1 GCA_028817305.1 Gammaproteobacteria bacterium | reverse complement strand
GCGAAAGGAATCGCCTACAACTGACAGGTTTTATCGCTTATCGGACTTGAAGCGTGGCAAAGGAAAAGCATACAAGGATTTTAAGAGTCACGTTATTTCTCGTGCGGGAATTGCTGAAGGCAAATAGATTCTCCATATGAAGTGTATGCGTGATTTCTGCTGTTGCGTCAGCCGTCAGATCAGTGATAGAGATGAGGAATGTAGTTTGCCGGCGTACAGAATGCCGCGTTAAAAACAATTCCGTAAATTCTGTTGAGTTCGATCTGAAAAGATAGAGATGATCTGTTCCAGGCTGAAGCGGCCGCGATATTCGATGCTGGTTTTTGCTAGACCGGTCCTCGCGGAAAGAGGTTTTGATAACGGTCTACGAAAGACATCCCGTTGATCGGCGCAATGACTACCTGAGCCGGTTCGATGGCGCGAAGCGCAGAGAGACGAAGGAGAGACGGCTTTTGCGAATGTTTGAGCAACTGGAGAAGGGCGGCGCTGCTACGCGCATGAGGCATCCGCGGTTGGCAAGATGGCGCTGAGAAACACTGCCCGCGATTACGGCTCGGTGGCCAAATGGCTGCACTGGGGCATGGCGGCGCTGTTCCTGGCTTCGTATTGCACGGTCTATTACCGGCAATGGTTTACCGAAAAGGAGACGCCCGAGAATTGGATCGCCCTGCAATTGCATCTTTCCGTGGGCCTGACCATAGCGGTCCTGGTGATCCTGCGAATTTTCTGGCGGGCGACGAACCGGTTGCCGGCGCCGGAGCCCGGCAGGCGCAGCGAGCAACTGGCGGCGCGTATAGGCCATTACGTGCTGTACGCCGTGATGGTGCTGATGCCGCTGACCGGTTATATAGGCACGGGCGTGAACACGGAGTATTTTCTCAGTTTCGAGATCTCGAAATTCGAGGATACTCCGGTATTCGCCTCCCTGGTGGGCGACGGCCTGGGGATGAGCTTCAAGGAATTCGAAAAGCCCGTGGACTTCATCCATAAGGATGTCATGGGGTCGTGGGTGGTCTGGCTTCTGGTGCTGGGGCATGTGCTGGCCGCGCTCTACCATCACTACCGGAAAAAGGATCGAACCATCTACAAGATGACGACCGGCCGGTAATTGCCCCCGCCCGGGTGGGCGCGGGAGGTGGTAGAATTGTCTTCAGGGGAGGCCCATCGGGGAAAGGAATTGCGCCATGCCGGATAGCGCTAGGTCGGACGGGGCGGTACTGGTTACCGGCGGTGCGGGTTACCTGGGCAGCCATATTGCGCTCTCGCTGTTGGCTGCCGGGCGGCGCGTGGTTGTCCTGGACAACCTTGCCACCGGCGCCGAGCGGTTGGTGCCCGCGGCCGCGGATTTCGTGCGCGGCGATTGCGGCGACGGGCCGTTTCTGGACTCGCTGTTGCGCGGGCGCGGGATCGGGGCGGCGATCCATGTCGCCGCGGCGACCAGCGTCCCGGAATCGCTTGCCCAGCCGCAAAAATATTACCAACAGAACGTCGTCTGCACACTCGCGCTTGCCGCCGCCTGCCTGCGGGCACAGGTCCCGCACTTCGTCTTCACTTCCTCGTCGGCGGTGTACGGCGAGCAGGACGCCGCTGCGCTGCGCGAGGATTGCCCCCTGGCGCCGCTCAGCCCCTATGGCGCCTCCAAGATGATGGGCGAGACGATGCTGCGCGATATTGCCGCCGCCGCGCCGTCCTCGTTCCGTTGCGCCGCCCTGCGCTGTTTCAATATTATCGGCGCCGACGCGGCGGGGCGCGCGGGCGACGTGAAGCGCGAATCCACCGGCTTGATGGCCGCGTTGCTCGCCGTCGTCGCCGGGCGGCGGCACAGCGTCTGCATTTACGGGGACGATTACCCCACCGAGTCCGGCAGCGCAGTGCGCGATTACATTCATGTCGCCGATGTCGCCGAGGCGCATCTCCGCGCCTTGCGCCACCTGGAGGATGGCGGCGCGGGCGGCGTCTTCAATTGCGGCAGCGGCAGCGGCTGCTCGGTGTTCGAGGTCGTGCAGGCCGTCGAGCGCGCGAGCGGGCGCAAGATCGCACTGGAGCGTTTTCCGCGCCGCCCCGGCGACCCCGCCCGCGTCGTTGCCGATATCGGCAGGGCCCGCCGCGTCCTGGGTTTTTCCCCGCGTAGCGGCGCCCTGGCTGAGGCCGTGGCGACCGCCCTGGCATGGGAAGCCCGGCAATCTTGAAACGATTCCAATCTAATTTTTCCGGCTTGGCAGTCGGATGGATTTTCGCTTGCTCCGGATTGGCATCGCGTCTGCCGATCCGGCTCGCGCGCCATTGGCAAATACTGTCCGCTCTGTAGTGATGGAGCGGCTCCTGATCGCGATCCCCACGTACTGCCGGGAGGAGTTGTTGGCCGATTGCCTGCGTTTCGTCAGCGAGCTGCAGTCGCCTACGGGTTTCGAGTTGAGCACGTTGGTTGTGGACAACGATTCCGAGGGCAGTGCCCGCGCGCTTTGCGAGTCCCTGCGGGACGACTTCCCGCACCCGTTGCGCTACGAGTGCGAACCGCGCAAGGGCGAGGCCCATGCGCGCAACCGGGCACTGGATACGGCGGTAGGAACCGGCGTTGCGCATCTGCTCTTTCTGGACGACGATGTTTTCGTTCCGCCGGATTTTCTGTGCGAAATGCTGGCGCGGCTGAAGGCCAAGCGCGCCGATGCCGTCGCCGGCAATCTGGAGTTCTTGGATGCGGACGGAGTGCGGGTGCGGGAGTCGCCGCGCCGCCGCAAGCGGCGGCGGACATTTCTGTCCACGGCGCAGGTGCTGATGACGGCGAAGCTGTTCCGTGACTTCGGGTTGCGATTCGATCCGCGCTTTTTACGCAATACGGATGCGGATTTCTTTTACCGAGCCCGGTTGCGCGGGGCGCGGCTCTTTCACGCGCCGGCGGCACGCGCCTTGGAACACGACCGCGGCCGCGCCGGGGCGGTGACCGCTCAGGACGCTTTCGCTGCCGCCTTCGGCATGAGCAAGGGGAAGATTTTTATCCGCCGTCTGCGCGGCGGCACGGCGCGGGCTGCGGGATATTTCCTGGCGCGCGCGCCCTTGTTGGCGCTGCAGTTGGCTGCCAATGCCCTGCTGGCGCCGTTTTCGCGGCGCCGCCGGCAGGGGGTGTTGCGGGTGGCCGGAAAACTTGCCGGTCTGGCGAAAGGCCTGTTCGCGCACCGCATCGACAACTTCGAGGCAGGGGAAGGCGCGCCGGGAGGATGCGCGCCGCCCAAGCTGCGCCCCCCTGCTTAAGCGTCCCCGGGAACGGAGGGGACGGGGGGCGGCCGGTCGGCGGCGTCCAGCCATTCGTAGGCTTCGCCGAACGGCTGGCCCAGGGCGGCCTCGACGATGAACCTTGCCGCGCGCCGCTCGTTGTAGGAACCGTGCGCGCGCCGCCAGCCAGCGCGGGCGCGGCGGATGCATTCGCTCTCGTCGCGCAGGTATTTGCGTACCAGTTCCGGCAGTTGCGCCGGCGACTCGAAGTAAACGACCTCGTCTTCCGAGAACAGCCGCGTCATTTGCGGCGTTGCGGGGGTCATGACCAGGCAGCCGTTGCCCGCGAGCTGTATCAGGCGGTCGGAAGAGTAGAGCGCGGTCTCGTTGTCGTGGCTGTAATTGATCCCGATCCTGGAGTTGCCCAGCATGCGCACGAAGGCCGCGCCGCCCAGGAAGGAAGCGCGCTCCTGTCCGAACAGCCCCAGCCGGACTTCGCCCGCCATGGCGCGCAGGACTTGCAGCAGCGCCGCGCGTCGGGGATCGGGGCGGGCGGCGTAGAACACGTCGTATTCCGGGGCAGGGTTGGCGAAGGCGCGGGCGGTTTCCACCGAGGCGTCGCAGATGTTAGGCAGGTAATAGAAGGGCGGTAGGCGGAGCTGCGACTCGCTGCCGAGACCCAGCGCCGCCCGGGCCGCTTGCGGGTGGGTGGTGGCGAAGAAGGCGTCCAGAAGGGGCAGTTTTTCGTGCAGGTGGGTGTGCCCATGGGGCCAGAAATAGTCCACCCACCACTGCGCGACCTTCGCCCCCGGCGTCTGCGTGCGGATTCGCTCCAGCGTCTTGGCGGCGACCAGCTCGCAGTGGCCCATGAGCACGAGATCGGGCGCGAAGGCCGCGGCGGTCTCCTCCAGCAGGCGGTTCATCGCGCCCACCCCGCCGCGCTTGCTGCCGAAGGGCCCGAAGCGCCGTGCCGCGTCGCGGTAACTGAAATCGAAGACGCAGTGCCCGTTGCGGACCAGGCCGGCGCTGATCTTGCGATCGGTGGCGTAGAAGCGAGCCAAGTCGTCTCGGCGCTTGCCCGCTACTCGCGGGAACAGCGAAAAGTTGGCGATGTGCAGGATCTTCACAGCCGTTGCGTCTTGCCGGAGACGGGGCGCAATTCCGCAATGAGGCGCCGGTAGCGCCCGCCGATCCGGTGCCAGGAGAACTGTTCCAGGGCGCGGCGCCTCGCGGCGTCGCCGAAGCGCGCGAGGCGCGGCAGGTCGGAGAGCGCCTCGGCCAGGGCGGCCGTGACCGCCGCCGCGTCCGCGCCGTCGCACAGCCAGCCGGTCTTTCCTTCGGCCACCGCGTCCGCTGTGCCGCCGATCCTTCCCGCGAGGGCGGGCGCGCCGCAGGCGGCGGCCTCCAGGAAGACGATGCCGAAGCCCTCCACCGAATCGCCGATGGCGCGGTTGGGCATCGCGAATAGGTCTGCCGCCTGCAACAGCGCTGTTTTGTAGCCGCCGGAGTCCGGCGCCAGGAAGCGCACTGCGTCGCCGGCGCCGCAATCGCGCGCCAGGCGGGCAAGCGTGCGGTCCCGGTCCAGGCTGGCGATCAGGTAGAGGATGCGCGGATGTGCCCGGCGCAGTTCCGGCAGGGCGCGGATCACCATGTCCATGCCTTTGCGCGGGTCCAGGCGCGCCATGGTTGCCAGCACCGGCGAGCGGTCGGCGACGAGACGCGCGATCTCCTCCTGTGCCGCGCGGGAAGGCGGCGGCGGCGGCGCAATGCCAGGCGGAATGACGCGGACTTTGCCAGCTTCCCCCGGCCCCAAACGCGCCCGCGCCAGGCCGGCGGTGAACCCGGAGACCGCGACTACGGCCGCCGCCTTGCCCAGGGCGCGGCGGATGCGCGCGGCGCGGCGCGGCTGGTCGCCCATCAGTTCGCTGCCGTGCGCCAGGCAAAGGAGCGGCGCGGCCAGGCCGGCGGGCAGCCTCTCCGCGCTCTTCCAGGAATCGCAGACGATGGCCCGCGTCCCCGCCCCGGCGGCTGCCGCGACGGCGCGCGCCTTCCAGAGCCGGCGCAGCGGGCGCGGCGCGCGGAAGCGGCGCACCGCGCCCGCGGGATTGCCGCCGGCCGGAAGAGCGCCGGGAGGGCCGCCGCCGGCAAGGGTATCGCCGCGGAAAGAGGCGTCGAAGGCCCGCTCCGCGGCCCTGCTGCCATGCCTGCCGTCGGCGAAGACCAAGACGGCCTCGCCGCCCGCAGCCGGCCCCCGCTCCGCAACGGGCGCGTCCGTCGCCGGCGGCGCTGCGGTCAGCGCCTGCGCCAGGCCGGCCATGAGGTTTTCCATGCCGCCTACCGCGGGCGGAAAGGTCTGCGTGGAGAATAGGATCATGACAGGATCATGCCGGTGGCGCTTGCGTCCGGCGCGCGCCTGCCTTGCGTGCGGCGCCGGGTCTCATCGCGTCCTTGCCCCGGCGGCGGCGCGGAAGCGTCGCCAAAGTTCGGCTGCCGCGCGCTCGGTCTCCGCCAGCCCGGGCGCTTGCCAAAAATTCAGCGCACCCTCCCAGCCGCGAGCCAGGCCGCGGGCGGCCAGAGCCTCGTGGAAGCGGAAGAATTTGGCTGCCCGCCGCCTGTGCCACGGCCCGGGCCGTGGCGCAAGGCGCCAGATGTACACCGGCTTCGCCGCCGTGCAGGCTTCCGAGAGCATGTTGACGGAATCCCCGGTGACGACGAATGCGTCGGCGGCGGCGAGGATGTCCAGGTAGGGGTTTTCGCCCGTGCCGTCCCAGAAGAAGGCGGCGCCTTTCGCTTGCGTCAACTCTTCTTGCAACGCCCGGCGGGCGTCGCGGCCCGTGCGGCGCGAAGGCGTCGCCAGGATGCCGCCGCCCGCTTCCCCAACCGCCGCCGCCAACTCGCGGGCCAGGCGCCGGGCCTGTGTCTCGTCCAGGGAGAAGGCGCGGTTGCCGCCGCCGGCCAGCAGGGCAATCCGCGGCGCGGGGATGCCGGCAAAGCGCCGCACGGCGCCGGGGCGCCGCCCGGCCAGCGAGCGCGCCGATACCTCGCCGAGCGCGCCCAGGGTTCGGATCACGTTGCCGCCGCATGGGGTGTCGTGTTCCGGGCAGACCACCGCATCGAAATGCCGTGCCGCGAACGGCGGGCGCTGCACATAAACGGCGAAGGCGCGGAAGGCATGCCGCGCCCAGAGCCCGGCCCGCGCCGCGCGGCTGCCGCAGGCGATAACCATTTGCGGCGCCGCTTGCGGTTCCGGCGCCCCCGGGGCCGCGCGCAACGTTGCCGGGCGCGCCCAGCCGTGTGCGTAGAGGGAGGCGGGCAGCAGGCGGGCGAGTTGCCCGTCGCAGACTTTTTCCGCGAACTCGCCGCCGCCGGCGAGGGACAGGAGCTCGCGCGCCAAACCTCGCGCCTGGGCCTTCATCCCGGCTTTGCCGGCGGTTATCGTCCAGATAATCATATTTTTTAGCCCTTCGACGGGTCTCGCCGCGGCGGCGCGGACGGATCTTCGCCCGCCTCCTGGGTAGAGGCCGCGCGGAGGCCGCAACGGGATTCCCCGGGAATTCTAGCAAGGACGGCGCCTTGCCGTATTTCCCCGGCGCGGGCCGTTGCCGTGCGGGCGGCGCGGCCCGCGGTCTGCCCCGCCAACGGGCGCCTCCGCCCGGCCCGGTTGCCGCCGCGCCGCGGCGTGCCGCGGGGAATGGGCGGATGAGCCGGCATTTTCCTATACCCGCGGGCCCCGCCCGCGAGTTCTTTGCTCCCTTGCAATGCCGCCTCCGGCACGAGCCCGGGCGCATATGCGCCAGCCCGCCGCACGGCGCGAAATCCTCGCGGCAGGCGAGTATAATGACCTTGCTGGCGCGCCAGTGCGGCAGCTTGCCGGGAGGCGGGGAGAGCGGACATGAGCGAGGCTAAGATCAGGATCACCGAATTGCTGGGAGACGGGATTGGCGCCGAATTGTGTCAGTCGGTGCATGCCGTCGCCGAGGCCCTGCCTATGGATATCGAGTTCGTTCCCATGGACCTCTCGCTGGCCAGCCGGGAGCAGTCGCCGCGGGAACTGTTCGACCGGGTCGGCGAATCCATGAACGAGACCAAGTTGGCGTTGAAATACCCGACCATCACCAGGACCACCAGCCCTAACGCCATCATCCGGCGCATATGCAACTTCAGCGTGATCTTGCGCCCTGTCATGTCTATCCGCGGCATCCAGTCGAACTTTAAGGAAGAGGTCTTCCTCTATATTGTGCGCATTGCCACCGGCGGCACCTACGACGACCCCGGCCGGCGAGTCGGCAAGGATGCGGCGATCTCGATACGTATTGTGGAGCGCGATCCTTGCCGCCAGGCGGCAAAGTTCGCCTTCTCCTTTGCCAGGAAAAAGGGCCTGCAGGTCACTTCTTCCTCCAAGCACACCATTCAGCGGGTGACGGACGGCCTGTTCCAGGAGGTGGTGGAGAAGGTGCACCGGGAGTTCCCTGAAATTCAGCACCGGGTGGAATTATTCGATGCCTTGTTGGCCAAGATCGTCATGCACCCGGAGGATTTCCAGGTGGTGTTGGTGCTTAACGAGTACGGCGACTTTCTCTCCGACATGGCGAGCGGGCTGGCCGGGAGTATCGGTACCGGCGCCAGCGGCAATTTCAGCTTTCGCGACGACGACCAGATAGATATTGCAATGTTCGACGCCTCCGGCGGCACGGCCCCGGATATCGCCGGGCAGGACAAGTGCAACCCCACGGGGATCCTTCTGGCCTTCGGGATGCTGCTGGATCATGTGGACCGCTACGACCTGGGCCACCGTTTGCGGCTGGCTTTGCTGGGGGCGATAGCCGATGGCGCGTGCACGGCGGATATGGGCGGTACCTTGGCCACTACGGAGTTCACCCGGACGGTCGTCGAACGCTTGCGTTCCGCGGAACAGGAAGTTCCCCCGCGAGCCGCTACTCCTGCCGGCAGTCTTTCCTGAAGGCCGGAGCGCCCCCGCGGCGCGCCTGCAAGAGGCGCGCGTCGGCGATGTCGGCGGGCAAGGGCTCAGGGTTTCATGCCGCGGCGCCGCGAGCGTTCATTGCTTCGGGCTCATGGCTTCAGCTTCATGGTTTCAGGCCGATTCCCCGAACCAGCAGCAACCAGGCGGTGAACCCCAGCCCCAGGGTGCACACGGCGGTGATTGCCAGCGCGACCGCGACGTTGACGTCGGATACCCCCAAGAAGCCGTAGCGGAAGGAGTTGACCATGTAGAGGATGGGGTTCAGCCGGGATACGAGCTCCCAGAATTCCGGCAGCAGGGAGATCGAGTAGAAGACCCCGCCCAGGTAGGTGAGGGGGGTGAGTATGAAGGTGGGGATCAGCGAGATATCGTCGAATTTGTTGGCCAGGATCCCGTTGATCAGCCCTCCCAGCGCAAACAGGGCGGAGGCCATCGCCGCCGTGACCAGCATCAGCCAGGCGTTGTGTATATGCAGGTCCTGGAAGAACAGGGACACCGCTATGACGATCAGCCCCACCAGCAGCCCCCGGAATATCCCGCCGCAGGTGTAGCCGCACAGGATGACCAGGCAGGGAATCGGCGCGACCAGCATTTCTTCTATGTAGCGTTGGAACTTGGCGCTGAAAAAAGAGGAGGAAACATTGGCATAGGAATTGTTTATGATTGCCATCATGGCAATGCCGGGGGTGATGTATTCGATGAATCTGTGCCCCTGTATTTCCCCAATCCGCTGCCCAATCAGCGCCCCGAAGATCAGAAAGTAAAGCAGCGTGCTGATAATGGGCGGCAGGATGGTCTGCGTCCAGATCCGGCATAACCTGACGATTTCCCTGTGCATGATCGTTGCCAGGGCCACCCACGCGGTCCGGCCGACCGGCGGCAGGGGCTTAGCCGGCATGTCCGTTCTGTTTCAGCAGGCGCAGGAACAACTCCTCCAGCCGGTTCGATTTGTTGCGCATGCTGATCACTCCGATGCCTTTGCGGGACAATTCGTGGAACAGCCGGTTCAGTCGCGCGCTCTTGCTTACCTCCACCTGCACGGTGTTGGCATCCGCCAAGCTGATTTGGTATCCCGGTATCTCGGGCAACTCCCGCACTTCTTCGCTGGTGTCCAGCAGGAAGGTCTCTATGTCCAACTTGGCGAGCAGGCGCTTCAGGGTTGTATTCTCGACGATCCTGCCCTGGTCTATGATGGCGACATTGCGGCACAGGCGTTCCGCCTCTTCCAGGTAGTGCGTAGTGAGCACGATGGTGGCGCCGCCGCGGTTGAATTCCACCAGGAAGTCCCACAATTCCCTGCGGAATTCTACGTCCAGGCCCGCGGTAGGTTCGTCCAGGATGAGCAGGCGCGGTTCGTGTACCAATGCCCTGGCGATCATGAGTTTGCGCTTCATGCCGCCCGACAGTTGGCGCGAGACTTTGTCTCTTTTGTCCCACAGGTTGAGAACGCGCAGGTATTTCTCGGCGTTGGCGCGGGCGACGGCACGGGGCAGGCCGTAGTACCCGCCCTGGTTGACTACGATGTCCAGGCACTTCTCGAACAGCGAGAAGTTGATCTCCTGGGGCACGATGCCGAGCATTGCCTTGGCCTCGTTGGGCTGCGTATCCAGGTCGTATCCGAAAATGCGCACACTGCCGGAGGTCTTGCGGATCAGGGAGGTGAGGATGCCGATGGTCGTGGATTTGCCGGCGCCGTTGGGTCCCAGCAGGGCGAAGAAATCGCCTTCCGCCACGTCCAGGTCTATGCCCCGCAACGCCTCGAAACCGGGGCGGTATGTCTTGCGCAGCTTCTGGATGGAAAGTACCCGGTTCAAGGTTTTCCCGGGGCCTTGCTCAAGGCTGCGCTCAGGGTTGTGCTCGGGGTTGTTTTCAGGGGCTTGCCAGGGACGGCCAGGATTGGCCGCGGATCTGCCCTCCGTACGCCGCTCACGCGGCGCGGGCAGCGATGGAGACTGCTGGCGGGGGAGCGGCCGTCAGGGGCCTTTCGCTTTTTTGATCTTTGCCCGTTGCGACTTGCCGATCACCGCGATCGCATTGGCGAGCGCCGTGTCCCGTTTCAGCGCGATCCGGAAGTATTTCCTGGGGATCTTCAACAATCGGCAACGTGTCTTGCCACGTACGCAGGCGTTGCGTTTCCCCGTCTGATCCGGGAGCAGTGCGGATTCCCCGAAATACCTGCCTTTTCCCAGGGTGCCGAGGATTGCCTCCTCGCTGGAGTCGGTTTTCGCCGTGAAGACTTCCAGTTCCCCTTCGAGCACGACGTACATGTTCTGCGCCTTTTCTCGTTCCCGGATGATCATTTCGTCCGGTCCGATCTCCACGACTTCCGTCCATTCGCGGAAGTTCTTGACTTCGTCTTCGTTCAAGCCCTGGAACAGGCGCATGGTCTCGAGAATTTCCCGCACTTCCTTGTCTTGCGGCAGGTCGAGCATGGTGATTTGGGTGAAGGTCATGTCCAGGTCCCGCTTGACGTTGAGATCGACGTACTTTTTGTGCATGCGGAACAATGTGCTGGAGGCGATCGTGCGGGCGCTGGCGTTGCGCTTGCCGGGTCCGCCCGGGAGCAGGGCCTGCTCTCCGAAGAAGTCTCCTTTGTGCAGCGTCGCGATCGGTATCTCGCGGTCGCTGCCGACCACCTGCCGCCCGCTGGCCCCCCCTTTGACCAGAATCTCCACGTTGCCGTCGAGGATGATGTACATGCAGTCGGCCTCCTCGGCCTCCTTCAGGATGTACGTCTTGGCGTCGAATTCCTCAATATCGTTTTCGGGCGCCTCCAGAATCTGCTCTATGG
The DNA here is from genome assembly GCA_028817305.1 of Gammaproteobacteria bacterium. Classification (GTDB taxonomy): domain Bacteria; phylum Pseudomonadota; class Gammaproteobacteria; order Porifericomitales; family Porifericomitaceae; genus Porifericomes; species Porifericomes azotivorans. Next base: position 338 of record JAPPPX010000096.1, on the reverse strand, counting down.
CGAGATCGGACAGCGGGCCGAGGATATCAATTCCCCGCAGCAGGTTCGGGTCCATTTTCGCTTTCATGTCGGGTTGCCTTGCTTGCGTCCAGTACGAGACGGGGCCCGGGGTGGATGCCTATGGAGAGCATTATGGCAAGATTCGGGCGCAAAGGCAATCGGCCGGTCGCTCCGGCAAGCCGTTCCGCAATCGAGGGGAAAAGATTCCCATCCCGCCATTCCCGCCCTTTATATGTTGCCTTCCGTCATTTATATGTTGCCTTCCGTCATTCCGGCCTCCTCCATGTCATTCCGGCGAAAGCCGGAATCCCGCATAGAAAGCGCGCGCCTCGCGCTCC
>JAPPPX010000127.1 GCA_028817305.1 Gammaproteobacteria bacterium | reverse complement strand
CTCCCCCCTTGAGGGGGAGTCGGCAAGACGAGGGCGCCAGCCCGATGTCGCGCCAGTGGGGGGAGCAGCTAAAGCGCCTGCTACACCCCACCGCCCAGAAGAACCGCAAGGGCCGCCTAGGCTCCCCCTCAAGGGGGGAACAAAGGCAAGATTGCTCCCTCCGCCGCTACGGCGTACCCTGCAAGCTCATGCCCGAATCCGCAGCCACGCAAACAAGAGGCGTCGAGACGAATCGCCACGCCCGCCTTTCCGCGGCCGACCTGAGGCCGGGCTTCCGCCTGACGCTGGCGGGCGCCGCCGCCGCGGCCCTGGCGGCGCTGTGCGGCTGCGCCGTCAACCCGGTGAGCGGCAAGAGCGACCTGGTCTTCATGAGCGAGACCGAGGAGCTGGCCCTCGGGCGGCAATACCACGGCGAGATTATGCGCCAGTACCGGGAATACGCCGACCCGGCCCTGAGCGCGTATGCCGCCGCCTTGGGCGCCGCGCTGGCTCGCAACAGCCACCGCCCCGGATTGCAATTCCGCTTCACCTTGCTGGACTCCCCGGAGGTCAACGCCTTCGCGCTGCCGGGGGGCTACATCTACATTACCCGCGGCATCATGGCGTACATGAACTCCGAGGCTCACCTCGCCGGCGTGCTGGGCCACGAGATCGGCCACGTCACCGCGCGGCACGGCGTGCGCCAGCACAGCTCCTCCAAGATAGCGGAGTTCATCGGCAAGGCGCTGCTGCGCAAGACCGACGACCAGGCGGTGACGGCGCTGTCCAACTTGCTGGGCGGCGCGATCCTGCGCGGCTACGGGCGCAAACACGAACTGGAGGCAGACCGCCTCGGCGCCGAATACCTCGCCCGCAGCGGCTACGAACCCCGGGATATGATCGGCGTGGTCGGCATCCTGAAAGACCAGGAAGAGTTCGAGAAGCAACGGGCTCGGGAAGAGCGGCGCCAGCCGCGCATCTACCACGGCGTCTTCTCCACCCACCCCGACAATGACCGGCGCCTGCAGGAGGTCATCGCCGCCGCCGACCGGTTCCGCGGCACTGCTGCGGCTGCAAGAGACGACGCGGCCTTCATCCGGCGCCTGGACGGCATGGCCTTCGGCGAGCGGCAATCCGGCCGCCGCATCCGCGTCGTCCAAGTGCGTCCCGGCGAGCGCATCGCCGACCTCGCCCGCGTCTCTAACCTCGAACGCCATGCGGAGGCGCAACTGCGGCTCCTGAACGGCCTCTACCCCGGTGGCGAGCCGCGGCCCGGGCAATGGATCAAGATCGTGCAATGACCGCTAAAGTATAGTAGATTCATGCGACAGTTCGAGGAACGCGCGAGAACTTTTTCGGATGCGTCCGGCTTGGCATATATCCGCATCCCGCCGTGAGCGAGGATAAAGATCCGTCTTTTAATACAAGCTTGAAACCCCGCTTGACGCGGCAACAGGGGAAACATGAAGGCAAAACCTTTCTATCAAAAGCGCCTGCGGGCCGGTATTCGACCGTTCGGAGCGAGTAAAAAATGAAGTGGCTTATTCTAGCCCTGGCCATCGCCGCCAATGTATCGGCCAACCTGCTGATTAAATTTTCCATAACGCCGCCGCGCAAACCCCCTTCCATTGCCGAGCCGATGGCAACGTTGAGCAATTGGCCTTTCTTGCTGGGGGCGGGGATATTTGGCGTGTCGCTCCTGCTCTACGCTACGGCCCTGGCTCGCCTGCCTTTGAGCGTGGTGCACCCCATCCTGAGCACCACAACGGTGGCGGCCGTCGCCCTGGCCTCAATGCTGATCTTTCGCGAGCCTTTCCACTGGACGACGGCGACCGGGATCGTACTGGTGATCCTTGGCGTAACGCTGATTACGATCCAAGTGGCCTGACGATAAACTTTACAACCCTACTCCCCGGCCGCCGCCGCGGGCACTTACCGCGCCTCGCCGCCGGCCGGGCCGCCCCGGGAAATATCAACAACAACAGCGGCATCGGTCCGCACGGAAAAATGAATCGGCTGTTCGATTGCAGCGAAGGATTCCACGCTCAGGAGATATTTCCCGCGCGGCAGCCTCGTCTCTATTTTCGGGTTTCCGCTACCGCCAGAATCATCGTTCAAATGCCGTGGCCTGAACCACTTAAAGTCGGCCCCGTAACGACCGAGCGTTGCATACAAATCGTCGTCTTCGTCATCCGCTGTTACCGTTATGGTCACATCCGATTCATCGCTTACAATCAACCGGAAGAATTGCTGCCCCTTTTCTATTGAAGAGAGCTTTCGCTCTCCCAGCGGGAGTTCTTCATGTTCTTCCTCAAAATGCTTCTTGATATCGAATGTAGGGGTCAACGAATCCCACCTGTATTGCAATACATGAAATGCCCCTACAAGAAGCGCGCCAATTGCCGCAAAAACACATATCAGCACCAAATCGGCTTTTAAATTCCAGGATTTTTCAACAGCGTCAGACACGTTTGTCCATTTTACGCGGCAAACCCATGTGCAAAACGGCTTTGCATGCAATATTATGCCCCGGCGATGACCTTGTCGAAGCTGCATTTGCCGCCGGCATCCTCGCCGGAACGCCAAACCGCATCGTGCGCCCAGGCCCGCGTCGCGGAACGGCTTTTATCGTCATGGCCTTGCCTTTCCTCAGCCGCGAGCGGCTCGGCCGCCACCGGATTGGCAGCGGCAGGGTAGCTCCCAGGCCCGTATCGCCATGGCGCGCATTCGCAGTTCGGCCACCGCGGCAGGGATACTTTAGAATGTCTCTCCTTCCGCCCCGCAAGCGCAGTATGGACATCACTGGATTGGCAACGGCAGGGGTCGTGGCGGGCCTGACCCTCGGTCTCGCGTTGCAAGGGGGCATATGGTGCGTCGCATCGGCGCTTTCTTTCGCTGTATTCGGCAATGTCATTTCCGGCCTGCAGAGCGGCGAACTTCTGAGTATTATGTTACCTGGCGGGCCCTCCGGCAGGTACTACTATAACAAGGCAGAGCGCCCCACACAGTTCTGGGTGGGCATGGCGCTCGAATGTGCGCTCGCCATTTTTGTCCTGGTCTTGTTTCTCCGGGGCGGGTTACCGCCAGAGGCTGCCGAATAGGCCGCGCGACCGAGGGTTGGCAGTGTCGCGTCCCGTCAACACGATCCGGGCGAGCGCAGGAGCGGCGCGCGCCGCCTGCCTTGCCCTGCCGCTGGCGCTGGTCGTTTCCTGCACGGGCTCGGACGGCTGGCGGACGGCGTCGCGCGCCGCCGCCGGACTCGCGCCCACGCCGGAGGAAGAGCAAGGCGCCGTGATCCAATGTTACGCGGCGCCGGTATGGGGCTGGCGCGGGTGGTTCGCCGACCATACCTGGATTGCGCTCAAGGGCCGCGCCGCCGACTCCTACACCGTTTACGAGGTGATCGGCTGGCGGGCGCGACGCGGCCTGCCGACATTGCGCATCGAGCGCGACATCCCCGACCGCCTCTGGTACGGATCGCGTCCGCGCCTGCTGGCCGACCTGCGCGGCGCCGCCGCGGCGGAACTGCTGGAGAAGGTGGACGCCGCCGCCCGTCGCTACCCCTACCCTGACAAATACCGGCAGTTTCCCGGCCCGAACAGCAACACGTTCACCGCTTGGATCGCCCGCGAGGTCCCGGAACTGGGCCTGAAACTTTCCTCCCGCGCCATCGGCAAGGGATATCTGGATTAGGGGGGCCGTGCCTCAGATTGCTTCAGACATTATGAAACAGGTCGAGCCAGAACCGTAAAATGCTTTTAAAGGCACTTTCCTCTTGGCAAGAGTACTGCAATCCGTCCCGCACCCCTTGTCGTATTTCGTCTTGAAATATTTCCCGGCCCTCTTCCGGGCCAAGCACCCGAACCAGTTCCGGATAGGGATAGGCGGCGCCGTCCTGCATGACGAATTTTTGCTCCATAATTTTTCTCGCCGGAAACAACGTCTTGTATTTCAAGGACAGGGTTTTGTTCCCGCGGTCGAAACGATACTCCTCGACCCCCGGGAACACGGCATGATACCGCCTGATATCCCGAAAAGATTCGGGATCTGCAACGCTGGTGTTGTCCGCCACTATTTCTCCCGAAGGGAGTTTGATTTTAGTGAGTACGAAATCCTGAATATAATGGAGGGTCACCGCTTCCTCCGTTGCGGCTACGCTGTAAGTCCCGCCTTTCATGGCAGCCGTCAAGGGCCGGCGCTGATTCTCCCCCTCGAAATAGAAAGAGAGATGCCTTAGATTTACGGAATAGCTGTTCCACGCAAAGCGGAGCCCGTGCTGCTGGTCGCCGCTAAGACAGTGATAAGAATCCGCGTGCGCATTCGCAGCCGGACAGGACGCGAAAAACAAAGCCAACAGAGGCAAAACGGCGCGGCTCGATACTTTCATTTCCCATTCCTCCGATACGGCATTGTACCCCATTGCCGGGCGCAATCGCCTGCATAGAGCCCGGCCTTGGGGTTCCGCGGAGCCAGGGCCGGGTATGCCCGGCCTGGGTGCTCCAGCCCCTGAACGAGTCGCAATCCTGCCGTTCCCCGCCGATAGCGCCGCTCCCTTTCCCGCGGCCGTGCTGTTGCGCCCCCCTTCCGGGACGCATCGGCACCCTCGCTGCCGGAAAAAACCCTCCGCTCGGCGCAATCGCGGATTTCGGGGTACATGCGCGGTAAAGCCAAAGCGTTCGCCACATGCGGCACCCGGGATGACGACGATGCGCCCTCGCGCCGAAACGCAAGCCGCCTCCCTGCTTGCCATATACGCGGATTCCGGTACCATGGCGGCATGTTGCGGGGAAGCATACCGGCCCTGATCACCCCTATGAAACAAGGGGTTTCTCCAGATACCGCCCTTGACGAAGAAAGCCTGTCCCGGCTTATGGAATTCCACGTGGAGCAGGGGAGCGACGCCGTGGTGGTGACGGGGACCACCGGCGAGGCGGCTACGTTGAGCCGCGACGAGCATTACGCCCTGATGTCCCGGGCGGTGGAGATGGCGGCGGGGCGGTTGCCGGTGATCGCCGGCACCGGGGCGAACTCCACCGCGGAGGCGACGGATCTGACGCGGGGCGCCAAGCGGGCCGGCGCGGACGCCTGTTTGCTGATTGCGCCCTACTACAACCGGCCTACCCAGGAAGGGCTTTACCTGCACTACAAGCACGTGGCGGAGGCGGTGGATATTCCCCAATTGCTGTACAACATACCGGGACGCACCGCCTGCGACCTGCTGCCCGAAACGGTGGCCCGCCTGGCCGGGCTTGCCAATATCGTCGGAATTAAAGAAGCTAGCGGGGACCTGGGGAGGGTTGCCCGCTTGCGAAAACTTTGCGGAGAGGATTTTCTGTTGTTCGATGGCGACGATGCGAGCGCGATGGATTTCATACTCCGGGGGGGACAGGGCGTCATCTCGGTAACCGCCAACGTGGCCCCCGCCCGTATGCGAAAAGTGTGCGACTGCTCCCTGGCCGGAGACCGGGAGAGCGCCGCGGCCGCCAGCGCCCCGCTGGAAGACTTGCACCAGGCGCTGTTCGTCGAGCCGAACCCGATCCCGGTCAAGTGGGCCCTGCACCGGATGGGCCTGATTGAGGCGGGCATCCGTCTCCCTATGACTTGGCTTTCCGAAAAATGCCGGGACACGGTGGCGCAGGCGATGCGGACCGCCGGAGTCCTGCAACATTAGCGTCCTCGCCCGACCCATGCGCGTTCCGGTTCGGTTCTCCGGCGTATTCCTTGCCGTGCTGGCATGCGTGCCGCTAGGCGCCTGCCAACTGTTGGACAAGGTGGAAGAGGACAGACGCACAGAGTATCTGAAGAGTCGCACCTTGCCGGACCTGGAGATCCCCCCGGACCTGGTCGCGGCGGACTCCGGGGAGCCGCTTGTCATTCCGGGAGAGGTGCCGGGCGAAGAGTCGGCCGGGCCGGAACAGACGGCGGGCGAGACACTGCCCGGGCAGGAAGAGGCGCCGGAACAGGCGGCGGGCGAGGCGCCGCCCGGGCAGGAAGAGGCGCCGGAACAGGCGGCGGGCGAGACACTGCCCGTACAGGAAGAGGCGCCGGAACAGGCGGCGGGCGAGGCGCCGCCCGTACAGGAAGAGGCGCCGGAACAGGCGGCGGGCGAGACACTGCCCGTACAGGAGGAGGCGCCGGAACAGGCAGGGCGACAGGACGCCGGGGAAGACGCCGCGGCCGCCGAAGCGAGCGAATCGGAACCGGCGGCAACGGAACCGGCCGAGGCGGAATCGCAATTCGCCGCGGTTGCCGGGCGGCGGCCCGTCCCCAGCCCGCCGCTGGAGCCCGGCCTGCCGCCGCCGCGCCGGGATGCCGTACTGAACGAGCAACTGGTGAAGGTGCAGGGGGAGTGGAAGGAAGTCTGGCCTCTGCTGCGAAAATTCTGGGGCTCGAAGGGCTTGGCCCTGGACCTGGAAGACCTGTCGCTGGGGGTCATGGAGACGGTGTGGACGGTACCCTACCTGCAACAGGACATGACGGTGCGCAACCGCTTCAAGCTGTTTCTGGAGCCGGGCCCGGAGGAAGGCATTCTGCATGTGGTCCTTTCCTCGGAGAAAGAAGTATATCTGGAGCAGGAGGGAAGCCAGGAGGGCGACTGGCTGCTGCAGGATCCGGACCTGTTACTGGAAAAGAAGTACGCCAGCGAGCTGCAGGGCTTCCTCGGCGAGCACCTCTAAGGCGCGCTTAAGGGCGCCGCCCGGCGCCCGCCGCGATGGACCGGCGCAGGCCGGCCATGGTCTCCGTTACGCAGACAATTCCGCGATGCGTTCCCCGCGTCCCGTATTTTTGCCCGCCGCGGGCCGTTCTTCCGGGGCCGTAAAGGAGACAAAGGGATTCTCCGACTGCCGGAACTCAAGCCCTACCGGAGTGCCGCTCAGGCCCAGTTCCGCCGTCATGAGATTGGCCAGGTAGCGGCGATAATTCCAAGGTATGCGGGCGACTTGCCGCCCGTGAATCACGATCCGCAATGGGGCCCTGCTGCCAATATGGGCGTATAAAAGGCGGATCCTGCGGCCCCTTACCATGGGCGGCGGATGCCTGGCCGCGGCCTCCCGAAGGATTCGGGTCAGCTTGGAGGTGGGGAAGTCCATGCACAGGGAGGCGGAGGCGCGTTCGATGGCGGCGAACAAGCCGTCCATGCCGTTGCCGTACAAGGCGGATATGTAGCGCACCTCCGTGCCGGGGGCGAAGACCAGCCGGCTTTCGATCTCCCGCCGCAGCCGCTTTTGCCGCGGCAGAGGCAAACGGTCCCACTTGTTTACCGCGATGACGCAACGTTTCCCCTGCCGCAGCGCAAGGTTCAGCAGCTTGGCATCGCGGGCGACCAGCCCTTCTTCGGCCGTGGCGACCAGCACCACGAGCTGGGCGTCGGCGAAAGTCTGCAAGGACTTGGCAATGCTGAGCCGCTCCAGCCGCGTCGTCTTCGGGTAAGGGCGGATGCCGGCCGTATCGGTTACCGAGCAGCGCATCCCGGCAAGGGACAGGCCGTCGAGGTCGGTGCTGACACTGTCGCGGGTGGTGCCGGGAACGGCGGCGGCGATCATCCGCTCCCGCCCCAGGATGCGGTTTACCAGGGTGGACTTTCCCACGTTGGGGCGGCCTATCACGGCGATGCGAAAGCGTTGCTCGTCGGCAGCGGCGGCGGCCGGTTTCGCCGGCGCCCGCAGGCCGGACAGCGCCCGCTCCATCAATTGCGCCACGCCGCTGCCGCGCAGGGCGGAAATCGCCTGCGGCGCGCCGCAACCCAGGGAGTAAAAATCACGCACCGCCCGCGCCGGCGCCTGCCCCTCGGTTTTATTGACCGCCAGGCAGAACGGCGGCCCCAGCCGCCGCAATCGGTGCGCCAGTTCTTCGTCTCCGGAGGTGGGGCCGGCGCGGCCGTCCGCCAGCCACAGCAAAAAGTCCGCATCCTTTGCGGCCCGCAGCGTATGCCGATTCGCCGCCCGCGCCAGGGGCGCCCGCCCCGCCTGCCATTGCCCCGGCAGGCCGCCGGTATCGGCAACCAGATGCGGGCGCCCGCCGTAGCGGCCGTTGCCCAGCAAAAGGTCCCGGGTCACTCCCGGGAAATCCGCCACCAGCGCGTCCCGGGTGCCGGTCAGCCGATTGAACAGCGTGGATTTTCCGGCGTTGGGATGCCCGACGATTACGATCAAAGGCAGAGTCAAGGCAGCCGCTCCGAGAAGGCCGCGATCTCTCCGCTGGCGGCATAGGCGTACAGCAGGCGCTCGGTGGCGAGGGATACCAGGACGGGGCTGCTGGCGAGCCGCACCCGGCCGGCAGGGCTCCCGTCGCTGCGGCGGAACCAATGCAGATAGCCTTCTTCGTCGCCGCAGACCACGTAGCGGTCGAACACGGCCGGGGGGGAAGACAGGCGCCGGTGGCGCAACAGGTCCTGTTGCCAGCGGGGTTCTCCGGTAGCGCGGTCCAGGGCGAGCAGGCGGCCTTCGTCGTCCGTGACGTACAGGTTGGAGTCGTCGGCGGCGAGGCCGCTGTAGGAAGAAACGGCATGCGTCCAGGAGATGCGGCCGGTCAGCAGGTTCACCATGGCGATGTTGCCCTGATAGCTGGACGCATATACGGAATGGTCCACGACTTCCAGTTCGGCATCCACGTCCACCATGCGCTCCAGCTCGGATCGGCCGCTAGGCGGGCTGACTTCGATCTCCCACAGCGGTTTGCCGCTGCTTAATTCGATGGCGGCCAAGTTCCCCGAGTCGAACCCCGCCAGGACAATGTTGTCGTGAAGCACCGGGGCGCTGGCGCCATGCAAGGTCAGGGGGGGCGGGTTAGTGCTATAGACCCACAATTTGCGGCCCGAGCGGGCGGCGATGCGGAACAGCTTTCCGTCCAGGGTGCGCACCAGGACGCTGTCCGTGCCGACGGCCGGTGGCGCCAGCACCTCGCTGGACACCCGGGCGTTCCACAACCGCTTGCCCTGGCCGGCATCGTAGGCCAGCACTTCGCCTTCGTCCGTGCCCACCACTACGATTCCCCCGGCCGCCCCCGGCCCGCCCGCGATCCGGGTTTCCGTATCCCGTTTCCAGATCTTTTTGCCGCTTTCGGCATCCAGGGCCAGCAGGTTGCCGGTACCGTCGGCGGCGTACAAGCGGTCGCCGTCCAGCACGATCCGCAAGCCCCGGCGCGCCAATTTTTCCGGAGTGCCGCCGATGTCCGCGGACCAGCGTTTTGCGATCCGAATCGCGTCGGCGATGCCGGCCAGGGCGGCCGGCTCTTTTGCCGCCGGTTTTTTGCCCGCGCCGCCGCAGGCCGCAGCGGCCAGCAACAAGACCGCCAACGGCAACAGGGTCCTCAACTCTTTCCCCCCGCGCCGGCCGCGGCGGGCCCCAGTTCCTCCAGCTTCATTTCCAGGAAGGGCGAGCGGCCGGCGGCCCCCGCCGCCCGCAATGCCTGGCGATAATATTCCGCCGCAAGGTCCTTGCGTTCCTTCAGCCACCAGAGGTCGCCTTGCAACTCGTAGTATGCAGGCGAGGGGTATGAAACCCGCACGGCTTGCAGCTCTTTTTCCGCCTCTTCGAGTTCCCGGGCCGCGAGCAGGACGCGGACCAGCCGCAGGCGCGCGATATGGCGAATCAGGGGCTCGCCGCCGTTTTCGAGCGCCCAGCGCAAGCGGGAGGCGGCCTCCGCCAAGTCGCCGTCTTCCGCCAGGAAGCGGGCATGCAGCAGCGCGGCGAAAGACGCATACGCGGTCTTCGGGTATTCCGCGCGCAATTGCTTGGCCAGCTTTTCCACGACCTCCATTTCTTCTAACCCGATCTGCTCGGCTTCCCCGAGTTCCGTCCGCGCCAGCAATTCCTGAAATATTCCGGAGGCCTCTTCCGCCAGCCGCAATTGCCGCGCCTCCCAAAAGCGCCAGCCGACCACGCCGCATACGCCGATGGCCAGCCCGCAGATCAGGGCCTTGCCGTTGCGCTGCCACCACTCCTGCAGAGCGCTAAGGTCTTCCTGGTAATATGGATCCATTCCGGCTGTTCCGTTGCGCGAAAGCTCCGCGCGAGAGTTCCGCCCGGCCCGCGGTATGGGCCGGCTACGGCCGCGATTTTACCTGCTGCGACCGCATATGGACAAGCAGCGGCGGGCGCCGCGTAGCCGTTACGCAATCGAGGGGAAACGATTCCCACCCCGCCATGGAGGGTAGATTCCTGCCTCCGTTAATGCAGTAAAGACAAACCAGGGGCGAGCCCGCACCTCATTTTTCCCATCGCTCCCCCCTTCCATTACTCCCCCCTTGATGTAATGTGGTGACTGATTGCATATACTCTTCTTCTATCCAGTCCGGTATCGAGTATGTAAAGAGGAGGCTCAAAGATGGACATTAAGTTGCACAAGCTGGCCAAGACCACGCCCGCCACTCGGGCGTATATCCAGCGCTCGTCCAAGACCGGTCCGGCCCTGGCGCGGGAGTTGGGGATTTCGTTGCAGACGGTCTATAAGTGGAAGCACGCCGGGCGGGTGCTCGATGGCTCTCATGCGCGCCACCACCAGAACACCAGCACCTCGCCCGAGCAACAGGAGATCGTGCGCGAACTGCGTCAGCGCTTGAACTTGTCGCTGGACGATATCGTCGAGGTGATGAATCGGTGTTTTGCCAAGCAGCACTTTAGCCGCAGTTCCATCTACAGCTGTTTGCGGCGCCTGGAGTTGAACCGAAGGCCCAAGGCCACCCGGCGCGACGCCGCGGGCAGTTTCGAGCAGGCAACCTGCGGCTTCATTCACATAGACCTGAAGGTGTTGTGCCGGCTCGACGGCAAGGCCAGTTACGTGTTTGTCGCCATAGACCGGGCCACGCGCTACGTGCAAGTGCAGATCGTCTATAAGCGCGATGCCAAGACCATGGAGCGATGCCTGCGGAAGTTTCTGGCCGCGTTCCCGCATCCGGTGCATACGATACTGACCGATAACGACGGCGCGTTTACCGACAAGTATGCGGTGCATAAGAAGGACAAGCCCAAGGGCAAGCCCAGCGGTCGGCATCCGTTCGACCTGGTATGCCAAGCGCAGCGGATCGAGCATCGTCTGATTCGCCCGTGGCATCCGCGGACCAACGGCATGGTGGAGCGTTTCAACCGGCGCATCAGCGAAGCGGTGCGCAGCCGGCCCGACATCAAGAGTCATCATGGCAGAAAGAAGTTCCGCAACCATGAGCAAAGGAACGCCTTCATCCAGCGGTTTGTGGAAAATTACAATCGAACTCGGCTAAAATGCTTGGACTATCAGGCTCCGATAGCGGCTTTACAATCGGCCTTAAATAATCAGAGCCCACTGTACATCAAGGGGGGAGTGATGGGGAGAGTGGGGCGGCGGGCGGCGGCGCGAGCCCATGGCTGTCTGCCGCGCCCTCGCTCCGCCCTGAAGGAGCGCGAAGCGCGCGCTTT
>JAPPPX010000043.1 GCA_028817305.1 Gammaproteobacteria bacterium | reverse complement strand
CCGGCGCGCGAGACGCAACCGCTCCGGCGTTCCCATATCGGTCCAGCGCCCCCGGTACAAGCTGCCGCTGACCGATCCCTGCCGGGCGGCACGGCGCAATACGCAAGCCAACTCCGGGGCTGTCCCCTCGGCAAATAGTCGCGGACGATAAATCCCCACGCCGGCATACGTGCGGCGCGGCTGGCCGCCGGGGAACACCTTCCCGGCGGCGAGGCGAAAATCCCCCCGCGGACGATGGCTGGGGTTCGGCACCAACAGGAGATGCGCCTCGCTGTCGGCAGGCAGACGCAGGCGCCCGAAACGGGGCTCGCACCAGATGTCGGCGTTGACCACCAGAAACGGGCGCGGGCCCAGGAGCGGCAGGGCCTTGCGAATCCCCATGGCCGTTCCCAGCGGCGACTCGCCTTCCGGCGAATAGCGGATGCGGGCGCCGAAACGGCGCCCGTCGCGAAAATAATCCTCGATCTGGCGCCCCAGGCGGGCATGGTTGATCACCAGGTCGGTGACGCCGCACCGAGTCAATCTCTCCACCTGGTATTGCAGCAGAGGCTTGCCCCCCAGCCGCAGCATCGGTTTCGGCACCGTTGCGGTCAGGGGACGCAGGCGCATCCCGTCGCCGGCCGCCAGGATCATGGCTTTCATTGCGGGGCTTTCATTGGGGGGCTTTCACCGGGGGGCCTTCATTGCGGGGCCTTCATTGCGGCGCCCGTTCCAGCCTGGGGAGCGCCCGCTCCCGGAGCCAGGCGCGCAACTCCGGCAACGGCGCCTGCGCCCCCTGCGCCGCGACGATGTAGGCAAGGGTCCGCGGCAGGTGCGGCAGGTAGTCTCTCTTGCCGTCGCGCAGCCAGAGACGGGCGAAAATCCCCGCCGCCTTCAAGTGGCGTTGCATCCCCATCCATTCGAAATCCCGCAACCATTCCTCCTCGCCGATTCGCGCGTACAGACCCAGGCCCTGCGCCCGGCGCAGATAGGAACAGGCCCAGCGCCGCACCCGGGCGGGGGGCCAGCATATATAGCAATCCTTGAGCAGCGATACCAAGTCGTAGCTATAAGGGCCGTACACCGCATCCTGAAAGTCCAGAATCCCGGGGTTGCCGTCCGCCATCCGCATCAGGTTGCGGGAGTGGTAATCCCGGTGCACAAAGACGCGCGGCTGGGCCAGGGCGGCGTCGGCCAGCAGGGAAAAAGAGCGCCGCAACAGGGCCGCATCGGCTTTTTGCAGCCTGAGCTGCAAGTGCTCGCGCAACAGCCAGCGCTCGAAAAGCTCCATCTCCCCGAGCAGCAAAGGGCGGTCATAGCCAGGGAGACCGGAGGCATCCGCCCGGCGCTGCATCCGCGCCAGGGCCGCCAGGGCGTCTTCGTACAACGGCTCCGGGTCTTCGGTCGCCAGCGCATCGAGGTAGGTACGCTCCCCCAGGTCGCTCAGCAGCAGAAATCCCCGCTCCAGGTCGGTTGCGATCACCTCGGGGACGTTGAGCCCGCCGTCCCGCAGCCGCTTCGCCACATCCAGGAAGGCCCGGTTGTCTTCCCGCTCGGGGGGCGAATAGACGGCGATGCAATGCCCTCCCGGAAATGTCAGCCGGTAGTAGAGGCGAAAGCTGGCGTCTTCGGACGCCGGGCGTATGCCGCAGGTCTCCGCTTCGACCCCCAGCGCCCCTGCCCCCCACAATTTCAGCCTGTTCAGCCTGTTGGAACGATTCTGCATCGCAAGTCGAGGAACCCGCGGGGACACGGTAGCAGATCCCGCCGGGCCGGCGGCTACCCCGCATCCGTCAATCTGGTATCTTTGTCCCAAAGTAACCCGAGGCGCCCACCGCGTTGCCGCGGCACGCCCGGCCGGCGCCGCAAAGATTGCGGCTCGCCGGATCGCACGTTCGCGCCGCTGCCCTCGCGCGGAGGAGACCGCATGCTAGTAAATTGCCTGGCCCTGCTCGTCGCCGTCGCCCTGCTTGCCTACGGGGCGGACCGCTTCATTGTCGGGGCGGCGGGGATTTCGACGCGGTTGCGGCTCCCCCGTCTGCTGACGGGAGTGGTCATCGTCAGCACCGCCACCTCGGCCCCCGAGTTGCTCGTCTCCGGGGTAGCGGCCTGGCAGGGAAGGCTGGGGATCGCCATCGGCAATGCGCTGGGTTCGAACATCGTCAATTCCTCCCTGGTGCTGGGGACCACCGCCCTGATCCTGCCGATTGCCGTCACTTCCAAGACCCTGGCGCGAGAATACTGGGTTATGCTGCTGGCCTACCTGGCTTTCCTGGTCGCGGTCTGGGACACGCAGCTCGCCCGATGGGAGGGCGGCCTGGTGCTGGCATGTCTGGCGTTTCTGCTCTGGTTCATATCCGCCGCCGCCCTGCGGCTGCGTAGCGGCGACGAACTCGCCCACGAACTGGAGCGCGCCGCGCAACGCCCGGCGCTTTCCCTGTGGGGAGAGTTGTTCGCCCTGGCCGGGGGCCTGATCATGCTGCTGATCGCCGCCGAACTGCTGGTCTGGAGCGCCACGCGCATCGCCAAGACCTTCGGGATCGGCGACTTGATCATCGGCCTGACCCTGGCCGCGCTCGGCACCAGCCTGCCGGAGTTGGCCGCCTCGCTGGCCAGCGCCTTCCGCAACGAGGTGGAAATTGCCATAGGAAACATTATCGGGTCCAATATCTTCAATATCCTGGGAGTGACTGGAGTGACGGCGATCATTTCCCCTGGCGCCCTGGAACAGGCGATCCTGCACCGCGACTTTCCTGTAATGCTGGGGCTCGCCCTGCTCATGGGGCTGTTCCTGTTCGGCATCGGCAAACGCCGGATCAACCGCATCGAAGGCGGTGTCCTGCTGAGCTGTTTCCTGGCCTACCAATACTGGCTTTACCTGTCGTTCCGGCACGGAGGCGCCCTTGTCCCGTAGTCCCGAGCCGCAGGCGCAAACGCAAAGTCTCCTGGAGACCGGGCGCACCGTGATCGAGACGGAAAGGGACGCGGTGGCGCGCCTGCTTTCCTCTCTGGACGAAAACTTTGCCGCCGGCTGCCGGCTGATCCTGGCCTGCAAGGGCCGCACCGTGGTAACGGGCATGGGGAAATCCGGGCATATCGCCCGCAAGGTCGCCGCCACCATGGCCAGCACCGGGACCCCTGCCTTTTTCGTACACCCCGGCGAGGCCGGGCATGGAGATATAGGCATGGTCACGGACCAGGACGTGGCGGTGATCATTTCCCACTCCGGGGAAACGGAAGAGCTGGTCACCCTGCTGCCCGTGCTGAAACGCCTGGGGGTGCCGCTAGTCGCCATCACCGGCAAACCCTCCTCCCTGCTGGCAACGAAGGCGGACGTAAGCATTCATGCCGGGATCGAGGAAGAGGCCTGCCCGTTCGGGCTTGCGCCCACGGCCAGCACGACGGCGGCACTGGTCCTCGGCGACGCGCTGGCCATTGCCTTGGTGCAGGCGCGCGGCTTCAGCATGGAGGATTTCGCCCGCTCTCACCCCAGGGGCTCCCTGGGCCGGAAACTGCTTCTGGTTTCGGACATCATGCACACCGGCAAAGAAATCCCCCGCGTGGCGCCGGACACGGCCCTGCCCGAGGCCCTGTTGGAGATGACGGCCAAAAGCCTGGGAGTGACCGCGGTCGCCGACGGGGACGGCCGCATCGCGGGCATTTTCACCGACGGCGACCTGCGGCGCGCTCTGGACTCAAGAGCGGATCTCCACCAGCTGCGCATCGCTCAGGCAATGACCCGCGACTGCAAGACCGTGCCGCCCGACTGCATGGCGGTGGAAGCCTTGAGGATGATGGAGACCAACCGGATCAACGCCCTGCTGGTTGCCGACGAAGATCGCCGGCTGGTTGGCATATTGAATATGCACGACCTGCTGCGCGCCCGCGTCGTGTGAACCGCCTGCCCCCAGAGCTGCGGGAGCAAGCGGCGCGCGCCCGCCTGATTATATTCGACGTGGATGGCGTACTGACCGACGGCGCCTTGCATCTGGGAACGGACGGCAACGAATACGTGTCTTTCCATGTCCGCGACGGGCTCGGCTTTGCCTTGCTGCACCACTCGGGACTGGAAACGGCCGTGATCTCGGGGCGCAATTCCGAAGTGGTGCGCGCGCGGCTCGCCGCCTTGGGCGTCGGGCTGTGCTACCTGGGCCGCAACGACAAGGGCCCGGCCTGCCAGGAGATGCTCGAGCACTTCGATTTGGCCCCCGCTCGCGCCGCATACGTGGGCGACGACCTGGTGGACCTCCCGGCCATGGAGACCGTCGGTCTCTCCATCGCGGTGGCAGACGCCCACCCCCTGGTCAAAGAGCGCGCCGACTGGGTCACCCGTTGCGGCGGCGGGCGCGGGGCGGCGCGCGAAGTCTGCGAGGCGATCCTGGACGCGCAGGGGGCCTGGGAAGGAACGCTCGCCACCTACCTGGCCCGGGGCCGCGCCGCGCCCGGGGCAACCAAGTGACGGCCCGGCGCCCTATGCGCTCTCCAGGGTTTCTGGACCGCGGCACGGCGGCAGCCATGCTGGCCATCGCGGCGGCCGTCGCCGGCAGCGGCTCGCTCGCCTGGTGGGCGAGCGGCGACACCGCCGCAGCGCCCGCGGACGCCGCTGGGCCGGCCTATTCGGTAGCGCGGCCCGACAGCCTGATCCTGGACGAACGGGGAAGGCCAAAATACCGGCTCTACGGGGACGCGCTGCGCGGCCTGGCACGGGGCAAGCGCAGCGAACTCACGGCGCCCCGCCTGGAGATCTATGCCGAGGGCGCCCCGCCCTGGTTCCTGCTGGCCGAACGGGCCTGGATAGAAGAGGAAGATCGCACTATCCTTCTAGAGGGAAAGGTACGCATATGGAAGGGTGCAGAAGAAAAAGGAAACGCGACCGTCTGCCTGGAAACGGAAGACGTGCGCTTGTACCCCGATGAGCGCCGCGCGCGAACGCGGCGACCGGTGCGGGCGTACCGCCCCGGGGCCGCCCTGGCCGCCCGGGGAATGCGCGCCGACCTGGCGCAAGGGCGGCTGGAGCTGCTGGGCGAAGTGCGGGGAACGCTGGCGCCGCGCTCGGGCGGCGGCGGGGATCCTGTTGGCGGCGGCGGCGGCGAGCTTCTGCGGCAATGCCTGGACCCTGGCGCTGGACCGGGAACAGCCTATCGAGATGGAAGCGGAAACGGGCGAACTTGACGAACGCGCCCGAAAATCCGTATATCGGGGCAACGTGGTCATCCGTCAGGGAAGCCTGCGCCTGACCGGCGACACCATGACCATGACGTACACCGAGGATCGCCGCCTGCAACAGGCCATCGTCGAGGGACAGCCGGCCACGTACCGCCAGCGCCCGGAACATGCCGACGGCTACGACGAGGCCCGGGCCTCGCGGATCGAGTATTACCCGCAAAAGGGCAGGGTCATCCTGAGCGGCGAGGTGGTCGTGGAACAGCAGAATATCGAATTCCGCGGCGGATGGGTCGAATACGACACCGTCAACAGCCGGGTGCTGGCGCGCGGCGACCGCGCCGGGGACGACAAGGTCCGGGTCACGATCGAGCCGCCGGCGCCGGAGGAGGCCGCGGAGTGAACGGCGCCGCGAACGGCGGGCCGCGGAACGGACAGGGGCAGGGGCAGGGCGTCCTGGAAGCCCGGCGCCTGGCAAAGAGATTCCGCTCCGGCGGGGGCGGGATAGAAGACATAGACCTGCGGGTCGCAACAGGCGAAATCGTGGGGCTGCTGGGCCCCAACGGCGCCGGCAAGACCACTTGCTTCAATATCGTCGTAGGGCTGCTGGCTCAGGACAGCGGCAGCATTCTCCTGGACGGGCGCGAGATCGGCCACCTGACCATCGAGCGGCGGGCGCGCCTGGGGCTGGGATACTTGCCGCAGGAGGCGTCGGTATTCCGCAAACTGAGCGCCGGGGACAATATCGCGGCGATCCTGGAACTGCGCCGCGACCTGGACCGCGGCCAGCAGCAGGAGCTGCTGGAGGAACTCTTGCAGCGGTTCCAGATCTCCCACCTGCGCCGCCAGCTGGGGGAGCGCCTCTCGGGCGGGGAACGGCGCCGGCTGGAGATCGCCCGGGCGCTGGCGGCAAACCCCCGCTTCCTGTTGCTGGACGAGCCATTCGCGGGCATAGACCCCATCTCCGTCCACGGCTTGCAGCAAATCGCGCAACAACTTTGCAGCTCGGGCCTGGGCATCCTGATTACGGATCACAATGCCCGGGAGGTGCTGCAGGTCTGCCACCGCTCCTATATCGTCAGCGGCGGGCGCATCGCCGCACAGGGCCGCCCGCAAGAGATCCTCACCAACGACAAGGCGCTGCGCCTCTACCTGGGGAAGCGGGCCCATATCTAGATGAAAAACGAGTTGAAAGTGCAACTGGGCCAGCGGCTGGCCCTGACCCCAAAGCTGCAGCAGAGCATCCGCCTGTTGCTGCTCTCCAACCTGGAATTGCGCACGGAGATCCAGCAAGCCCTGGAATCCAACATCATGCTGGAAGAGGCCGAAGACGGGGGGGCGGAAGAGAATGCCGGCGCCGCGCGCGACGAGCGGCAGGAGCGGGCCGCCGGAGAAGAATCCGGCAACGCGCCCGAGGCGGAGGAGGGAGAGGCCGCCGCGATGCCCGAAGACATCCCCGCGGAACTCCCCATGGACAGCGACTGGGGGGAAATCTACGACGGCCCCGCCCGGCCGGCGGGTAGCGGCAACCGCGCCCTGGAGCCGCAGGAATCCCTGGGCACGGGGCGGCAAACCCTGCACGACCTCCTGGAGCGGCAGCTGAACCTGCTGCCCCTGGACCCGACCGAACACGCCCTGGCCGCCGCCATCGTCGGCGCGATTGACGAAAAGGGTTACCTGACCACGGGGCTGGAAGAATTGCGCGACACCCTGGGCGGAGACGCGCGGCTGGAAAGCCTGGAGGGCATCCTGGCGCAGATACAGGAATTCGAGCCGCCGGGGGTCGGCGCCCGCACCCTGCAGGAATGCCTGCTCCTGCAACTGGGACAGCTGCCTCCCGACACCCCCTGGCGGCAACAGGCCTCCCGGCTGGTCTCCGATTACTTCGACCTCCTCGCCGCCGGCGACTTCGCCGCCATAGGCAAAGCGCTGGGGCTGCCGCCGGAGCAACTGCAAGAGACGGTCAATCTGGTCCGCTCCCTGGACCCGCGCCCCGGCACGCAGAGCCAGGAAGCCGACATAAAGTACGTGATCCCCGACCTGATCGCGAAGAAAGAGCGGGGCCGCTGGAAGGTCGAATACAATGCCGGCGCAGCGCCCAAGCTGCGCGTCAACCGCCTGTATCAGGAACTGGCGCGCAACGGCTGCAACGGCGAAGACCGGCGCTCGCTGAAGACCCACCTGCAGGAGGCCCGCTGGTTCATCAAAAGCCTGCGAACGCGCGCCGATATTCTGCGCCGAATCGCCGCCTGCATCGTCGAACGGCAGCAAGACTTCCTGGAACACGGGGAAAGCGCCATGCGGCCCATGGTACTGAACGACATCGCGGAGGAATTGAACCTGAACGAATCCACCGTCTCCCGCGCCACCACAGAAAAATATATACTGACCCCCCGAGGCATGTACGAACTCAAGTATTTCTTCTCCAGTTCCCTGGGCAAGGGACAAGACTCCCGCTCCTCCACGGCAGTCAAGGCCGTGCTGAAAGGGATCATTGCGGCCGAGCCGCCGGGAAGCCACCTCAGCGACCGCAGACTGGCGGAATTGCTTGCCCAGCAGGGAATCCGTGTCGCCCGCCGGACCGTGGCAAAGTACCGGGAGAGCCTGGGCATCTCCGACTGCCGCGGCCGCAAAAAGATCGCAAAGGTCGCGAAGGCCGCGAAGCTCGAGCGCCGCGCGCAGCGGCCTGCGCCGCACGGCCCGGCATGAAGATCGAGATCAGCGGCCACCACATGGCCTTGACCGAGGCGATCCGCAACTATGTGAAAACCAAGCTGCAACGGATCGAAAAGCATCCCAACAACGTGCTGCACGCCCATGTCTTTCTTGGCATCGAGAAGCAGCGCAAGCAGGCCGAGGCGACCTTCGCGCTCAAGGGCGCGACCCTGTACGCTGACGCCGAAAACGAGGACATGTACGCCGCCATAGACGAAATGGCCAGCAAACTGGACCGACAACTCGCCAAGTACCGGGAAAAAATGAAAGACCACCATCGCAGCGAGGAAGCGACCCTCAGAGAAGAAGCCATGCCCGCGGGCAACGGCACGTCGCGGATCGGCCGAATCCTTTCGCCGGAAAGGATTCTGTGCCGGCAGAAGATCAACAACAAAAAGTGCGCGCTGGAAGCGCTGGCGAAACTGCTCGCCAGCGGCGACCAGGGCCTGTGCCAGAACAAGATCTGCGAGACCCTGCTCGAGCGGGAACGGCTGGGCAACACCGCGCTGGGCAAGGGGGTGGCGCTGCCCCATGCGTGCATGAGCTACATTTCCGAGCCCATCGGCGCCTTCCTGCAGCTGGACAAGAAGATTGACTACGCCGCCGCCGACCAGACGCAGGTGGACTTAATCTTCGGCGTGCTGGTCCCAAACGACGCCGCCCAGCAGAAGCCGCACTACCTGGAGGCGCTCGCCGAAACGCTGCTTGACGACAAAATAATTCGCGCGCTGAGAAGGCGCTACCCCGCAAGCAAAATATACGAACTGTTGACGCAAAACGGGCAATAAACGCCGGGGCGGAATTGCCCCCCCCGTCTTTCTCCGCCGACCCACGGGCCAACCGGGCCAACCATGGAACGACTGCGACAATTGATCGTCATCACCGGGCTTTCCGGCGCCGGCAAGACCGTCGCGCTGCATACCCTGGAGGATTTCGGGTATTACTGCATAGACAACCTGCCCGTAGGGCTGATCCCGTACCTGCTGCAACCGCCCGGAAAGGAAGAGCGCCGCTTCCCCTCCGGCAAGGCGGCGCTGGGGATTGACACCCGCGCCCTGAAGGAAGACCTGTCGCAACTGCCGGATACGCTGCGCGAACTCAAGGCCCAGGGCATCAACGTCTTCCTGCTGTTTCTCGAGTCGCACGAGGAACGCCTGGTCGAGCGCTTCCAGAAAACCCGCCGCCGGCATCCCCTGGAGCGCGCGGAAGTCCCCCTGGCGCAGGCCATCCAACAGGAACGGCAATTGCTGGGCTCGCTCAGGGAATGGGCGGACCTGCGGCTCGATACCTCCCGGATACACTCCCACGATTTGTCCCGGATCATCCGACAAACCCTGGAGCCGCATGCCGCCGCGACCTTTCTGCTGCACTTGGCATCCTTCGGCTACCGCAACGGCCTGCCCAGAGACGCCGACTTCGTATTCGATGCCCGGGGACTGCCCAACCCCTACTGGGAAACGCGCCTGCGCGCCCTCACGGGGCAAGACCCCTCGGTGGCCGCATTCCTGGACCGGCAACAGGCGGCGCAGAGCTTCCTCGCCCAGCTCGTGGAATTCCTGGAGCACTGCATCCCCTCCTTCGAGAGCACAAACCGCATTTCCCTGTCGGTGGCCGTAGGCTGCACCGGCGGCCAGCATCGTTCGGTCTATGTCGTAGAGCGGTTGGCGCAGCTGTTTCTGGAGCGCGGCCGCCAGGCGGTGGTGCGCCACCGCGACATACCGGCGGCGTCCGGCACGGCGCGCGCATCCTGAGCGCGCGCCTGCCTCAGGCGGGCGGGCGGGGGCGTTCGGGCCGCAGGGAGCCTGGAGCCCGCGGCCACAGGCAAAATTGCCGATCGCCCTTTACAGTCTGATGGGGCGTTCGGGCCGCGGGGGGCCGCGACCCCCGGCCGGTTTCTTGTAATCCCTTGGAAACTCTTGCATTAAGCCCAAATTTAGATATAATTAGCCGAAATACTAAATTTAGTCTTTTGGATAAATATATATAAATTTGACGATGGCAGACAACCCATACCGACCCGGCGCCGCCCACGCCCCGCCCTATCTCGCCGGGCGCGATGCCGAACGGCGAGAGTTTTCCCGACTCCTGGCGCAAACGCAGATCCTGGAGAATCTTGTCCTGACGGGCATCCGCGGCGTCGGCAAGACCGTGCTTATGCGGGAAGAACTCCGCAAGAAAGCCGTGAAAAACAACTGGCTTTGGGCGAGCAATGACATTTCCGAGGCGGTTTCGATCAGCGAAACCCACTTGGTAACACGCTTGCTGACAGACTTGAACACCTTTTCCAGCGACTGGGAATACGCCGCAAGCGAGCGGCATCCCCTCGGATTCGCCGACCAGCCGGAACGTCAGGCGATTCGCTTTAACTACGAAACCATGTGGGCGCTGTTCGAGCGTCAACCGGGTTTGACTTCGGACAAACTCAAGCGGGTTCTGCTTATCGCATGGGATTTGATGCAACGACATCTACCGAACCAAAAGGGCATCGTCTTCGCCTGGGACGAGGCGCAAAACCTGGCTGACCAGGACAAGGACAAACAATACCCTCTCAGCCTGTTGCTCGATGTGTTCAGTTCCCTGCAAAGTCAGGGCGTACCATTCATGCTGTTGCTGACCGGACTGCCGCCGTTATTCCCCAAGTTGGTTGCGTCGCGGACATTTGCCGAGCGCATGTTCCGGGTATGGACGCTGGGCAATTTGAGTCGCAAAGAATCGCGCGAAGCGATCGTCAAACCCTTGGACGAAGAGCCAAAACACATTAAGAACGTCTTCGTTCAACTTGATGACATGATTTATGAGCGCACCAAGGGCTACCCCTATTTCATCCAATTCTGGTGCCGGGAACTATACGATTATCTGACCAGCGCTTCCCCACAGATTGACGAGCACGGCGAAAGCCTTCTCCGCCGGCTCTCCCGCAAACTGGACATGGATTTTTTTGAGGGCCGCTGGGCGCAGTTGACCGACCGGCAACGCGATCTGCTGTCCGTCATTTCCCGCCTTGAAAACAGCGCAGGGGAATTCACCGTGCAGGAAATCGTAGAGACCTCAAAATCCACCGAACGGGCTTTCAGCAACAGCCATGCCAACCAGATGCTAACCGCGTTGTTTAACAAGGGCATGGTATTCAAAAACCGGCACGGCAAATACACTCTGGCCGTGCCGCTGCTGGACGAATACATCCGGCGGCGCATGAATTTAGATTTTCGCCCTTAGGGAAGCAAGGCATAACCGGATCGTGATCGCACACGATCTCTATGCTTTTATGCACAAAACGAATAACTGTCCGAGGAAAGGTCTCAGCATGAAAACGTCGCATCAGGTATTTTTCGGTATCAAACCACCTGTTGCATTTACAGGTTGAGCCCGTCATCTCACACCTCGCCATTCCTGCGAAAGCAGGAATCCAGCATATCAAGCGCGCGCTTCGCGCTCCTTCATGACGGCTCGAGGGAAAGGCGGACGGCCAAAGATTCGCGCTTTCCAGTCTGTGCAGAAACCCCGCGGGCATCCAGCGAATAAAGCCTACGCCGCCATTTATATGTTGCTTTCCGTCATTCCGGCCTCCTCCATGTCATTCCGGCGAAAGCCGGAATCCCGCATAGAAAGCGCGCGCCTCGCGCTCC
>JAPPPX010000189.1 GCA_028817305.1 Gammaproteobacteria bacterium | reverse complement strand
GCGTGGCGGAGGGCGGCGCGTTGCGCTTCGGCGTGGTGGGCGCGGGCGAGGTGCCGAGCGCTAACGTGGAGGCCACCTGCACGGTGTCCGGCGCCGGCGTCACGGTGGGCGATTTCCGCGACAGCGCCGCGGCCACTATGGCATCCACGATGTTTCCCGCGCCGACGCTGACCTTCACCCCGTCGAACTACATGACGTCCCAGGACTGCGTCTTCTATAGCTACGACGATGCGGCCATGGAGGCCAGCGAGACCTTTACCGTGACCCTCACGGTGAGCGGCGGCGGCGCCATGGTGGGCGCGGGCATGGGCACGGCGACGGGCACGATCCAGGCCAGCGATGTGCCCGCCACCTTCACCATCGGCGGGGCGCCGAGCGTGGCGGAGGGCGGCGCGCTGCGCTTCGGCGTGGTGGGCGCGGGCGAGGTGCCCAGCGGCGATGTGGAGGCCACCTGCACGGTGTCCGGCGCCGGCGTCACGGTGGGCGATTTCCGCGACAGCGCCGCGGCCACTATGGCATCCACGATGTTTCCCGCGCCGACGCTGACCTTCACCCCGTCGAACTACATGACGTCCCAGGACTGCGTCTTCTATAGCTACGACGATGCGGATGAGGAGGCCAGCGAGACCTTTACCGTGACCCTCACGGTGAGCGGCGGCGGCGCCGTGGTGGGCGGCACGGGCACGGCGACCGGCACGATCCAGGCCAGCGACCAGCCGGCCGGGCCGCAGGCGGAGGAGCGCATGGTACGCATGGAACAGGCGGCGACGGCGCTGAATCGGGCGACGGCGGCGCTGTCGTTGCCGGTGATCGCGCGGCGCCTCGATCCGGGGCGCGGCCTGGCGAGTCCGGGACTGGCGCTGAACCTGGACGGCCGGCAAGTGCTGTCGTCATCCTCCGGCGCTGGCGCCGCGTCCGCATCCGGCGGCGCGTCCGGCGCCCCGGCGATTGGCCTCCCGCAGGGCCTTGGCGGCGCCGCGTCCACCCCGTCCACAGCGTCCACGACGTCCACAGCGTCCACAATGTCCACACCGTCCACCGCAACCGCCGCAACCGCCACCGGCGGCCCCTCCCAACCCGGCGCCTCCTCCCTGAACCTGTCCGCCCTGGCGCAGTTGGCGGCGGCGCAACTGCAGGGGTTGGACTCCGGCGCCTCCGGCGCCGAAAACCGTTCGCTGCGGCAGTTGCTGGGCCGTTCCGGTTTCTCTGCCACCAGCGAGCAGGGCGGCGGCAGCACGCTGTCCCTGTGGGGCCGCGGCAACTACACCTCGCTGGAGGGCGAACCGCGGGAAGGCGGCACCACCTACGACTACGACGGCGACAGCTACGGCTTTTACCTGGGCCTGGACGGACGCTACGGCGATTACCTGGCGGGGGTGGCCCTGGGCTACACGACGGGCGACGTGAGTCTGCACGCGGTGAGCGGCCCGGCGGTGGGGGCGGCGGGGGATCGCAGCGATTTCGAGAGCGATCTGGTGACGGTGTATCCGTATGCGGCCTGGCAGCCCTCGGATCGTCTGAGCGTGTGGCTGCTGGCGGGCTACGGCCAGGGCGAGCTGGAGATCGAGGAGCGGCGGGCGGGTATGCCGACGCTCAAGGCGAGCAGCGACACGGATTTGCTGCTGGGAGCGGCGGGTCTGAGCTGGCGCCGCCCGGCAGACAACAATGTGGACGTGCTGCTGCGCCTGTCGGGGACGGCGTTGCACGGCGAGACGGACGGCGGGCGCTTCGACGACGCCGACGGCACGGCCTACGCGAAGACGAAGACGGACGCGCAGCAGTTGCGAGGCGAGGCGGAGCTGGGCCAGGTCCTCGACTTCGACGATGGCGCCCGCTTGCGTCCCTACCTGGCGGTGGGGGCGTCTTACGACTTCGGCGACGGCGCGCGCGACACGATGACGGGAGAGTTCGGGACGGGCTTTCAGTTGCACTGGCCGCGACTGGGTCTGGAGACGGAATGGGAGGTCCAGGCGCGTCTGGCCAGCAAGAGCAAGCGCAGTTACCGGGAATACACGGGCACGGGCATGTTGCGCTACGATTTGGGCGGCGACCGCCGCGGCTTGCAGTTGGCGTTGCGCCCGAGCCTGGGGCTGGCGCGGGACGGTCTGGGCGCTTCAGGCGCGTCGGGCGTGGCGCTGGACGGCGGGGCCTTTGGCGGCGCTGGGTTGCCGGGCGCGGTTGGGGGCGGCGCCGTTCCTGGCAAGGGCCTGGGCTTGCGGAGCGAGCTGGCGTATGGCATCGGCGGCGCGCGTTTGGCGCGCGGTCTGCCGGGGCTGTTGACGCTGTACGGGGAGAGCGGCTTGGTGTCGGGCGCGAGCAGTTACGGCGGCGGTCTGCGCTTCGAGGCGGAGCGCCTCCTGCTGGATGCGGGACTGCAACGCGACAGCGGCGCCGACTCCGACAGCGCATTCCTGCTGGACGCCACCCTGCGCTTCTGAGCGTCCCTTCCCGCCACTCCCCCGCGATGGGGAGCCGGTTTCCCCTCCGTCATTCCGGTCTCCCCTCGTCATTCCGGTCTCCCTTCGTCATTCCGGCGAAAGCCGGAATCCCGCGCAAATAGAGCGCGGAACGCGCACATTCGCGCGATGGCGCCGGCAGGCGACGGCGCGAATCTTTGGCTGTCCGCCTTTCCCTCGACCCGTCATGAAGGAGCGCGAAGCGCGCGCTTTCTATGCTGGATTCCGGCTTTCGCCGGAATGACATGGGGGAGGCCGGAATGACAGATAAAAAAAGCCCGGCATGACAGAGAAAAAGCGCCGGAGACGGTTTGGCTTGGCAAGCCGGTCTTCCCAATTTTCTTTTCGCGGGCTTAGAAAGAGAAGACGCGGTGGTGTTCGTTGGTATGTCCCACCCACTCGATTGCGACGCGAACCCCTTCCAGGGTTTCCCCGTCCAGGGAAACGGGTGGGAAGTCATTCGTTCGTTCAAGTTCGGGTATGACCAGCCCGTCCTTTCGGATGTCCGCGGGCAGCGAAGAAATATAAGACTTGTAGTATTTGCCTGCCGTCGTTTCCAGGACCAGTAACAATTTCGAGTCTGTTCTCAATTTCAGTTCGAAAGAATACGGCGTCCCCTTCGCGGCGATCGCTCCTGTGAGCTGATGCGGCGACAGTGCGTTCTCCGCGCTGAAAGCGTTGCGCATGACCTCGGCGTTTATGACAAAAGAATCGCCGGGGCCCCTTGGGAAAGCGACCAGGGCATACCTCTTGAGCATAACCGGCCCGTTGTCCGCAAGGTGTAGTACGTAGTGGCGTTCGTTCCAGGTGCCCGGACGGCAGGCGGCGGCTGCGGCGAATAAAACGGCAAGCCATGGAATCCAAATGTTTTTCATGGTCTCACTATAGCGCATGTCGCATGAACCGGGACGGGAGACGCGCTCGCGACGGAAAATGAGCCTGGGGGAGGCCGGCATTTGCGGTCGCCCGGGCGCATTTCCGTCTTGGAAAAGACGGCGACTGGAAACCTGTCTCGCTTCGGTTCATTATGGCGCCTGGCGGGCCTGCCTGGCGCGAAACGCGCTACTGGTTGCGGGCCGTGCCAGGCGCAGCCCAAACCGGATATGGCATGAATCGCTGGTGAAGAAGGTTCTGGCAAAAGTTGGGGAGATCGCGCGCACTGTAGCGGGCGGCGCGCTGTGGCTGTTCATCGGGTTCGTATTCGTCAACGAAATCTGGAACATGCGCACCGGCGAGCGTCTCTACACCCCCGGGTTTCTCGCCGGCGCCAAGCTGCGGGAGTACGGGCATCCGGATCCGTTGCAGCGGCGCTACCGGTTGCGCTGCCGCGCCGGCGACGGCGCGGACGCCCGCGAGTATTTCGTCGCCACATGGCTGTACTGCAGGATCAGAGGCGCGGGCGGTTGTCGTCAGACGAACTACACCCGGGCCTTCGCGTTCTGGGGTCCCAATTTCGACGAGCGGTATTTTGTTTACCAGGCAGAGGTGGACCGCGAAGCTCTGGATGCGCACCGGGTCTTCCGCACCGCCCCGGTCGGCGAGTCGCAGGATATCCGCGCCGCCGGCGGCAAGCCCGCCTACCGGGGCGACGAGGCGGTGTTTGAGATCGCCGTTGACAGCCTCGATTTCGCGGTTTATCCCGACCCGGACATCCTGGAGCGTTCGAGCGAAGATTTTTTCTTTGGCCGTCGCACGGACAGCTCGGCCCTTGCGCCACTGCAAGGCCGTTGCACTGAGTTACCGCCGCCGGACGCGCCCGGCTGAATTCGCGCCGCCGCGGCTCCAGGCGCTGCAAGCCGTTACGCAATCGAGGGGAAACGATTCCCAA
Source organism: Gammaproteobacteria bacterium (assembly GCA_028817305.1). Classification (GTDB taxonomy): domain Bacteria; phylum Pseudomonadota; class Gammaproteobacteria; order Porifericomitales; family Porifericomitaceae; genus Porifericomes; species Porifericomes azotivorans. The sequence continues at coordinate 83 of JAPPPX010000189.1, read as the reverse complement.
CCCGCCATGGAGGGTAGATTCCTGCCCCCGCCTCATTTTTCCCATCACTCCCCCCTTGAGGGGGAGTCGCAGCAGCCAAGCCG
>JAPPPX010000129.1 GCA_028817305.1 Gammaproteobacteria bacterium | reverse complement strand
TCCGGCATTCACAACCCGATGAACGTGCCGCCGTTGCGGTAAGTCAACTCCCGCATCAGCGCCGCGAAGCGCTGGCCCGTGGCCCCGGCGCCGGTGTAAAAGCCCAGGGCATGAATCCGCACCCGGCGCCGGCCTTTGCCCCCGGAGAAATTCAGCCGCTCCACCTCGTCAATCACCGCCTGGCCGGACGGCCCGCTAAACTCGTCGCCGAATATATACAGGCTGATCTTGCGGGAGCGGGAAGAGTACGTGCGAATGGCCTCCAGGATGCCCTCCACGGGGCTGGAGTTGCTGTACGGCGCCCAGGTGCGGAAGTGCCGCACAATGGCCTTGCGGCGCGCCGGCGTGTCCGGGATCCAGCGGCCTCGGTACTGATCGAACATGTATTGCCCCATGTCGTTCATGATCTGGATGCCCTCGACCTTGGGATAGGCATCCAGGATGGCGATCATCTGTTCCTCCGCCTGCCGCCAGGCGCGCTGCTTCATGCTGCCGGAGGTGTCCACGATAAAAACGATGTAGCGGCTGTCCACCGGGAGGCCGCCGACCTTCGCGTCGTCGTCGGGTTGCAGGCGCAGGCGCCGCATCTCCTCGTCCAGATCTTGCAGGGCCGCCTCCAGTCGCTTCCTGATCTTGTCTTGCGTCATCGTGGCGACCTCGGCCTGGCGGGCGGCTTTGCTTTGCTCCAGGACGCGCGCCCGGACGCGCGCCCGGGCGGCCGCCGCTTTCTCCCGCGCCGCCGCCAGCGCGTCCTCCTGGCGGCGCAGCGCCTGTTCCCGCGACCGCTGTTCTGCCTGCAACGCCGCCAGGCGCGCCGCCAATTCCGCGACGGCCTCCACCGGGGCAGGGAGCGGAAGTTCGCCGGGCGTCTCCGGCTTAACGATCAGGATCAGCAGGACGATGGCGCCGAAGCCGCAGCTGACGACATCGAGAAAAGACAGGTTGTTGCCCTCCGTCCGGCGGCGCGCGCGTTTCATGCCCCGATTCTCACGTCTATAGCCTCATGTCTCTGGCCTCAGGGTTCGCCTCCCCGGCCCAGCTGCCGTTCCGGCCGTTCACGGCCAGTCGCCGGAAGGCGCCAGGAAGCGTCCGCCGCTGGCCTGCGCCAGCCTCCAGAATGCCTCCGGCGCGGCGGGGTCTCCCTCGATCGGCAGCAGGATCACGTTGACCGGCGCCCGCGGGGGAAACTTCTGCACGGCCTGCTGGAAGAACTGCATGCGTTTTTCGCCGCTGACGCGGGCGCTCTTGAAAAGGCTGGCGCCCTTGGTGGGCAGCCCGTCCGTAACCAGGTAGATCGCATCGGGCGCGGGAGACATGTCGGCGACGCTTTGGAACGCCGCCTCCAGATTGGTGCCGCCCTCAGGCAGCCATTGCCCGGCGGCGCTGGAGACGGCAGCCAGCGTTTCCCGGTCCCGGGCCGGCAGCCAGCCTTTGCGGGCCGCGCCCAGTACCGGCGCCGCCCGTTCGTCGAAGCCGATCAGCTGGTACTGCGCGTCGGGAGGCAGGTGCGCCAGCAGCCATTCCAGAATGGACGACGCCCAGCGCCATTTGGGGGTCGCGCGCCGTTGCGCCTCGGGCAGAAATTTGTGACGAATGATGTTCACGACGCTGGTGTCCGACATGCTGGCGGAACGGTCAAACAAAATCAGAATGCGCTTGCCCCGCACGGTAAGGCCGGCGAGGTACTGGCGCTTGCCCTCGCCCTCGATTTTCTTGCGCTGGGCGCCGCTGGCGCGCGCCTTCAGCAGGGCCGCCTGCCGTTGCCGCAACCGCTCCTTCAGGGCATCGAGGCCGTCCGCGCCGGCGGCGGCGGCCGGCGCCCGTTCCGCCAGCAGCCCGGCAATCTCTTGCAGCGAGCCGGCGTGTTGCCGCTGCGTGTCGGCTACGCTCCGCTTCAATTCGGACAGGCGCCGGTCCAGGAAGGCGAGCCGCGCGGCGCGTTCTTCTATCTCCCGTTGCAGTTGTTGCCGCCGGGCCTCTTGCGGCACGGCGCGCGCGGCATCGGCCGCGTCGGCCTCCAGCGCCTGCACAGAGGTGTTGTGCTTGACGATCAGAAAGATCAGCACGGACGCGCCCAGGCCGCAGGACATAACATCCAGGAAAGCCAGGCCGAAGGAGCTTGCGTCGCGCCGTTTCCTCGCCATGAGCGCGCGCCGTGCCGCTACTGCGCCCGAGGGGGCGCCTGCGGGTGCTGGATTTCGCGGTACTGCCTTACCGCGCCGCAGGGTTCCGGGGCGGCGCCAGCCGACAGCCCGCGCAACGGCTCGCTGTGCAGCAGCGCCTCGAGGCGGCCGCGGTCCAGGAGCGGCAACGCTTCCGTTTGCGGGAATACCCGCCGCAGGGATATGCCGGGGGAGGGCAGCAGTACGCACTTGCGGCCCGCCAACCACTGTTGCGCGCCTTCCGGCAGATGCGCCGCGAAGCGCTCCCTGGCCACGGCGACCTCGATGCCGTCCAACTCCAGGCGCAGTTCGCTGGAGTCGCGCCGCAGATTCTCGATGATCTGCCGGAACAAAGTTCGTTTGTTGCGCGAGTCATGGCGGGCATTGTAGCGGCGCTTCAGGAACTCGGCGTCTATGATCCGGAACCATTGTTCGCACAGCTGCGGCAACCCGAGGCCCGCGCACCGGAACGAGTCCCGCAGGCGGGCCGCGCCGTCCGCGATCTCCAGCCGGGTCAGCACGGCCTGGCGCAGCCCCACTTCGAGCATCGCGTAGTCTCCCTCGGGTAGCAGGGCGCTGTACGCCAGCGGCGTCTGCAACAGGGCCAGCGGCGGACGCGCCAGGGCCTGCAGGACTCCCAGCAGGTGCCGCAGCTGCTCCTTTTCGTAAGCCGCGGAGACCAGAACCAGCAGGGCTTCGCCGTCTTCGGGGGGACGCTTCAGGAAATCGCGCAGGTGCAGGTACACCAGGTCCAGGGAGCTCTGGGCGTCGGAGGGGCGCTGGTGCAGTTTCTTGACCTTGCACTCCGCGAAGTACGTGTTGTCGCTGTCGCCGGACGACTCTTCCGTGTGGAACTGGAAGCGCTCGGCGTCTCCCGCCCGCCACTTGCCTTGCTGCAGGGAAGCGTAGCAGGGACTGTGCCGCCACTCCTGCTCGCGGGGCGGGGCAAGGCTCAGAAAGCAACTGCCGATTTGCAGCACCGCGGTCGCTGCGCTTCGCTCCGGGGCGGCCATGATGCCGGGCGCTTTCAGGCGCCGGGGATCTTTTCCCTCATGTAGCGCAACAGGTGATCGTTGCAGAAATCCTGGGTATCCAGGATCAAGGTCTCCTGCGCCTCTTGCAGCTTGTGCAGAAAGAGCATGATCACGACGCTGATGACCAATGCCACGAAAGTCGAGTTGAAGGCGACGCCCAGGCTTTCCGTCACCGGGCCGATGTTGCCCTGCACCGCCTGCTCGGCCTTGCCCAAAGCGGCGCCGATGCCCCGCACCGTGCCGATGAAGCCCACGGAGGGGATCAGCCAGATCAAGTAGCGCACCATGGACAGCCCGGTCTCCTGGCGCTCGGCCTCCGTTTCGCAGATCTGCTGCATCGCCAGGGTCGCCTCCGGGACGCGGGAGGTCGTGAAAAAGCGATCCAGGGAAGCCGCCGCCGCCTTGTACAGCACCGTGGCGCGGTAGCCCAGCGCCTTGGCGCGGTCCAGGATCTCCCGGTACCGGTCCAGGTCTTTCGCCTCCGGCAGGATAATGTCCGTCTCGCGCGTCTCCAGGAAGTTCGCCTGGCCGCCCCTGCCCTTGACGGCGAACAGCCGCCGCGAGTAGCGCAAGGTCCCCGCCTTGAGCAACATGATGGCCAGCGCCCAGAGCATGGCGATCAGGCAGATTTCCTGCTCATAGTCCTTGACGATCACGGCTGCCCGGCCCATTGCCGGCGCAGCGCCCGCGCCGCTCTCCCGCCATTGCAGTTGCTGTGCGGCGACGGGGCGCACCCAGGTTTCGTAGCACACGTGCACCAGGACAGCGGCGGCGATCAACGCCGCCAGCTGATACCGGAGCTCGTGCTCCATCGCGGCCCGATACAGCTTCCGCAACGCCGCGCCCCTTCAGATGTCCGCGGGGAAGGCGACCGGGGTCTCCACTTCGATCTCCTCGCTGGGGACGATTCGCGCCGGCTCCGGCGCGGGCCGCGTTTTGGCCGCCGGCGGTTTCGCTTGCGGCCGCGGCGGCGGTTTTGCCGCCGGCCTTTTCTCCGCCGCCGCGCCGGCCGCCGTATCGTCGGCGGCGGGGGCGGCCGGCGCGGCGGCGGCCGGGGCAGGCGTCCAGCAAACCGCCGCGGAGAAGGCAACGGCGAGCGCCAGGGCGCCTAGGGGCGCCGCCGCCCCGCCCAATATTCGCCGCGCCGCTTTACGCTGTGCCATTCCTTCTCGCC
>JAPPPX010000038.1 GCA_028817305.1 Gammaproteobacteria bacterium | reverse complement strand
AATGTCCATCTTCGAGCCTCCGCTTGACATAGGCGATCCCGGATTGGATCGAAGGAGAGTATAGGCAATCGCGGCTAACCTTACATGTACCGGTCCAGTACATATATATGGCATTACGCCGCCGACCCGGGTAGAATCCAAACCCGCTCAGGTGCCGCTATCGGTGGAGAGGGCCGAGCTTGCAGGAGTCGCGCCAGTGCCGGGCCTGTTCCTGGCCGGCTAAGAAGCTGCGTCCCTCGTCCAGAATATCGCCCTGCTCCGTGCCTGTCGCCGAATGGGCGGCGGACGCGCCCCGATGGCCCAGAAATTTGGCCCTGAGATTTTGCGTTGCCGGCTATCCCGTCGCAGGGCGTCGTGGTTTTCCGATGCCTTGTATCGGGCTGGAAACGATGAAATAACTTTATCTATTGGAAACATATGGTATATTTATATACTAATATAGTGTACATATGTCGTACCTGACTGATTTTCAGGTTTTTTGGAGGGTCTAAAATGACGGTTCGGAAACAAAAGACTGCGCCGATCAACGAGTCGCAGTTGGCGGCGGTGCTGGAATATCGCTATGGCGACGGGCAGGTTTACTTGCCCAGGAACGCGCCCCGCAACCTGTTGAGCGAAGCGGTGCAACGCGGACTTGTGGACGCCGAAGGCTATCTCACGCGCCAGGGCCGGATGTTCCTGGCCAGCCATAGCGTCTGAGCCCCGCCGATTGCCTGTCGTTGCCCCGGGAGAGTCGCCGGGGGCGGTTGCGGCGCGGCCATTGGGGGGGGCGTCCCTGCGGTCGGCGGCGCGCGGCTGCAATAACCGCCGGCGATGCAGGGATTCCAGCGCGCGGCGCCCCTTCGCGCATGTTTCCTTGGCCGGGAACGGGTGGTATGTTATAGGGCCTCTCGCGGCGATTCTCCTGCCGGGGACGGGCGGCGTTTTCGGATCGGAGCTTCGCCGTTGCGATCTTTTCTGGACGGGCGCGCTCTTTTCTGGACGAAAGACCCGCCCGGGCGGAATGACTACATGTATTCATACGACGATTACGACCAGACCCTGGTAAACCAGCGCGTAGCCCAGTTCCGGGAACAAACCCGGCGTTATCTGAAGGGCGAGATCGGCGACGAAGAGTTCCGCCCCCTGCGCCTGATGAACGGCCTGTACCTGCAACGGCACGCGCCCATGTTGCGGGTAGCCATTCCCTATGGCCTGCTGTCCGCGCGGCAATTGCGGATGCTGGCCCACATTGCCCGCAAATACGACAAGGGCTACGGTCACTTCAGTACGCGCCAGAATATCCAGTTCAACTGGCCGCGCCTGGAGCGGGTTCCGGACATCCTCGAAGACTTGGCCAGCGTGCAGATGCACGCCATCCAGACCAGCGGCAACTGCGTCCGCAACATCACCGCCGACCCGCTGGCAGGCATCGCCCGCGACGAATTCCGCGACCCCAGGCCATACTGCGAGATCCTGCGTCAGTGGTCCACGTTGCACCCCGAGTTCTCCTACCTGCCGCGCAAATTCAAGATTGCGGTCAGCGGCGCCCGGCGGGACCGGGCCGCGGTTCAGGTACACGACATCGGCCTGTACCTGGCGCCGCGACAACAGGGGCGGGAGCAGGGCTTCCGGGTGCTGGTCGGCGGCGGGCAGGGGCGCACGCCCTATATCGGGGTTTGCATCCGGGAACGCCTGGAGGAGCGTTATCTGCTCTCCTACCTCGAGTCGATCCTGCGCGTCTATAACCGTTTCGGGCGCCGCGACAACCGCCAAAAGGCCAGGATCAAGATCCTCGTCAACGCGCTGGGGGCCGAACATTTTTCCGAACTGGTCGAACAGGACTGGGAATACGCCCGGCAGTCGCCCGGTTGCCTGCTGGACTCCGCCGAGGTGGAACGGGTCGGCGCCTTTTTCCGCCCCCCCGCCTACGAAGAATCCGCGGCCGACGGCGCCCACCTGGGGCAACTGCGGCAGGACCGGGAGTTCGCGCGCTGGGCGGCGCGCAACCTGGCCGCCCACAAGATGCCCGGCTACGCCATTGTCCATATCTCCCTGAAGGCCCCGCAGGCGCCGCCCGGCGACGCCACCGACCGGCAGATGGACGCCATCGCCGACTTGGCCGAACGTTACAGTTGCGGCGAGATCCGGGTCGCCCATGACCAGAATCTGGTCCTGGGTCACGTGCGCCAGGCCGATCTGTACCCGCTCTGGCAGGCATTGGCGGAGCACGAGCTGACCACTCCCAATATTGGCCTGCTCACCGACATGATCTGCTGCCCGGGGCTGGATTTTTGTTCCTTGGCCAATGCCGGCTCGATCCCCGTCGCCCGCCAGATCAACGAGGCATTTTCCGACCCGGACGCCCTGGCGGAACTGGGCGAGATTCGGGTCAACATCTCCGGTTGCATGAACGCCTGCGGCCACCACCATGTGGGCCATATCGGCATCCTGGGCGTGGACAAAAAAGGCGCGGAATACTATCAATTGACCCTGGGCGGTTCGTCCGGCAACGACGTAGCCCTCGGCGCCCGCCTCGGCCGCGCCATCCCCAAAGAGCGCGTTGCAGAGGCGATCGGCAAACTGATGGAGGTCTATGCGGAAAACCGCCGCGACGGCGAACGCTTCCTGGATACCTACCGCCGGATCGGAGTCGCGTCCTTCCGGGAAAAGGTTTATGAAGGTCATTAAAGACCTGCGCATTGTCGAGGACGGCTGGATCCTGCTGCGCGAGGTTCCGGAGAGCGGCGCCCTGCCGCCGGGCGACATCATCGTGCCCTTTCCCTTCTGGAGCGAGCGGCGCGGCGCGCTGCCCGTCCGGCCCGCGGGCCGGCTCGGAGTCCTGCTCGGCTGCGAGGATCCCCTCGAGGAGCTGGTCCCCTTCCTGGCCGGCATCCCCCTGCTCGCCCTGCTGTTCGAGAAGTTTACCGATGGCCGCTGCTACTCCATCGCCCGCCTGTTGCGCGACCGTCACGGCTACCGGGGCGAGTTGCGCGCCGTGGGCGACGTGCTGCGCGACCAGCTGTTTTTCATGCAGCGTTGCGGGATAAACTCGTTCCAACTGCGCGAGGACCTCGACTTGGAGGATGCGCTGCAGGCATTCCAGGAAGTCACGGTCAAGTACCAGGCATCTTCGGACGGTGCGCCGCCGCTTTACCGTTACCGTTGAGGGCGCGCGCCGCGCCCGGCGGGCCGCGCCCGGCGCCGGCCCGAGCCTCCGCTGAAGCATGGCGGAGACGGCGGCGAAGGACTACAGCGCCCTCGTCCTGGGTCGGGACAGCGGGCTGCGTTCGCTGCAGGATATCCAGGACAACCGCGCCGCGGCCACTGCGCTGTTGTGCCAGGCGCGCCGCGAAGTGCGGATCGTATCCTGCCGGCTCGCCCCGCCGGTGTTCGACTCCGAGGAGATCGCCGCCGCCGTACGGACCGCCATCGCCGGCAACCGGCGCTTCTCCCTCCATGTCTTGATCTTCGACCCCAAGGGCCTGAGCGGCGGCGGCCATCGCCTGCTGGGATTGAGCGGCCGCCTGGCCAGTTTCGTCCAGTTCCGCAGCCCGTCGCCCGACCGCGAGATCGCCGTCAGGGAATTCCTGGTGGCGGACGGCGCCGGGTTCCTGAATCGCCCCGTCCCCGAGCGCTGGGAGGGGGTGGCGGACTTCAACGATGCATTGCGCTGCCGGGAGCTGCTGGCCGAGTTCGAGGAAATATGGGCCACCGCGGATCAGGACACCGAATTGCGCCGGCTGTCTCTTTGAGCGCCCGCTGAACGGCGGCATGCTCCCAGGCTCGCATCGTCCCTCGCGGGACACCGACGCCTGCACGCGCGCGGCGCCCCCCCCCGGCACGCAGCGGCGCCTGCGGGGCGCGCGCGCCCTGTCTCCGTTTCGCCGCGAAGGACTGTTGCGGCGCTTGCGCGAAACATTGCCGGAACTGCGCGAGTTGTGGGCGGAGTATGTCTATTTCGCGTACTGGCGGCAGCCGCCCTCCCCGGACCAGGGCCGCCGCCTGCGCTCGCTGCTCGCAGGCGCCCAGGCGCCGCTCGATGCCCCCATTCCCGCCGGCGGCCCGCCGCTGCTGGCGTTGCCCCGCGCCCTCTCGCCCTGGTGCAGCAAGGCCACGGAGATCGCGCAAAATTGCGGCCTGCGCGGGCTGTGGCGCCTCGAACGCGCCACCGCGTGGTACCTGGCAGACGACAGCGGCGCCGCCCTGGCCGCCGGCCGGAGCGAACGGGCGGCGCCCCTGCTGCATGACCGCATGACGCAATGGCTGGCGCCGGACTCGGAACATGCCGCCTCCCTGCTGCTTGCGCCTCCGCCCGGCGCGCCCGGCACGGACAGCGGCGGCGCCGGCCGGCGCCGCATCGCCGTGCTGGAAGAAGGGGTCGCGGCACTGGAGCGCCTGGAGGCCGTCCTGCCGCTGGGTCTCGGCCGCCGCGAGCGGCGCTGCCTGGCGGAACACTTTCGGCGCCTGGGCCGCAACCCTACCGATGTCGAGTTAATGACCTTTGCCCAGTTTCACTCCGAACACTGCCGGCACCAGACCTTTAACGCCTGCTGGGAGATTGACGGCCGCCGCCTGGAGGACACCCCTTTCGCGTTGATTCGCCGCACTGCCGAGACCGCCGGCGGCGGCCGGGTGCTCTCGGCATACCGCGACAACGCCGCGGTATGCCGCGGCTACAAGGGCTCCCGCTTTTTCCCCGACGCCTCCGGCCGCTACGCGCGGCGCGAGCAAGAGACGCATATTCTGATGAAGGTCGAGACGCACAACCACCCCACCGCCATCTGTCCCCATCCCGGGGCGGCGACCGGCGCCGGCGGCGAGATACGGGACGAAGCGGCCACCGGGCGCGGCGCCCGGCCCGCGGCCGGCCTGGTCGGTTTCAGCGTCTCGCAGTTGCGCATCCCGGGCTTCGCGCAGCCGTGGGAGGAGGCGGCGGAGCCGACGGCGCCGCCGAACCTGGCCTCTGCGCTGCGCATCATGCTGGAGGCGCCGGTGGGCGCGGCGTCCTACAACAACGAGTTCGGCAGGCCCGCCTTGTGCGGTTATTTCCGTTCCTTCGAGCAGCGCATGGCGGACGGCCGCGTCTTCGGTTACCGCAAGCCGGTCATGCTGGCCGGCGGCCACGGCTGCATCCGCGCCGACTCGGTGCGCAAACCGCGGGCGGCGCCCGGAGACCTGCTGGTCGTGCTGGGCGGCCCGGCAATGCGCATCGGTCTCGGCGGCGGCTCGGCCTCGTCGCAGGCTGCCGGCACGGGCGACGCGGACAGCGATTACGCATCGGTGCAGCGCGCCAACGCCGAGATGCAGCGGCGCTGCCAGGAGGTCATAGACCGCTGTTGCGAGCTGGGAGAACGCAACCCCATCCGCACCATCCACGACGTGGGCGCCGGCGGCTTGGCCAACGCCGTGCCGGAATTGCTGGCGGGCCGCGGCGCCGTCGTTTCTTTGGCCCAAGTGCCGAGCGCGGACCCCGGCCTGCTGCCTCTGGAGCATTGGTGCAACGAGGCCCAGGAGCGGTACCTGCTGGCTATGGCGCCCGCTTCTCTGCCCTGCTTCGAGGAGCGGTGCCGGCGCGAGCGCGCGCCCTTTGCGGTGATCGGCACGGTGCGCGAACAGGACTGTCTGCGCCTGGAAGACGCGCGCGGCAACGGCGCCCCGCCCCTGGAACTTTCCATGCAGTGGCTGCACGAGGCATTGCCCCCCGCCCGCTGCCGGGCGCGGCGCCGCCCGCGGCCCCGGCAGCCGCTGGATCTGGCCGCCGTGCGCCTGGAAGAGGCCGCCGAACGGGTGCTGCGCCTGCCCGTCGTCGGCGACAAAAGTTTCTTGATCACGATCGGCGACCGCACGGTGGGCGGACTGACGGCGCGCGACCCCATGGTAGGCCCCTGGCAGGTGCCGGTGGCCGATTGCGCCGTAACCGCCGCCTCCTACGACGGGTGGCACGGCGCGGCCATGGCGCTGGGCGAGCGGGCGCCCGTCGCCCTGCTGGATCCGGCCGCCGCCGCGCGGCTGGCGGTGGCAGAGGCGGTGACCAACATTTGCGCGGCGCGCATCCTGTCGCTGGCGGACATCGCCCTCTCCGCGAACTGGCTGGCGGCCCGCGGCGCCCCCGGCATGGACGCCGACCTCTACGACGCCGTGCGCGCGCTCAGTCTGTTCTGCCGCCAGCTCGGCATCGCCGTCCCGGTGGGGAAAGACTCTCTGTCCATGCACGCTGCCTGGCGCGACGCGGGCGGGCGGGAACGCGCGGTGCTTTCGCCCTCGTCCGCGGTGGTCTCGGCCTTCGCCCCGGTGGCGGATATCCGGCGCACGCTGACCCCCGAGTTGCGCGCGGATGCCGGCGAGACGGTCCTGCTGCTCCTGGAGCTCGGCCCGCAACGCCGGCTGGGGGGCTCCGCCCTGGCCCAGGCCTATGGCTGTCTCGGCGCGGCCGCACCGGACGTGGCCGACGCGGCGGCGCTGCGCCGCTTCGCGCGGTTGGTGCAACTGCTCAACGAAACGGGCGACCTGCTGGCCTACCATGACCGCTCCGACGGCGGCCTGTTCGCCGCCCTCTGCGAGATGGCTTTCGCCTCCCGCCGCGGCATAGATCTGGAATTGGATCCGCGGCGCGGCGACCCCCTGGCGCAGCTGTTCTGCGAGGAGATCGGCGCCGTAGTGCAAGTGCCCGCCGCCCGTGCCGGGCAGCTGCTTGCCCTGTTCGCGCGGGAGGCGCGCGATTCCGGTCTGGCCGCCCGGGTGCTGGGCGCCCCTGCCGACGGCCTGCGCCTGCGCATCCGCCATGGCGAGAAACGCATCTACGACCGGGACATCCTCGCCTTGCAGCGCTGCTGGGCCGAGTCCGGGTACCGGCTGCGGCTGCTGCGCGACTGCCCGGAGTGCGCCCGGCAGGAATATGCGCGCCTGCAAGACCGGGCAGACCCGGGGTTGTTCGCGCGCACCGGCGCCGCGTCCGTTCCTGCCGCCCCCGCCTTCGCCATCGCCGGCAAGGCCCGCCCCCGCCTGGCCGTCCTGCGCGAGCAGGGCGTCAACGGCCATATCGAATTGGCGGCCGCCTTCGACCGTGCCGGCTTCGACTGTCTCGACGTGCATATGAGCGACCTGCTGGCGGGCCGGCAATCCCTGCGCGGGTTTCACGGCATGGCGGCCGGCGGCGGCTTCTCCTACGGCGACGTGCTGGGCGCAGGCGGCGGCTGGGCCGGCACGATCCTCCACAACGACGCATTGCGCCGCGAGTTCGCCGATTTTTTCGCCCGCGAAGACACGTTTACCCTCGGCGTCTGCAACGGTTGCCAGATGCTGTCCCGGTTGGCGGAGCTGATCCCGGGCGCGCAAGGTTGGCCGCTCTTTTTCCGCAACGCCTCCGATCGGTTCGAGTCCCGGCTGGTCATGGTGGAAGTATTGCCGTCGCGTTCGGTGCTGCTGGCGGGCATGGCCGGCTGGCAGTTGCCGGTCCCCGTGGCTCACGGCGAAGGCCGCGCCGCCCATGCCGCCCTGCCGTCCGGGCGGGTCTGCCTGCGTTACATAGACCACCGCGGCCGGCCCGCCGAGGCGTACCCTCTCAACCCCAACGGCTCGCCGGGCGGGGGCGCCGGCTTCGCCAGCGACGACGGGCGCGTCACCGCAATGATGCCGCACCCCGAGCGGGCCTTTCTGCGCTGGCAGTTTTCCTGGTTCCCCCGGGACCGGAAGGCGCCGGAGAGTCCCTGGTTGCAGCTGTTCCGCAACGCCCGTCGCTGGCTGGAGAGCGGCGGCCGGTAACGGCGGCAAAGCAGGGAACGGCCGGCTCCTTTGCCGCAGCTGGGCCGTCGCGCTCCCTTTCGGGACGAGTCGGCGCCCTCGCTGCCGGGAAAAACCCTTCGGCGGCGCGGTTCAAGCGCGGATTTGGCGGCGCGTACATAACTCCTGGCATAATTCCTGGCGGCGGCGCCATTTGTGCTATTATGCCTCCAGGTACGGTACGCCAGGAGCATAAAGAAGCGCCATGCTGATCAAACGAGGCTCCGCCTCCGACATCAAGAGCTCGGAAATCACCGAGCGCCGCGTCTTCGAGCAGCGCCGCCGCTTTCTGCGCGGCTCCCTGCTGGCAGGCGCCGCCCTGGCCGCCGGCCCGGCGTCTCTCCTCGCCGCAAGGCTGGAACCGGCAAAGCAGATCATCGAGCAACGGGACAGCCCGTACTCCACCGAAGAAGACCTGACCCCCTACAAGAAGGTCGCCGGCTACAACAATTTCTACGAATTCGGCATTGACAAGCGCGATCCCGCCCGCCACTCCGGGGGCATGACGACGCGCCCCTGGAGCCTGGAGGTTGCCGGGGAGTGCGCCAAACCGGGCACCTACGACCTGGAGGACTTCATCGCCCCCCACAAGCTGGAGGAACGCATCTACCGCCTGCGCTGCGTAGAGGCCTGGTCCATGGTGATCCCGTGGGTGGGCATCCCCATGGGCAAGGCACTGCAACGTTTCGAGCCCAACTCCCATGCCAAGTACGTCGCCTTCACCACGCTGTACCGGCCGGAGGAAATGCCCGGACAGAAGCGGCAGGTCCTCGATTGGCCCTACCGCGAAGGGCTGCGCCTGGACGAGGCGATGCATCCCCTGACGCTGTTCGCGGTGGGACTGTACGGACAAATTCTGCCGAACCAGAACGGCGCCCCCATCCGCGTCGTGGTGCCTTGGAAATACGGCTTCAAGAGCATTAAATCCATCGTCAGGGTGGAGTTCACCCGCGATCAGCCGCGCACCAGTTGGAACGATTCCAGCCCCCGGGAGTACGGCTTTTACTCCAACGTCAACCCCGAGGTGGACCATCCGCGCTGGAGCCAAAGCAAGGAGCGCCGGATCGGCGACTTTTTCAAACGCCCGACGCAGATGCTCAACGGCTACGCGGAGCAGGTGGGGAACCTGTACGCCGGCATGGATATGGCGAAGTTCTACTGAAACAGCAGCGCCGCGCATGAAAAAAGGCGCCTGGACCCGGCCGGCCCTGTTTGCCGCCTGCTTGATTCCCCTGGCGTTCCTGGTGGGCCGCGGAGCGAGCGGCAACTTCGGCGCCAACCCCATCGAAGAGATCACGCACTTCACCGGCGACTGGGCGCTGTACCTGCTTTTGCTCACCCTGGCGGTCACGCCGTTGCGCCGGCTTTTCGGCTGGAGCCGCCTGGTGCGCCACCGCCGCATGATCGGGTTATTCGCCTTTTTCTACGGCGTACTGCACTTCCTCACCTATTTCGTGCTGGACCAGTTCTTCGATTGGGCGGAGATCGGCAAGGATATATTCAAGCGCCCCTACATCACCGTCGGCTTCTCCGCCTTCGTCTTGCTGGTGCCGCTGGCCGTCACCTCCACCGACCGCATGATCCGGCGCCTGGGAGGCAAGCGCTGGAAGGCGCTGCACCGCCTGGTCTATGTCTCCGCCACCCTGGCGGTCCTGCACTTTCTCTGGCTGGTCAAGGCAGACGTGCGCGAGCCGGCGATCTGCGGCGTCATCCTGGCGACGCTGCTCTGCCTGCGCCTGCCGTGGTTCGTATCGTTGTTGCGCCTGTTGCGTATCCCGTTCCTGGCCGGCAGCCGGCCGCGAACGCCGTAGGGAGGCCGCAGGGAGACGCCCGGTGCCGGACGCCGACAAGGAACTCAGCTTTCGCGAGCACATGGCCCGGGAGGACGCGGCCGCCGCCGGGAGCAAGCGCGAGACGCCGCCGGAAATGCGCCGTCCTCGCCGGCGGGAGGCGGAAGGACAGCGGCGCCCGTCGTTGCGGCAGCCGGTCGTAGAGGAGGGCTGGGGCGGCGTCCGCTACAGTTTCCGCCGCGCCGGGATGCAGGAGCGCGAATTTCAGCGCCTGCGCCGGGGCGGCTACGAAGTCGGCGATGCCTTTTTGGATCTGCATGGCGCGACGGTGGCGGGCGCGCAAGACAAGGTGCGCGGCTTTCTGCGCGACTGCCTGGTGCGCGGCAGGCGCAGGGCGCGCATCGTTCACGGCAAGGGCGCCCGCTCTCCGGACGGCATCCCCGCACTGCGCGAGCCGTTGCGCGAGCAACTGAAACGGGACGCGGACGTGCTGGCGGCCTGGACCGCCAGCCCCAGGGAAGGCGGCAGCGGCGCCCTGAACGTCTATCTCAGGGGCCGCTAACGCGCCCGGCGCGGAACCGGCAGGCGTAGTTCGTTTTGCCAGCGCGCAAGCTATCGGGGGCGGGCGCAGCCCGCGCGATCGCATATTGCGGAGACGCGGGCGGCGGCCGCCTCCTGCCGCCGGCGGCGCGCGCTGCGAAGGCTCTCCGGCGGTGAGCGACCCCTATCTTCTGGCCCTGGACCAGGGCACCACCAGCACCCGCGCCATCCTGTTCGACCGGGGCGGGCGGGCGGCGTACACGGCGCAGCGGGAATTCGCCCAGCACTATCCCGGCAACGGCCTCGTGGAACACGACGCCGGGGAGATCTTGCAGACCGCCCTGGCGGTGTGCGGCGAGACGCTGGAATACGCGGCGCGTTTGTCGTTGCAGGTGGCGGCCCTGGGCATCACCAACCAGCGCGAGACGACGGTAGTGTGGGAGCGGCAAAGCGGCAGGCCGGTGCACCGGGCCATTGTCTGGCAGGACCGGCGCACCGCCGCCGTCTGCGAGGACATCCGGGCGCGCGGCCTGGAGGCGGACATCGCCCGCCGCACCGGCTTGCTCGCGGATCCGTATTTCTCCGCCACCAAGATCGCCTGGATCCTCGACCACGTGCCGGGCGCGCGGCTGCGCGCCGAGCGCGGCGAACTGCTGTTCGGCACCACGGATTGCTACCTGGTCTGGCATTTGAGCGGCGGCCGCGTCCACGCCACCGATGCCAGCAACGCCTCGCGCACGCTGTTGTTCGACATCCGCGCGCAGGAGTGGGACCCCGTGCTGCTGGAGCGTTTCCGGGTGCCGCGCGCCATGTTGCCCGAAGTGCGGGACAGCGCCGCCGATTACGGCGAGGCCGTTTTGCTGCGTCCCCCCGGCGGCGGCCGGCTGCCCATCCGCGGCGTGGCCGGAGATCAGCAGGCCGCGGCCATTGGCCAGGCCTGCTTCCGGCCCGGCATGATCAAAGGCACTTACGGCACCGGCTGCTTCTTGCTGATGAACACCGGCGCGGAGGCGGTGGCCTCCGGGAGCCGCCTGCTGAGCACCGTGGCGTACCGCCTCGGCGGCGAGACTTGTTACGCCCTGGAGGGCGCCATATTCAATGCCGGCACGGCGGTGCAGTGGTTGCGGGACCAGCTGGGGCTGCTGCGCTCCGCCGGCGAGAGCGAGGCGTTGGCGCGCCGCGCCCGCGACCATAGCGGCGTGTACCTGGTGCCGGCCTTCACCGGCCTGGGCGCGCCGCACTGGGACGCGCACGCGCGGGGCGGCATCTTCGGCCTTACCCGGGACAGTTCCGCCGCCGACCTGGTGCGCGCGGCGCTGGAGGCGGCCTGCTACCAGACCCTGGACCTGGTGTCGGCCATGGCCGAATTCGGCAGACCGGAGTCCCTGCGGGTGGACGGCGGCATGGCGGCCAACGACTGGCTGCTGCAATTTCTCGCCGACATCCTGGAGTTGCCGGTGGAGCGGCCGCGGCAGATCGAGACCACGGCCCTGGGGGCGGCATACCTGGCCGGACTGCAGAGCGGCGTGTACGCGGATCTTGAGGAGATTGCCGCCAGTCAGCGCGAGGCGCGGCGGCGCTTTACCCCCGCCATGGACGGGGAACTGCGCCGCCGCCTGGTCGGCGGCTGGGCCGAGGCGGTGCGGCGGGTGCGCAGCGACGGCGGCGGCCCGCGCACCCCTGCCGACTAGCGGCGCACTGCAACTACAAGCCGTTTCTGTGCCGAAGAAAGCGCCCGACAAGGATAACGGCCGTGTTCCCCGCCAATAAGGAAGCGACAACCGTATGTCCTATAGACGTTCCATGCAGAGCGACATATGCGGAAGCGCAGATGCAGAGAACTGCGGTCGCAAAACCGAACACCAGTCCTAGAGAATTTCTACTATTTCGGGAGCCTTGCTCGTTCTCCGCCATTGCCAGGATACGTTCCGCAGCCCCCGGATGGATTTCATCGTATTCCCGGTACACTTTCGGCGGAGGAAGAGGGCCGGAAGAAGATTCGACTGCCAAAACGACAGGCGAAGATTTGCCGGCGATTTTCTCGAGCTGCTCAGGCGTGGCAACGACTGTGGAGTCTTCGCGCCCGGCTTTTTCAGGCGCGGTCTCAGGCGGGCTTTTTGAATCTTGCCGCTTCTTCATCGGCAACGCGCCCGAGCGCATTCTTTATGTAACCGCTCCAGCGTACGCAATCTTCGCTCAGGCGGATCCGATCAAGCAAAAACCCGCTGTTCGGATAGCATTCGGCGTCCTCCGTCCCGCCCAAAGCGCTGAAACCGTCGAGGAAGCCGTTCCAGAAACCCATCGTCCGAGACCGGCGGGCGCCGGCACTGCCGTGCCGCCGTATCAATTCCAGCCGTTCCGTCAATTCCGCGCCGTATTGCTTGAGCGATTCCGCGTCGCATCGCTCGATCAATTCCGTCAGGAGTTTTTCGGTTACGACGATTGTCCGCTCGCGCCGCGGTTGGCGTTGTCCTCTTTTTTGGGCGCTCATCGGCTCAATTTCCCTCCCTCTTTAAGCGGGGATAGTAGGATTCCATGGCGTTTTTTGTCAAGGCGACAAGAGCGCGGGGCTGCGCGGCCCGGGCGCCGGGTCGCCGCTCAGGGTCTGGTCGCGCTCCAGTGCTCGAGCGCCAGGGAAGCGCCCAGGTAGAAGGGCATCAGGGCGACGGCGCAGCCGCCCAGGTCCCAGGGGAAGGGCAGAAACCCGCTGACCAGGATCGCAAGCCCCGCCAGCACCAGCAGCGCCACGCCGGCGACGCCCCGCAGGGGCTTGCCCGCCAGGCCGGCCGGCGCCTTCTTGCTGTCAGCGGCTCGCATCGTCTCGCTCCGTGTCCGGCGGGCGGCCCGTGCCCGGCGCCCCCGCCGCCCGCGGGATTATAGCCCGCCGCCTATACGTCGGGGATGGTGTCTCCGACGCGCAGCAGTTTCATCGTGTTGGTGCCGCCCGACTCGCCCATCCGGTCGCCGCGCGTGATGATGATCAGATCGCCGTCCTTGACGATCTTGCGCCGCACCAGTTCGCCGACGATCGTTTTGTAGATGCCGCGGGAGCGGTCGGCGCTCCTGTCGAAGACGACTGGATAGACGCCGCGGTAGAGCTTTGCCTTGCGGCGGGTGGACACGTGCCGGCTGAAGGCGAAGATGGGCAGCCCGGAACTGATGCGGGACATCCATACGCAGGTGGAACCGGTCTCGGTCAGGGCGACGATGGCTTTGGCATGCACATGGTTGGCGGTGTACATGGCCGCCATGGCGACGCTCTCGTCTATGCGGTCGAAACTCTGGTTGATGCGGTGGTCCGATATGCGCACGGTGCGCTGCTTCTCCGCCTCCTCGCAGACGCGCGAGGCCGCGGCCACGGCCAGTTCGGGAAACATGCCGATGCTGGTCTCCCCGGACAGCAAAATGGCGTCGGTGCCGTCCAGCACCGCGTTGGCGACATCGAAGACTTCGGCGCGCAGGGGGATCTGGTGATCGATCATGGATTGCATCATCTGGGTGGCGGTAATGGCGGCGCGGTCCATGCTTCGCGCCAGCTTGATCAGCCGTTTCTGGACGGTGGGCAGGTTGGCGTCGCCGATCTCCACCCCCAGGTCGCCGCGCGCGATCATGATCGCATCGGCGGCCCGGATAATCTCCTCCGCCCGTTCCAGCGCCTCGGGGCACTCGAATTTGGCAATGACTCCCGCCGTGCAGCCGGCCTCTTCCAGCAGCTGGCGGGCCACCAGGACATCTTCCTCGTCGCGGACGAAGGAAACGGAAAAGTAGTCCACGCCCAGGGCCGCGCCGTGTTCCAGATCGCCGCGGTCTTTGGGCGAGAAGGCGCGCAACGGGATGCCGCCGCCCTGCAGGCTGACCCCTTTGTTGCTGGACAGCTCGCCGCCGCGCACCACCTTGCAACGCACCTCGTGGTCGGAGATCTCCTGGATCGTCAGCACGATGCGCCCGTCGTCCAGCAGCAGGGTATTCCCCGGCTTCACATTGCGCGGCATGTCCTTGTAGGTGATCCCCACGTGGGTCGCGTCGCCCGCCTGCGTGTCGAGGGCGGTGTCCAGGGTGAAGGTGGCGCCCTCTTTGAGCATGACCCGTTCCGCGTCGAAGCGCTGCACCCGGATCTTGGGCCCCTGCAGGTCGGCGACGATGCCGGCCTCGATCTTGCGCCGGGCCGTTAACTCCCGCACCTCCCGCACCCGGCGCGCGTGGTCTTCCTGCGACTGGTGGGAATAATTGATGCGGAACAGGTCCACGCCCGCGTTCAGCAGTTTCTCCAGCATCCCCGGTTTGTCCGTAGCCGGCCCCAGGGTGGCGATGATCTTGGTTCTCCTCATGGCACTCTCCTCATGGCATTCCTCTCATTGGCATGGATTCTCTGTATTCGTATTCGCGCCGCTTCCCTGGCTACAACTCCCGGCCCCGCTCCATGGCCGCCCAGGCGCGGGCCGACTCCATGAGCATGTTTACGCAGGGGAGGCTGCCCCGCTCCAGAAAATGCAGGAAGGCGCCGCCGCCGGTGGAGGCGAAGGAAACCCCGTCGGGCGCGCCGAAGCGGGCTAGCGCCTCCAGGGTATTGCCGCCCCCGGCGATGGAACGCGCCTCCCGGTTCTGCGCGATCGCCTCGACGACGAGGCGCGTACCGGCGCTGAAGGGGGCCATCTCGAACACTCCCGGCGGGCCGCTCCACAAGATTGTGCCCGCTTGCCGCAACAGCGCGCCGACCTGGTCGCGGGTCCGCGGCCCCCAGTCCAGAATGATCTCGTCAGCCGCGACCTCCGCGATCCGGCACTCGCGGCACTCGGCGTCTTCCCGGCAGTGCCGGGCGCAGACCGCGTCCGCGGGCAGCAGCAGGCGCTCGGCTTTGGGATGCGCGAGCAGCGTGCGGGCCGCTTGCAGGTCGCCCTCCTCCACCGCCGCCAGGGAGGCGCCCACGCCGTGGCCGGCGGCGGCCAGCAGGGCGTTGCCGATCGCGCCGCCCGCGACCAGGCGGTCGGCCTGGCGCAGGAGGTTTTTCAGCACCCCCAGCTTGCTCTCCAGCTTGGCCCCCCCCACCACGGCGACCAGCGGCCGCCCGGGCGCCTCCAGGCACTGCGACAGCACTTGCAGCTCGCGCAGCAACAGCGGCCCCGCACAGGATACCGGGGCGTATTTCACGATGCCGTACACGGAGGCATGCCGCCGGTGGCAGACGGCGAAGGCGTCGTTCACGAATACCTGGCACAGCGCCGCCATGCGCCGCGCCAGGTTGTCCTCGTTGTCGGTTTCGCCGGCCTCGAAGCGGACGTTTTCGCACAGCACCACCTCTCCGGGCGACGCCTCCGCCCCGTCCAGCCAGTCGCGCTGCAAGCGCACCGGGCACCCCAGCGACTTCGACAGCCGTTCCGCCACCGGGCGCAGGGAGAGGGCCTCGTCGTAGCGGCCCGCCACCGGCCTGCCCAGATGCGACACCACCAGCACGCTCGCTCCCGCTTGCAGCACCTGGCGCAAGGTGGACAGGCTGGCCTGGATGCGGGCGTCGTTGCCGATCTGTCCGTCCGTTAGCGGCACATTGTAGTCCTCGCGGATCAGCACCCGCTTGCCGGCCAGGTCCAGCCGGGAGAGCTCGAGCAGGGGGGAGAAGTCCGCTTCTCCAGTCGTGTCCGCCGCATCCATCGCCGGCATCGGCCTCAATCCGGCGCCCGCGCCCAGGCGCAGGCCACATCCAGCATCCGGTTGGCGAAACCCCACTCGTTGTCGTACCAGGCCACCACCTTGACCAGGCCGCCGCCCAGGATGCGGGTCATCGTGGCGTCGTAGATCGCGGAAGCCGGATTGTGGTTGAAATCCACGGACACCAGGGGCTCGTCGCAAAACTCCAGGACGCCGTCCAGAGGGCCGTTCGCCGCCTCGCGCATCAAAGAGTCTATTTCCTGGACGCTGGTCTCGCGCGCCGCCTGGAAGGTGAGGTCCACCATGGACACGTTCATTGTCGGCACCCGGGCCGCGTAGCCGTCCAGCCGGCCCGCGAGCTCCGGCAACACCAGTCCCACCGCCCTGGCGGCCCCGGTGCCGGTGAGGACGATGGACTGGGCCGCCGACCGCGCCCGCCGCGGATCCTTATGGAAGGTGTCGGTCAGCACCTGGTCGTTGGTGTAAGAGTGCACCGTCGTCATCAGCCCCTGCAGGACGCCGATATGCTCGTGCAGCACCTTGACCACCGGCGCCAGGCAGTTGGTGGTGCAGGAGGCGTTGGAGACCACCGTGTGCGAGGCCCGCAGGCGGTCGTGGTTCACGCCGTGCACCACCGTGGCGTCCACGTCTTTTCCGGCGGGCGCGGAGATCAGCACTTTCTTGGCGCCGGCCTGCAGGTGCGCCTCGGCCGCGGCGCGATTGGCGAACAGACCGGTGGCCTCGAACACCACGTCCACGCCCAGGTCGCCCCAGGGCAGGCGCCCGGGGTCGCGCTCGGCAAGGATGCGGATGCGGTCGCCGTTCACCCGCATCGCGCCCGCGTCCTTTTCTACTTCGACCGTGCCGGGGAAGGGGCCGTGCGTGCTGTCGCGGCGCGTCAGCAGGGCGTTGATCTCCGCGTCGCCCAGGTCGTTCACCGCGACGATGCGGATCTCGTCCGGGCGCTCCCGTTCGTAATGGGCGCGCAAGATGCAGCGCCCGATGCGGCCGTAGCCGTTAATCGCGACTTGAATTGTCATTTGCAGCCTCCATTGCAGCCTCCGTCCCGGCGCCGCCCGTGCCGGAGTCCCCGAGCATGGCGACGGCCAGCCGGGTCAATTCCTCCCGGGTCAGGCGAAAATGGCGAAACACCTCCGCGCCGGGGGCGGAGACGCCGAAATCCTGTACGCCCAGCATCCGTCCCCGCTCGCCCAGGTAGCGGTGCCAGCAGTCCGCCACCCCCGCCTCCACGGCAATCCGAAGCCGGCAGGAGGGGGGCAGCACGGAATCCCGGTACGCCCGCTCCTGGCGCTCGAATACGTCCATGGACGGCATGGAGACCACCCGCACCCGGCGCCCCCGCCGGGTCAGCTCCTCCGCGGCGGCCAGCGCCAGCGACACCTCCGAGCCGGTCGCGATCAGGAGCAATTCCGGCGCCGCGCCGCCGCCGGCCAGCACGTATCCGCCGCGCCGGATCGCCGCCGTCTGTTCCGGCGTCCGCTCGATGCGCGGCAGGCTCTGGCGCGAGAACAGCAGCGACGTAGGACCGTCGCGCCGCTCCAGGGCCGCCCGCCACGCCTGCGCGCTCTCGGCCGCGTCGCAGGGCCGCCAAAGGGACATATTGGGCACCAGGCGCAGGCTGGCGGCATGTTCCAGCGGCTGGTGGGTGGGGCCGTCCTCCCCCAGGCCGATCGAGTCGTGCGTGAATACGAATATATTGCGCAGTCGCATCAGCGCCGCCAGGCGCAGGCCGTTGCGGGCGTAGTCGGAGAACACGAGGAAGGTGCCGCCGTAGGGCACGAAGCCGCCGTGCAGCGCCAGGCCGCTGTTCACCGCGACCATGGCGAATTCGCGCACGCCGTAGTGGATGTAATTGCCGTCCGGCTGTTGCGGCCCATTCGGGCGCGAGCCGCTCCAGGCCGTCAGGTTGGAGCCGCTCAGGTCGGCAGAGCCGCCGATCAATTCGGGCAGCAGGGCGCCGAATGCCTCCAGGCATTGCTGCGACGCCTTGCGGGTCGCCATGTCGCCCGGCGCGCGGCTCAACTCCGCCACGATCTCCTGCGCCCGTTGCGGCCACTCGGCGGGCAGTTCGCCGCGCATGCGCCGCTCGAATTCCGCCGCCGCTTCCGGGTGCCGGCGGCGGTAGTCCTCGAAGCGCTCCCGCCACCGGGCCTCGGCGCTGCGCCCGCGGGCGCGCCCGTCCCATGCCTGGTAATACTCGCCGGGGATCTCGAAGGGCGCGTAACTCCAGCCCAGCCGCTCCCGGCAGCGGGCCACTTCCCCGGCGCCCAGCGGCGCCCCGTGGCAGTCGGCGCTGCCCTGTTTGCCGGGAGAACCCCAGCCGATCACGGTGCGAAAGCAGAGCAGCGACGGCCGCTCCGCGCAAGCCTGCGCCTCCTCGATGGCGGCGCGGATTCGCTCCGAGTCGTGGCCGTCTATGTCGCGCACCACGTGCCAGCCGCAGGCGGCGAAGCGCGCCGCCGTGTCGTCTATAAACCAGCCGGCCACGTCGCCGTCTATGGACACCCCGTTGTTGTCGAACAAGGCGATCAGTTTGCCCAGCCCCAGTACGCCCGCCAGCGCCGCCGCCTCGTGCGACAGCCCTTCCATCAGGCAGCCCTCGCCCACGGAGACGTAGGTGCGGTGATTGACGATCTCCGCCCCGTCGCGGTTGAAGCGCGCGGCCAGCGTCCGCTCGGCCAGGGCCATGCCCACGGCGTTCGCCAGTCCTTGGCCCAGGGGGCCGGTGGTGGTCTCCACGCCCGGCGTCTCGCCGCGCTCCGGGTGGCCCGGCGTCTTCGAGCCCAGCTGGCGGAAGCGCCGCAGTTCTTCCATGGGCAGGTCGTAGCCGCTCAGGTGCAACAGGGAGTAGAGCAGCATGGAGCCGTGCCCGTTGGACATGACGAAACGATCCCGGTCCGGCCACTGCGGGTTCTCCGGGTTGTGCCGCAGGAAGTCGTTCCACAGCACCTCGGCGATGTCGGCCATGCCCATGGGCGCGCCGGGGTGGCCGGAGCCGGCCTGTTCCACGGCGTCCATGGACAGGGCCCGCACGGCGTTCGCCAGCTCGCGGCGGGAGAGGGAGGCTCGTTTCCGCGCCAGGGCCATCAGCGGCGGGGGGCGTTGCGGGCGCTGCGGGCGGCGCGCGGGCGTTGCGGCCCGCCGCCCGCCGCGGGAAAACCGCGCCTCATCCGGCGCGGCGCGGGCTCAGCGGCGCCATTTGATGGAGCACCCGGCGCTCGCGAACTGTTCCCGGGGCCCCTGAGCGGTCTCGGCCACCTGCACCATCGCCTCGAATAGATCGCGGCGGGTGCCGGGCGCGGGCGGGTCCAGGCGCGCCTCGTCCAGGCGTCCCCGGTACTGCAATTCCAGCGCGGCGTTGAAGCCGAAGAAATCCGGCGTGCACACCGCCCCGTAGGCGCGGGCGACTTCCTGCGTCTCGTCGTACAGGTAGGGGAAGGGAAAGCCGTGTTCCTTGGCCTCCCTGGCCATATTCTCGAAAGAATCCTCCGGATAGTTTTGCGCGTCGTTGGACATGATCGCGACGCTGTGCACCCCGTGTTGCCGCAATTCCGCCGTATCGCGCACCAGCCGCTCGCGCACCGCCTGCACATACGGGCAGTGGTTGCAGATGAACATCACCAGCGTGCCCTTCTCGCCCCGGCAGTCCTGCAGCGACCAGTCCCTGCCGTCCACCCCGCGCAGGGTGAAGTCCCCGGCCTTGCGGCCGAAATCGCAGATGGAGGTCTCGACGAGCGCCATACCGGCGATATTAGCGGCGCGCACGGGCAAATAGCAACCGCCTGACTTGTAGGAGCAAGCCGTTACGCGATCGAATGGGAAAAGCGGCCCGCTCTTATCTGCCATTCCCGCGCAACAGCCCGTGTAAAAACTCCGAAAATCCAGAACCGCCCGAAAACATTTCCCACTAGCACGGCAAATATCCGCCATTCCCGCTTTTTTCTGTCATTCCGGCGCAGCAGGCCGTGTAAAAACTCTATGGGCATCCAGCAAATAAAGCTTACTCCGCCGTTCCCATGCCCCCACCTCGCCATTCCTGCGAAAGCAGGAATCCAGCGTATAAAGCGCGCGCTTCGCGCTCCTTCAGGGCGGAGCGAGGGCGCGGCAGACAGCCATAAACTCGCGCCGCCGCCTGCCGCCGCCATCATGCGTATGTGCGCGTTCCGCGCTGTATTTGCGCTGGGTTCCCGCCCCTGTTCAAGCCAGGGGCAAGCTCTGCGCGGGAATGGCGAGGTGGGGGCATGGGAATGACGGGGTGGGTTGGGCGGCGGTGCGGCGGCCCATCCGCTATACTGGTCTATTGAACTAGTCTGTCAAGGAGGCGCAGCATGATCGAGGTCGGCGCATTCGAGGCGAAAACGAAATTGTCCTCGCTGCTGGAAAAAGTCAGCCAGGGGGAGGAGGTGCTCATCACCAGGCGCGGCAAGGCGGTGGCACGTCTGGTATCCGCCGTGCAGGCCGAACGGTCGCAATTCGGCGCGACCGTCAAACAACTGCTGGCGCTGCGCAAAGGAGTGAAATTCGGCAAACTCGACTGGAAAACCCTGCGCGACGAAGGCCGCCGGTGAGCGCACCGGTGAGCGCCTTTGTACTCGATTGTTCCATCGCCGTATCCTGGCTTGTTGCGGATGAAGCCAGCGCGAAAACCGACCGGCTGCTGGAACGACTGCGCGACGACGGCGCGCTGGTCCCCGCCCTGTGGCATCTGGAACTTGGCAACGTGCTGGCGCGTGCCGAAAAACACCGGCGCATAACCGCCGCCCAAATCGCGGCCATAGTGGAACTCGTCAACCGGCTGCCCATCACCGCCGACACGGACCACAGCCGCACCCTGAAAGAGGTGTTGAGTCTCGCCCGCGCCGAATCCCTGGCCATCTACGACGCCGCCTATCTGGAACTCGCCATGCGGCACGGAATCCCGCTGGCGACGCTGGACAAGACGCTGGTCAAGGCGGCCAGCAGAGTCAAGGTGAAGACACTGCCCGCATAATGCCGGTTGCGGGCGAATGTCCGGAGCGTTTCAGTTGCCGGGGGATAGGTTATACTGGCGAAGGGCTGTCTGGGCGGCATGTCCAGGCAGTAAAATGGCCGTATGGATTCCAACGTTCTGTTCGGCCCCGCCTACAAGGGCATTCCGCTATCTGGCACGACCGCGACTTGCATTTGCTGGGTGAATACACGGTGAAAAATGAGGCCCAAGCCAGAATCAAAATCAACAAACTGCTGGAAGAGGCCGGTTGGCGCCTGCTGGATTGCGCGGATGGAAAGGCCAACGTGCTGCTGGAAAATCATGTCGCCCTTACCGGCGATGATCTTAAGGCGATGGGGGAGGATTTTGAGAAAACAAAATCCGGCTACATTGATTTTCTGCTGATTGGCGACAAGGGCTTCCCGCTGGCGGCGCTGGAGGCCAAAGCGGAAAGCATCAACCCGCTGGCCGGCAAGGAGCAGGCGCGCAAATACGCCCGCTCGCAAAATTGCCGGTTTGTAATTCTTTCCAACGGCAATCTGCATTATTTCTGGGATTTGGAGCAGGGCAACCCGGAAGTCATCACGCGATTCCCCGACAGTGGTTCTCTTGGGCAACGCCGGGAATACAGGCCGGATTCGGCAAAGTTGGCGTCCGAGCCGGTGGCGGCGGATTACATTGCCTTAAGCCAGATGCCGGATTATGCCCGCAACCCAGGCTGGCTGGACGAGGGACAGCGCTCGGTTTTTGAAAAGAAAGAAGGGCTGCGATTTTTGCGCGATTACCAGTTGCGGGCGGTGCATGCGCTGCAACAGGCGGTGAAGGAAGGAAAGAACCGCTTTCTTTTTGAAATGGCCACCGGCACCGGTAAAACTTTGACCGCGGCAGCGCTGATTAAATTATTCCTGAGAACCGGCAATGTTCAGCGTGTGCTGTTTCTCGTGGACCGGCTAGAGTTGGAAGAACAGGCGCATAAGCAATTCAAGCAATTGTTGCACAAAGACTACCAGTGCGTGATTTACAAGGAAAAGCGCGACGACTGGCGCAAGGCGGAAATCGTGGTCAGCACCGTGCAGTCGCTGTTGTTTGATAACAAATATCAACGGCTGTTTGGGCCATCCGACTTCGACTTCATCATCTCCGATGAGGCGCACCGTTCCATCAGCGGCAACGCGCGGGCGCTGTTTGAATATTTTTTCGGTTACAAACTCGGCCTCACCGCCACGCCGAAAGACTACCTAAAAAACCTGGAGAAAAAGACCGAAGATAGCCGCGCAACCGAGCGCCGTCTGCTGCTGGACACCTACCGCACTTTTGGCTGCGAAAGCGAGGAACCGACATTTCGTTATTCGTTGGTGGACGGGGTGCGGGACAATTGCCTGGTAAAAACCCATGTGGTGGATGCCCGTAGCAGGATTAGCCGGGAATTACTGTCGGATGAAGGCCACACGGTCCATGTTGTCGGTGAGGACGGCGATCTGGAAGAATACACCTATGTCAGCAAGGATTTTGAGCGGAAGTTCCTGTCCGAGCCGACCAACCGGGTTTTTTGCCGCGCTTTTCTTGAGTACGCCGAGCGCGACCCGGTGAGCGGCGAGATTGGCAAGACCATTGTTTTCACGGTCAGCCAGACTCACGCAGCCAAAATCGCTCAGATATTGAATGAACTGGCAGATGCGATGTTTCCCGGCAAATACCACTCGGATTTTGCCGTTCAGGTGACCTCCCTGGTTCAAGACGCGCAACAATTCAGCCGCAACTTTGCCAACAACAATCTGAACGGCTCGGCGAATTTTCAGGAATATTACAAAACCAGCAAAACCCGCGTGTGCGTTACCGTGGGCATGATGACTACTGGTTATGACTGCACCGATATTCTCAACTTGTGCCTGATGCGCCCGGTTTTTTCGCCCACGGATTTTGTGCAGATGAAGGGGCGTGGCACCCGGCGCCATGATTTTCTGGAATAGGTAACCGATAGCAGCCAAAAAGAGGCCCTCGGCAGCGCGCAAAAAGAGCGCTTCAAACTGTTCGATTTCTTTGCCAACTACGAATACTTCGAGGAGAAGTATGACTACGATCAGATAATTGAGTTGCCGTCTCCTGGTCAAGGCAATGGCGAACCCGGCGGCAAAGCGCGCAATTACGAATACGAAAGCGATGCTCCTGATTCAATGGTGCAAATGAAAGGAACGCTCATCGGCGAGGGGGGAATGAAAATAGACCGCGAGATGTTCCATCGTTTTGAGAAGACGGTTCAGGCCGACGGGTTCATCCGCCGCAGCGTTGAAAGCGGGCAGTGGGACATCGCTATTAAACATTTGAAGGAAAAAGTTTTCGACCGCCCGGAAGACTATTTCAACCTGCAAAGATTGCGCCGCGCCGCAGGCGCCGACCGCCGCCTGAGCCCGAGGGAATTGCTGGAAAAGGCGTTTGGCTTGATTTCCCGTTTCCAATCCAAAAACGAATTGCTGGAGGATGAATTCAATAAATTCATCGCCGACCGCAAGCCAGAAGACCCAGAAATCATCGTGCCGATGAAGTATTACTTCAAAGCTTATATCACCGACAACGAGCTGCGGCAGATCGTGGAGAATAAAGATTTCTCCAAACTCTATGCGAATTCCACCTTGCCCTTCGAGGATTACAAGAGCGTACCGGAAGAATGGCGGGAAATCATCCCTGAATACATCAAGGATTATGTTTCACTCAACCCGTTCATAGATTAAGCCATGCTGGACAACAGAACAAAGCGGCGCATAGACGCGGCCCGCGACACACTGGTCGGCAAAGTGCCGGACCCGAAATCGCAGGTGGAGCAAATCACCGTCGCGCTGATTTACAAATTCATGGCCGATATGGACAACGAGGCCGAGAGCGTCGGCGGCAAGCGGTCTTTTTTTGCCGGGGATTTTGAGCGATACCGCTGGGAAAAACTCATGTCCCCGGGCATGGGCGGCCACGGCGTTTTGAATCTTTACGCCGAGGCCATCGCCAGGATGAGCGCAAACCCCGGCATTCCGCAGTTGTTCCGGGATATTTTCAAGAACACCTATCTGCCGTACCGCGATCCCGAAACACTGCGCGGGTTTCTGAAAATCATTGACGATTTTCAATACGACCACTCGGAGCACCTGGGCGATGCCTATGAATATCTACTGTCGGTACTCGACAGCCAGGGTGACGCCGGCCAGGTTCGCACTCCCCACCACATCATAGACTTTATAGTGGACATCGTCGCGCCGCAAAAGCACGAGGTCATTCTCGACCCAGCCTGCGGCACCGCCGGGTTTCTGATTTCCGCTTGGAAGTACATCCGGAATGCCAATGCCAAAGACGGCAAGCCTGGCACCGCCCTCACTCCCGACGAGCGCCGCAAACTGGCGCGCAATATTTCTGGCTACGACATTTCTCCAAATGAGGTGCGCCTGTCGCTGGTCAACATGTACCTGCATGGGTTTGCCGAACCGCACATCCATGAATACGACACCCTCACATCCGAGGAGCGCTGGAACGAAAATGCCGATGTGATCCTCGCCAACCCGCCTTTTATGGAACCTAAGGGCGGCATCCGCCCGCACGGGCGTTTCTCCATCCAGTCAAAACGCAGTGAAGTGCTGTTTGTGGACTACATTGCCGAACACCTGACCTCGAAAGGCAGGGCGGCGGTGATTGTGCCAGAGTCAATTATTTCCCAGTCCGACAGAGCATACAAACAGTTGCGGGAAATGCTGGTGGAAAATTATGTTGTCGCCGTTATCTCTCTGCCTAAAGGCGTGTTCAATCCTTATTCCGCGATTAAAACATCCATTCTGTTTATGGACAAACCCCTGGCGAAAAAGATAGGAGATATTTTGTTTGTCAAAGTAAAAAACGACGGCTATGATTTGGGTAAGCAGCGTCATCGCATAGACAAAAATGATTTGCCTGAAGCAGCACAGCAAGTTAAGACATTTTTTAACGCCGCTGGAAACAGTGCGATTCAGGATATAGAAATTGCCACTGGTACAGTGGTAGTGAGTAGGGGGAAAATCAACAAAAGTGTTGGTTGGGATTTGAGCGGAGAAAGATATAAAGAAAATACGATTGTTCAGCGATCAAATTGGCCAATGGTAGCGCTAGAAGATATTCTGGATTATGAACAACCGACAAACTACATTGTCAGTTCGGTTGACTACAGCGATGAGTATGAAACGCCTGTTTTGACAGCAGGGAAAACTTTTATTTTGGGTTACACAAATGAAAAGAACGGTGTTTTCCCTGGTGAGAAATTGCCGGTGATTATTTTCGATGATTTCACTACTGCCATTAAATTTGTAGATTTCCCTTTTAAGGTTAAATCTTCCGCCATGAAAATTTTGCACGCAAAAAAAGAAATTGCAGATGTGAAATTTGTTTTTTACGTGATGAAAAACATTAATTTCCAAAGGCATGAACGCCATAGGAGGTATTGGATTTCACAATACTCAAAAACCCATATTCCACTTCCACCGCTGAATATTCAGCGGCAAACTGTCGCCGAAGTTCAGGAAGAGGAAAAGACGATAGACGCCAATAAGGCCCTCATCCGCTCACATAAGCAGAAAATCAAAGCCAAAATCGCTGCTGTTTGGGGGGAAAAATAAAAACCAGCGTAGCGACGCCATCCGGCGTTGCTACGCATGTGACGAGATGGAAAGTCAGGAAATTCCTCGGAACTTCATGGATTCAACTCGCAAGTGCAACAGGCGGCTTGATGCTGAAGAACATCTGATTCAGCGCTTTCATGCCAAAACATTTCCTCGGGCGATTGCTCAGCTTGTCCATGAGGCGCGAAGGTCGCGTACAGTCAACGCGGAGAAGTCCAGTAATGCTTCAAGTGTGGTCGGTAGTAATTGCAGCAGCGGACTGGTCATATCCCTGCTAATCGTGCATAATCCAGTGAGGGTTCAGTGGGCTGAGGGGCCGGATGTTGCTCTGCATTGTGCAGGTAACATCTTTTTGTCGAGAGAAGCAAATATGTGATCGCAACTTGCCTCTTAATTCTGATTGGTGGGGTTGCACTAGATAGTTGAATTCACGAAAATAACAAAGTAGAAAAGAAAATGTGTAATGATGCGATGAATCAGAAATTTTTCGATGAAAGCAAGCAGCAGTCACAGGTGAAGTCTGCTATTGTTGCTAAATACTTTAAAGTTTGGGCAAATGTAATGATTGGTGCTCAAGATAGAAATCCACGTGATATAGATAAAAGAATTGCCTACATAGATTTGTTCGCTGGACCGGGGCGATATTCAGACGGCACGATTTCAACGCCCTTGCGTATTTTGCAAACAGCAATCGAGAACGACGAGCTGCGCCAACGTCTTGTAACATTATTCAATGATAAAGACGAGAAGAATACACAGTCCTTGTCGAAAGCCATAGAACAGTTGCCTGGTGTGGACACACTTAAGCACTACCCAACAGTTGAGAATCAAGAAGTCGGCGCGCGCATTGTGGAGATGTTTGAGGACATGAGGCTAGTGCCGACACTCCTCTTCGTGGATCCGTGGGGTTACAAAGGGCTTTCTTTACGTCTAATCAATTCCGTGTTGAAAGATTGGGGATGTGACTGTATCTTCTTCTTTAACTACATTCGCATCAATATGGGCTTGCACAACCCTAGGGTGCAAGAACATATGGAGGCGCTTTTTGGCAAGAAACGTGCCGACAAGCTGAGAGAAGAACTTAGCAAGCTTTCTTCGAGAGAACGAGAATTAGCCATTGTTGAAGAATTGTGCCAAGCACTCAAAGAACTAGGGCTAAACTACGTGTTGCCCTTCTGTTTCAAAGATGATCGTGGGACGAGATCAAGTCATCACATAATTTTCGTCAGCAAAGGGTTCAAAGGCTATGAGATCATGAAAAACATCATGGCCAGGGAATCGTCGGACACAGAACAAGGCGTCGCCACTTTCGAGTATAATCCAGCGAGCGCACAGATGAAACAGGGACTTTTGTTTCAGCTGTCACGCCCTCTTGATGATTTGGGCGATATGCTCCTCGAAGAATTCTCTGGACAAGAACTCACTATGAGACAGATATACAAGCAGCACAATGTTAATCGCCCCTATACTAGTAAAAACTACAAGGAGGCTCTCAAACGCTTGGAGGCACAGAAAAAGATTAAAACGTCCCGGCATAAAAAAGGTACATTTGGGGACAATGTTCTCGTAACTTTCCCCGACTCAGGAGAAACAAATAAGTGAGCGGCAAATCCTCAATTGAGTGGACTGAAGCAACCTGGAACCCTGTCACAGGGTGCACCAAAATCAGCGCCGGTTGCAAAAATTGCTATGCTCATCGGATAGCTTTCCGACTTCAGGCTATGGGCAATATCCGTTACCAGAATGGATTCGAGGTCACACTCCATGAAGACTTAATAGATGTTCCGTGTAAGTGGCGTTTGCCCCGCTTGATTTTTGTCAACTCCATGAGTGATTTGTTCCACAAGGATGTGCCAACCGAGTTCATTCGGCGTGTATTCAAAACGATGAACGACTGCCCACAACACACCTTTCAGATTTTAACTAAGCGGAGTGGGCGCCTGAAGTCTCTGGCGAACAAACTCAAGTGGACATCAAACATCTGGATGGGGGTCAGCATAGAAGATAATCGGGTATATCATCGTATCCATGACTTGTTTGAAGTACCCGCTCATGTGCGCTTTCTCTCCTGCGAGCCATTGATTGGACCAACAGAAAACCTGCCGCTTCACGGTATCCACTGGGTTATTGTCGGAGGCGAATCAGGGCCTGGAGCAAGAGAGATGGAAAAAACCTGGGTTCAGTCAATCAGAAAACAGTGTCGTGAGGCTGGCGCGGCGTTCTTTTTCAAGCAATGGGGCGGTGTTCAGAAACACCGGCATGGGCGCAAACTCAATAACCGGACATATGATGAAATGCCAGAGTCGCAGCCCGCATAGAAAACCCTCAACTTATGCATCAAGCTTGTTGCGCTTTTCAGCATAGTATTTCAATTTTTTCCGGTACTCATTCATACGATGATCTTTCCCAGCGACCGAAGGACCATGGCGTAAAACTATTCTTAAAAATCGCTTGAGTCTGGAACCTACTCCGAGATTCTGAAGTACTTTCAATTTCTGAATGTCATTATCACACGCCGTTAAATAACGCATATCGCCATAATGTATGTATCCAGAAAAGTTTTCTTTTATGTAATCAGCAAATTTTCCATGGAATATGGAAATAATCCAGGCAATTATATCTACACACCAGCTTAGTGGTAAGCGTGGCACTGCGTCGGCAGCATTGACAACTCTGTAAACAGGCGCTTTAATTTGTTCACCAAATTCCGCATCTCCTACTCTGGGGCTTCCAAAGGTATAACAAGCCGCGAGGCTGTCCTTCTCAAACTCCTTAGATGCAATAATAGCCAAAGCGCCGCCGAGAGAATGCCCAGTAATATAGAGCGAATAACTTTCCAGATCTCTAAGCATAAGCGCTTCTCGAATTTCATCTTTTACGTGATGAAGTGCGCCAGAAAAGCCGGAATGCACTTTTGCCCCTTTTTCACCTTTATAAAATCGGAAGTTCAAGTCGGTTTTAATATCTTTCCAACTGTTTTCTTCGGTTCCACGGAAAGAAAGAACAGCCACATTATCCTTCTCCCGTTTTGCCAAGAATGCCTGAGTATCTCCCTTGTTGAAAGTACGGACAAGAGCAAAGCCAGCACTTATAAGGGCCGCCTCTAAAGCCTCTTTTCCGCTATTCGATTGCCCATTGTCGGGCTCGGTCCTGCTATCAATATATTCCTTTAGCCTTTGTTCAAGCTCGGAGATTTTATCGGCCACATCTGTTTTTTTTCTCATTTTATAAAATAATTTGAGAGGGCCAGTAACCATTCTAATTTCTTGACTCAGAGATTTCTCGCCTTCAAAAGGAAAGTATGCCAAAGCACTCATCTCAGACATCATCCACGCCGTACGATCACTATATGCAGCGCGAGTGGTCGGCAATTTAATCATTGCTTTCGGTGCTTTAAAATATTCGTTTTCCATGTAAATCATCCTCCATATATTGTCAGAACTTCACTTGCCAAGAGTCCATTAAACTGCTTTCTTCCTTTATCTCTTCTGGATCTGGGAAGCCGGTTAAAACTGTCAAGGTTTTTCCGTAATTGCCAAGGCCAACAATTTCCTCAGTGATTTCGGCGCTGCAAGACCCACCAAACCAGTCCTGCAGATTGCAAGTATCCTCGACATGTTCGGCATGGTCGGCACCATCTTTATCTTGATTAAAGGTAAAAGTTGCAGTATCCTTTGGCAAAAAAGATCCTTTGCGAATCCACTCTATGCCTTCCATTTCTTTTAGAGAGTCAGACATAAAACAGCAGTCAACCTGGTTACCACTGCTTAGAACGACAGCTATAGAATCACCAGTACATTGTGCATAGCGTATAGCGGTCGCAGTTAAGGAAGTTTGGCAGAGGTCTGCCAAGGCCTTGACCGCAATAAATCCATCTCCAACCTTCTTCATAGCGCTAGTGAAAAGTAGAGCCGGCATCAATATATTTGCGGCGAAATGATCAGCTTCTCTCTCATAACGATTGTCGGAAATAAAGCCTGCACGTGAACGATGAATATTGCCACCATCTAAAACGGCGGCTATATGACCGGGCAAGAAGTAGTGTCCTAATTCATGTGCAACACTGAAATGGTGAAACCCGACATTATTTATATGAGTAGAGTAGAAAATGCCATATTGCTCCCCTTGGCGCAGGAGCATACCTGAAACACCATGGGTGTAACCCCTTGATTTAACCTCAATGCCAATACTGCGCGCCAAGTCTATGGGGTTAACAGGCAACTTGGAGATACCTTGATCTTTAATAACTTTCTCGGCTTCACGTTCGACAGGCCGATAGGGATTGTTACGTTTCATTGTCCGATTTTCTTTTCTTGGATTTTCTCACGAGGATTTCAAGGAAATCTTCGACCATATCTTGGTCCTCACTCGTGAGTTGATCCATATGCCGATAAAGTTTGTCAGCACTGGCTATTGCCTGAGTATCAGTAACACGGCCAAGTAAATAGTCAGTTGTAGCATCAAGGGCATCTGCAAGGCGGCGTAGATTATCAAAGGATGGCTTGCGGGCTCCTGTCTCAAAGTGTGAGATGGCAGACCCCTGAAGGCCAGTGCGTTTTGCCAGAGCACCTTGGCTCAGGTTGCGCTTTCTACGCATGATGCGAAGGCGATTAGGAAAAACATCGCTGGGGGGGCTTGACTTCACTGTAGACGCTCCAGTATAATTAAATAATACGGTTACCGTATAGACGGAGACGTCTTATATTTTACCTAACCAATCGGCAGACACAAGGAGGGAGCTACATGAACTCAATGACTTATCCTCTTAATTTTCAAGGGTATTATACAAAATCCGCTGATCTGCCTGACTATTCTGGCATCTATTGTATCTATGCGTGCACACATGATGTCCACGCCCGCACAGTTTCTATCCGGAAGCTGCTCTATATCGGTGAGTCAGAGGACATCCACGACAGAGTGTCCAATCACGAACGCAGAAAGGACTGGGAAAGCAAGCTGCGAAACGGCGAGGTGTTGTGCTTCAACGTCGCACCAATCAGTCCGGAGGATGATCGAAAGCACGCAGAAGTGGCGATGATTTACTATCACAAGCCACCTTGCAACAGGGGGAGTGCGTGAATTCTTTCCCGTTTAACCAAACAACCATAGCAATAATCTGGCATTCGTCAGCAACTTCAGCAACAGCGCATGTCCCACCTTTCACGCCAATAAAGAGTAAGATGAAAGGCAGATAAAAATGAATGCAGCCACGACAAATAGTGATGCCAGGCGATTCCAGGTTCTTTCTCTGGATGGAGGCGGTATCAAAGGGATTTTTTCGGCAGCCGTCCTTGCTGCGATTGAGGAAGATTTGGAAACCAAGATTACAGATCATTTCGATCTCATTGCAGGAACATCTACGGGAGGTGTCATTGCTATAGGCTTGGGTCTAGGGATTCGTCCGCGCGAGATAGTTGAACTTTATATGCAGGAGGGGCCAAAGATTTTTCCATGTCAGTGTGGCACTAAATCATTACAACACTGGGTGGCCAGAAAATTTTCTGCCGCCCCTTTTGATGCGGCCTTGAAAAAATGTTTCCAAGATAAACGCCTTGGCGACAGTGCTAAACGACTCCTGATTCCGGCTTATAACCTTAGCAATGACGATATCTATCTTTTTCGGACAGCTCACCATCAAAAATTAAGGCGTGATTATAAAACTGCTGCCTGGGAGGTTGCCAAGGCTACGAGTGCAGCCCCTACATTTTTCCCGTGTGCTCGGGAAATTGACAACCTGCGTCTCATAGATGGTGGGGTTTGGGCTAACAACCCTTCTCTTGTAGCAGTTGTGGAAGCATATCGAACAATGAACATCCCTCTTTCATCTATTTACTTGTTAAGCATAGGAACTTTAGATGCAGTAAATCGCCGTCG
Source organism: Gammaproteobacteria bacterium (assembly GCA_028817305.1). Lineage (GTDB taxonomy): Bacteria > Pseudomonadota > Gammaproteobacteria > Porifericomitales > Porifericomitaceae > Porifericomes > Porifericomes azotivorans. Next base: position 8,410 of record JAPPPX010000038.1, on the reverse strand, counting down.
TAAATATCTCAATAATGGCGGCAAGATAGCATGGTCGCTTGGAAACACTGCAGTTGATGTGATAATGCGCGGGCAGAGCATAGGGGCTACTAACCATTGTAAAATCTTATTGGGACAGAATCACGTAGAAAGACTGGATCCCAAAGTGGCGCCAGAAGAGTTTTCTCTAGATGGAATTCACAAGGCAGACGATCTCTTCGCAAAAGCCTCCTCCTATAGTCGAAATTTCGCGCCGGTATTTCTCAAAGAATTCACAAGCCATCAAGCTCCTGAATTCAACCCCTTTTACCGCTTATAGTCAGAAGGAAAACTTTATGACAAATAGCAATCTGCTCGCACTAATTCTCGAAAAAACTGCGGAAGCGCTGGATATTCCAGAACATGTTTATGAAGATGCTGTCCTAAAATATACAGATGTAGGCGAACATCTGGCAAATGACGAATCTGAGCTCTCCGACTATTCTCCAGATGTATATGTTCAAGGCTCCTTTCTACTCGGCACAGTGGTGCAACCAATAGACATCAATGAAGGATATGATATTGATCTTGTATGTTGCCTTGAAATTGATAAAGAGCATATAGCGCCAAAAGATCTGAAGGAAAAGGTTGGCCAACGCCTCAGGGCTCGGGGCGATCTCGCTCGAATGTTAGAAACTTCGAGACGTTGTTGGATTCTCAAGTATCCAAAAGAGCGTTCAATGCCCAAGTTCCACATGGATGTTTTGCCGTCAATCCCAAATGAAGAACGGCGGCCAACTGGGATTCTTCTTACCGACACCGAGCTTAGAATGTGGCAGAAGAGCAATCCACGTAAATATGCTGAATGGTTCAAAAAGCAAATGGAGATCTCCTTTCATGCTGTAAAGAATGCTCTTGCTATAAAAATAAGGGCTGAAGTTGATAATGTTCCAGATTGGCTGGTCAAAACTCCTCTTCAACGTTGCGTGCAAATCTTAAAGCGGCATCGAGACATTTATTTTAAAAACGATCCAGACAATAAACCAGTCTCAATCATTATCACGACCCTTGCCGGACATGCCTACAACAACGAAGGAGAACTTTATAATGCGTTGAAATCCATCACACAAGGGATGTCAAAATATATTGAGAAACGCAACGGTCAATGGTGGGTCCAAAATCCTGTTGACGACGGCGAGAATTTTGCTGACAGATGGAACGAATATCCAGCACGTCATAAGGCATTCCAGAAGTGGTTAGATAAGCTCAGGGAAGACTTTACGAGAGTTTATGTCATTGATAGCACACAAGAAGCCATCAACCTTTTGAATACATCTATCGGTGAAAAAGTAATGAGTAAAGTAGCAAATGATTTAAAAATTCCCCACCGAACTTCACTGCCTACTACAGTGGATTTAGAACCGACAGTGCCTCCCCTAGGCGACGAAGACCATGTGCTAGACCCTAGTAATAAATTTCCAATTGAAGAGATTTCCGGTTATGAAGTACACATTGTCGGTACCGTTTATCGTAAAAGAGGCAGTGAAACCAAGTGGGCACTGAGAAAGAAATCTGTGCCAAAGAAAGTATGGATTAAATTCGAGGTGAAAACGAACGTGCCCAAACCGTACACAATACAGTGGCAGGTCACAAATACTGGTAAAGAGGCTAAAGATGCAGATGGTCTTCGAGGGGACTTTTACGAATCAGATAACACTCGAGAACAAACTAGGTGGGAATCTACCGCGTACTGGGGGACACATTGGGTAAAAGCGTTTATTCTCAATAGTGAGGGTATCTGTGTTGCCCAGTCCAAAAAGCGTCTAGTCAAAATTAGATAGGATATCTACTCCATCAACCCCATACACATTTTCTTGGCAATTTTGCGTGCGACAATCACGAGTCCTCCCCGGCGCTTGGGGAGATTGGGATAGCGCCATATAACTTCCTGACGGAAGTTATATCCGTGGAGTCCAAATCCATCTTTTACAGCAGTGCAGATTTTCCATACCGCGCCTTCAAGCGCCCGGAAAATGGCTTCCTGCTTTCGCAGGAATAGCGGCAAGAAAGGCAGCAGCAGCCGGCGCCTGACGGCTTGGCTGCTGCGATTCCCCCTCAAGGGGGGAGCGATGGAAAGAACAGACGGCGGAATTAAGGCTATAATCCCCGCAAAGGGCTAGCGGAGCAGCTAATCATGCCAAAGCAATCGTCCGAGAAACTGTGGCAAAAGGCCCAGGATGCCGTGGGCCGCAAACAGTGGGAGAAGGCCATCTCCCTGCTGACCGAGTTTGTCTCCCTGGAGCCGAACCATGCCGAGGCATACCGTATGCGCGGCAGCGCTTACGCCAAGCAGGGCGAGCATGTGCAGTCCATCGCCGACTACGACAAGGCGCTGGAACTGGAGCCGGAGGAGGATGCGCCAGTGCGCTACGAGGGGCGCTACGGCCAGGCGCCCGCCGGGGAACAGAGCGCCATGTCCACCCGCACTTCCAGCGGGCTGTGGCAAAAATCCCTGCAGGCCGTCCGCCGCAAGGAGTGGGATACGGCCGTCGCCCTGCTGACGGAATTCATCGCCATGAATCCGAATCATGCCGAGGCGTACCGCAAGCGCGGCGGCGCTTACGCCAAGCAGGGCGAGCATCAGCTTTCCATAGCGGATTATGACCGGGCGCTGGAGTTGGAGCCGGAGGATGACGCCCCGGTGCGCTACGACCAGGGCGCCGCCGGGGGGCAGACCGGCCCGTTGGACCTGCCCGGCGAAGGTCTGTGGCAAAGGTCCCTGCAAGCCGTCCAGCGCAGAAAGTGGGACCAGGCCATCTCGCTGTTGAGCGAGTTTATCTCCATGAATCCGAATGATGCCGAGGCGTACCGCAAGCGCGGCAGGGCCTATTCCAAAAAAGGCGAGCACGATCTCTCCATGGCGGATTACGACAAGGCGCTGGAGTTGGAGCCGGAGGATACTTCGCTGCCCGATGAGGGCGAGGCGACCGCCGCGGGGCAGGACGGCGCGCCGTCGCAAAGCCCGCGGGAGATATGGCACAAGTCCCAGGAAGCCTTTAAGCATAAAGAGTGGGACGAGGTCACCGTTCTTTTGACGGAGTACATCGCCCTGAACCCGGGCGATGCCGAGGCGTACCGCAAGCGCGGCTACGCCTACTCCGCGAAAGGCGAACACGCCCGCGCCGTGGCGGACTGCGAGAAGGCGGTGGAGTTGTCGCCGGAGAGCGCCGAGGCGCACTACGATCTGGGGCTCGTTACCCAGGGCGGGCAGACGCTGGCCGCTACGCAGGCGGAGCCGCCGCTGGAGCTGGGCGCGGAGCTTGGCGCGGGGCTTGGGCGGGAAGACCGCGGCGAGCCGGATTTTTTGCTGGAGGACACCGTGGCGCAGGACAGTCCGGATTCCGCCGCAGAGCGGACGGCCGCGGCGACGCGCACGGAGGAACTATCGCCGGAGGCCGGCACGGAGGCCGGGCAGGAGGGCGAGGGCGAACATGTGCCGGAGTGGTCGCCGGAGGATACCGCCGTTCACTTCAATCTGGGTGCTGCCGAGGAACATGCGAGCTCGCCCGCCGAAGCCCCGGAAGGGTCGCCGCAGGCGGGCGGCACGGACGCCGGCCAGCCGCAGGAACTGGAGCCGGAGGATGTCACCTCTTATTACCATCGCACGCTTGCCTCGGAACGGATCGTCGCGCCCACGCAAACCCAGGAAGACGTGTTGCAAACGATCCAGGACGCCATAGGCCGCAAGGAGTGGGACCAGGTCGTTGCCACCCTGACGGAATACATCGCCCTGAATCCGAATCACTCCGAAGTCTATAAAAACCGCGCCGCCGCCTATGCCGAGCAAGGCGAGTTCGACCTTGCCATATCGGACTACAACAAGGCGCTGAAGTTGTCCCCCAGGTATGCCGAAGCCTACAAAAGCCGCGGCGCCGCGTATGCCGCCAAGGGCGATTACAACCATGCCATATCGGATTACGGCAGGGCGCTGAAGTTGTCCCCCAGGTATGGCGATGCGTACAGAAATCGCGCGGCCGCGTATGTAGAGAAAGGCGAATACGAGCGCGCCATATCGGACTACGACAAGGTGGTGAGGCTGGCGCCGAAGGATGCCGAGACGTACAAGAATCGCGGCGTCGCGTATGCAGGCCAGGGCGCATACGATTTTGCCCTGACGGATTTCGACAAGGCGATAGCGCTGGCGCCGCAGGATGCCGGGGTGTACAGAAAGCGCGGCGCCGCCTATGCCGGCAAGGGCGACTATGAGCGCGCCATATGGGATTACGACCAGGCGCTGGAAATGGCGCCGGAGAATGCCGAGGCTTACTACGGCCGCGGCGCCGCGTATGCCGGCAAGGGCGAGCGCGAACGCGCCCTGCAGGATTGCGACAAGGCGCTGGAGTTGGACCCGGAGGATGCCGAGGCGTACAAAAGCCGCGGCGCCGTATATGCAGGCCAGGGCGAGCGCGAACGCGCCCTGGCGGACTACGACCGGGCGCTGGCGCTGGCGCCGCAGGATACCGAGGCGTACAAGAGCCGCGGCGCCGTATATGTCGGCCAGGGCGAGTACGCGCGCGCCCTGGCGGACTACGACCGGGTGTTGGTGCTGGCGCCGGGGGATGCCGGGGCGTACCAGGGCCGCGGGCAGGCGTATTTCCGCAAAGGCGATTATGCGCGCGCCCTGGCGGACTACGACCGGGTGTTGGAGCGGTCCCCCAGGGATGCCGGGGCCTACAAAAATCGCGCGGCCGCCTATGCCGCGAAGGGCCAGCATAACCGCGCCATAGAGGATTACGGGCGGGCGCTGGGCTTGGCCCCGAAAGATGCCGAGGCGTATAGGAATCGCGGCGCCGCGTATGCCGGCAAGGGCGACTATGAGCGCGCCGTAACGGACTGCGGCAAGGCGCTGGAGTTGGACCCGGAGGATGCCGAGGCGTATGGCAATCGCGCCGCCGCGCATGCCGCCATGGGCGATCATGCCCGTGCCATATCGGACTACAACAAGGTTCTGGAGCGGATGCCGGAGGATGCCGGGGCGTACTGCGATCGCGGCGCCGCTTACGTCGCGCGGGGCGAGTACGATTACGCCATAGAGGATTGCGACAAGGCGCTGGAGTTGGCGCCGGAGAATGTGGCGGCATATAAGAGCCGCGGGCTCGCGCATGCCGGCAAGGGCGATTACACCTGGGCCGTATCGGATTGCAACAAGGCGCTGAAGCTGGCGCCGGAGGATGTGGCGGCGTACAAGAATCGCGCCTTCGTTTACATCCGCAGGGGCGATTACGCGCGGGCCATCAAGGACTGCGACAAGGCGCTGAAGCTGGCGCCGGAGGATGCCGAGGCGTACAAGAGGCGCAGCGCCGCGTATGCCGCCAAGGGCGATTACGACCGCGCCATCAAGGACTGCGACCGGGCGCTGGAGTTGAACCCGGAGGACGTCGAGGCATACAAGGGCCGCGGCGCCGCCTATGCCGGCAGGGGCGACTACGACCGCGCCATAGCCGACTGCGACCGGGCGCTGGAGTTGAACCCGGAGGATGCCGAGGCGTACAAGAATCGCGGCGCCGCCTATGCCGGCAGGGGCGACTACGACCGCGCCATAGCGGATTGCGACCGGGCGCTGGAGTTGGCGCCGGAGGATGCCGAGGCGTACTACGACCGCGGCAATGCCCATGCCCGGGAAGGCGACTACGGCCGTGCCATAGCGGATTATTCCAAGGCGCTGGAGTTGGCGCCGGGGAACGATGCGGCGTATTACAACCGCGGCACCGCTTATATCAATAAGGGCGACTATGAGCGCGCCATAGCGGACTATTCCAGGGCGCTGGAGTTGGCGCCGGAATATGTCGCGGCGTACTACAATCGCGGGCTCGCGTATGCCGGCCAGGGCGATTACGACCGCGCCGTAGCGGACTACGAACAGGCGCTGGAGTTTGCCCCGGAAAATGCCAAGGCGTATTACAACCGCGGCACCGCTTATGTCCGGCGGGGCGATTACGACCGCGCCATAGCGGATTACGACAAGGTGCTGGAGTTGGACCCGGAGAATGCCGGGGCTTACAACAATCGCGGCGCCGCTTATGTGGGCAGGGGCGATTATGACACCGCCATATGGGACTACGACAAGACGCTGGAGCTGGCGCCGCGGGATGCCGCGGCGTACTACAACCGCGGCGCCGCGTATGCCGGGCAAGGCAAGCATGACCGCGCCATAGCCGATTACGCCAGGGCGTTCAAGAACGACAAGGACGGCGCCGTTTCCCGTTTTTCCCCCTTCGATGCCTTCTTTATCCTGTCCTCCGACGATATGCCTTCGCAGCGGCGGGCGGGGATGTTCCAGCGGTTTAACGAGTTAAGGCGCGCGATTCGGGGTTTGCAGCGGGAGGCCTTTGCGGAATCCATGAAGCGCACCGAGCGCGCCGCGTACGCGGTGCATTACACGTCGGCGGCCGTCCTGCGTCCCCTGGTGGATGCGGCAGGCAGGTTTCGTCTCTACAACGCGGCGAGCATGAGCGACCCGCAAGAAGGCCAGGCCATGTTTGCGGCGATGGACAAGGGCGACGATTGGCGCCGGGAGTTTTACGGAGAGGATGACGGGCGCCTGGAATACAGCGCGGTCTATGTCGGCAGTTTTCTCCCCGGCCGGGAGTCCGGCGCGGACGACACCGGCGCGGCGGGCGACTCGGACACGGAAGACGCGCTGCCCTGGTGGCGCCTTTACGGCACGGACCGGGGGCGCGAGGCAGCGGGGTGCAGCCTGAGTTACCCGCGGCGGCTGTTTGCGCGGGAGGCGCTTGCCGATTCCGTTTTCAGCGCCATGCTGCCCTACGCGACGGGCAGCGTGGCCGCCGTGGCGCAGGCATCTCCGCCGGCGCTGTTTGCGGTCTTCTACGAGGATGAGCTGGAAAAGATACGCGGCCCGTTGGGCGAAATGCAGGCCGCCCTGGAGAATATCCTGAAGCTTAAGCAGGAAGAAAAATACCGGGAATATGCGTCGTTCATCAACGCCTGCACCCGCGGCCTGCTGGACGAGGCGCGCTTTTTGTTCAAGCGCCGTCGCGACCCGCGGGAACGGGAAGTGCGCCTGGTGCGGATGCGCTATCTGTTGCCCGAAAAGACGGAACCCGCCATCGAGTGCGAGTACGCCGAGGGCGGCGAGTGTCCCCGGCTCTACGTGGAATTGCCGCCGGAGTTTCGCCCCGCAAAGATAACCCTCGGTCCGCTGGCGAAAACCCCCGGCGCCTGGGCCTCTTTCATCGCGCGCATCCAGCGCCCCGGCGAAACGATCGCGGTCCGGCGCTCCAGGCACTCCCTGCCGCCGCCGGGATCGTCCCCGGAGCCGTCGCATGATCCGTAAGGGATTGTTGCCCGCTGCCGGCGCTGTCGCATGATGCAAAACATGTGAAAAGTTTTCTGCTGGCCGCGTTGACCCTGGTTGCGGCGGGGGCGGCCCAGGGGCAGGCCGTTCTCGACGCCGCCGCTGCCGACGACTCTGAACGCGGCTGGTCGTTCGACCCTTTTATGGATCGAACCGGCGCCGGACGCCTGGAGATGGTCGTCTATGAGTCGCCTCCCGACAGGGGGGACAGCATGCTCGGCATAGGTTGCGAACGCCTGTACGTGAATACCCGGCATTGGCCCAGGTCCAGCGTCCCGGTGCGGATCGGCGAGAGCGAGGAGACCTACCCGGTGCGGCGCCCGGGGCCGCATATTCTGGAGTTCGGCGCCCGGGACACGGCGGCAATCATTGCGCGCATGGCGGCAGCCGCCGGGCAGGGCGTGGGGCATGTCCGCTTCGACGGCAGGCGCTACCCGTTGCGGAATTTCCTTGCGGCCCGCGAGCGGCACGGCTGGTACTGCGCTCGCGGTTGGGTGTTCGACCCCGTTATGGATAAAGGCATCGCCAGACCCCCCCTGGTGATGACTGTCCATGACCATGAGTCGTCTCCCGACGGGGGGCATACCAATCTCGGCATAGATTGCGAATCCCTGGGCATTAATACGCTGCATCGGTCCAGGCGCAGCGTCCCGGTGCGGATCGGCGAGAGCGAGGAGACCTACCCGGTCCGGAACCCGGTGCCGTATAGGCTGGAGTTCGGCGCACGGGACACGGCGGCAATCATTGCGCGCATGGCGGCAGCCGCCGGGCAGGGCGTGGGGCATGTCCGCTTCGACGGCAGGCGCTACCCGTTGCGGAATTTCCTTGCGGCCCGCGAGCGGCACGGCCGGGCCTGCGCCCGTGCCGCCGAATACGCACCACTCCCCCCTTGAGGGGGAGTCGGCAAGACGAGGGCGCAAGCCCGAAGTCGCGCCGGTGGGGGGAATATCGAAAGCGCCTCCATCGCCCCACCGCCCCACCGCCCAGGAGAACCTGTATAGGCAACCGCAAGGGCCGCATACCCCCCACCGCAGCAGCCGGCGCCTGGCGGCTTGGCTGCTGCGACTCCCCCTC
>JAPPPX010000150.1 GCA_028817305.1 Gammaproteobacteria bacterium | reverse complement strand
GGGGGGAGTGATGCGCGGGAATAGCGGGGTGGGAATCTTTTCCCCTCGATTGCGTAACGGCTTGCGCCGCCCTACTCTCCGTACACCGTGACGACGACCCGGCGCCGGTGCGCGGCGCGGCGGTGCTCCCACAGATAAACGCCCTGCCAGGTGCCGAGCAGGCAGGCGCCGTCGCGCACGGGCAGCAGCAGGGCGCTGCCGGTCAGCACGGTGCGCACATGGGCCGGCATGTCGTCCGGCCCCTCCTGGGTATGGCGGAAGATCGGGTCGCCGTCCGGCGCCAGGCGGCCCATAAACGCCTCCAGGTCGCGGCGCACCTGCGGATCGGCGTTTTCGCACAGCATCAGCGAGGCGCTGGTATGCTGCGCGAAGAGGTGGCACAGCCCGCGGCGCACGCCGGAGCGGCGCACCAGCGCCTGCACCTCGCCGCTCAGGTCCAGGCTGCCGCGGCCGCGGGTCTCGCACTGCAGAATCTCCTGCGCCACCATGCCGCGCGCCCCTACCAAAGCATCCGCAGGCCGACCGGTATCAGCAGCAGCGCGAAGATCCGGCGCAACAGCGGCACGGAAAGACGATAGGCCAGACGCGCCCCCAGATAGGCGCCCACCGGGCTGCCGAGCACGATAAACAGGGCGGCCGGCCAGTGCACGTATCCCAGGGTCGCGGGCGGCAGGTCCGCGCGCCCCCAACCGCCGGCCGTCAGGGCCAGGACGCCGGCCAAGGCGATCGGGATCCCGCAAGCGGAAGAAGTGGCCACCGCGGGGCGCATCTCCACGCCGCGCCACAGAAGAAACGGCACGGTCAGCGTGCCGCCCCCAATCCCCATCAGGGCGGACAGCAGGCCGATGCCGCCGCCCGCGGCCAGCATGCCCGGACGCTTCGGCAGGTCGCGCGCCGGCGCCGGCGGCGGCCGCCGCCAGAGCCGCCAGGCCACGAACAGCTCGAAGCCGCCGAAGAACCGCCGCAATGCCTCGCTGGGCAGTCCGTCCGCGAGCAGCCCCCCCAGCAGGCTGCCGGCCAGCACCCCGGGCGCCAGGGCGCCCGCCAGGGACCAGCGCACCGCCCCGCGCCGGTGGTGCGTCCAGGTGGCGCTCGCCGCCGTGAACACGATGGTGGCCAGCGAAGTGGCCACCACCACCTGCATCAGCCCGCCTTGCGGAAAGCCCTGCCAGAGGAAAAGGAGCCACAGGACCGGCACCAGGACGATGCCCCCGCCCAATCCCAGCAGGCCGCCGGTCACCCCGGCCAACAGGCCGGTCAGCAGGTAAACCGGGAACAGGCGCAGCTCCGGCAAAAGCGGTTCAAGGGGAGACATACGCGCATTCTACTATGCCCGCTATGCCGCCCCGGCGCGTATTCTCCGGCGGCGGGCGCCAAGGCGCGGGGTGTACGGCGCGGGGCGCAGAGGCCCGGATCAGAAAGCCCGCTGGAAAACGAGCCACGCCGCAGGACGCATGCCCGCGCGCCGATCCTGGCCGGGGTGGCGGGTCAGCGTCAGGCTTAGCGACAGTTTGCCGGCACGCACCGGGGTGCGGTACGCCGCTTCCAACTCCAGCTCGCGTCCTTGCGGCGCCAGTTCCACCCTGTGATCCCGGTACAGCACTTCGCCGTAGCGCGTGCGCCCGGAGGCAAGGCGCAGCCGGGCCGCCCCGGATTCCAGGCGCAAGGGCTGCGTGACGCGCAGACCCAGCCAGGCGCCGGCGCGCCACGGGGCGCGCCGCACCAGGCCCAGACTGAAGGCGCTGCTGCGTAATTCGGAAACCCCGCGCAACAGGCCGCCGCCCCCGATCCCGGGCCGCGTCCTGCCCAGGTAGCCCGCCGCCAGCGCCCGCCAGTCCCGCCCGATCTCCCAGCCGCCATTGACGCCGACAAAGAGCGTCGTGCCGTCCGCCGCGCCCAGGGCGCCGGTGGGACGCGCCCCCAAAAAGCCCTCCGCCTCGCGCACCATGCCCGCTTGCAGCGACAGGCCCCCGCGCGCCGGGCGGTAATCCAGCGCCATGCCCAGGCCCGGCGTCCAGCCGGCGGAGGTATGGCCAAGGTAGCGGGGCGCGCCGCGCAACAGAGTCCAGCCCAGCTGCCCGCCTGCCGCGGAGCGGCGGGCAAAACCCAGTCCGGCGCCGCCGCGCACCAGGGACAAGTACGGCGCCGCGAAGGCCGCCGGGTCGTCGAAATGCGCGGCAGCCGAACCGTACTCGCCGGAGTACAACCCCAGGGCGCGGCCGCCGTGGTAATTCCAGGAAGTCCACCATCCGGAGCGGGATCGCAACAGGGCCTCGTCCAAGCGCCACCCCGCCGCGTACCGGTCCTCGTCGTCGCGGCTGCCTGTGCCCGGCGGCGGCCGCAGCGAGAAGGCGAAGTCGGCGTCGTCCAGCGCCAGGCGGTAAGCGGCGGCGCGCGCCGCCTCGCCGCCGGGCAGGCGCGGCGCGTGGAGCGGTCCGGAACGCCGCACCCACTTGCCGAAGTCGGTAAAGAACGGCGCGCCCAGTTCGTCGAAGACCGCCATCCGCAAACCGCCCAGGGCGTCGGCCAGCCCCGTGCCCAGTGCCGTGCCGGTCGTTTCCAGGGCGGTCCCGGCTACCGGGCGGGCGTCGGCAGTTCCATGCATGGCAGTGCTCAAGCTGCCCACCGGGCGGGTGGCGGCGTCCAGGTCCACCAGGCCGTGGCCGTAGGTGTCGCTGTCGGAGTAGTCCGGGCCGCCGGTGGCGGTGCGGTCGGTGCGGTCGGCGGTGGCGAGGAGGCGGGTGGCCAGTTCGGTGTTGCCGAGGGCGGGAGTGCCGTCAGGGTTGCGGAAGAACGAGCGCATGACGGCGAGCGCGCCGGTGACCACCGGGGCCGCGGCGGAGGTGCCGCTGAAGGTGCGGTAGGAGTCGGTGGGGTAGGAAGTCTCGCCCAGGGAGTTGACGGCGCCGGGGCCGCGCTGCGGGGCGATGAGGTCCACGCCGGGGGCGGCGATGCAGAACGCTCTGGCAGTGCCGCAGCGGTTGGAAAAGGGGGCGATGCGGCCGTTCTGCTGCACCGAGACCACGACCAACACATGCGGCAGGTCGAAATGCACGCCGAGGGCGGTGTTCAGCGTCGGCGAGGTGGCGTCCACGAGGTCGCCCTGCGCCTCCCCCGGCCGGGCGGCGTAGCGGCGGTCGTTCTGGTTGCCGGCCGACCAGACCAGAATGGTGCGGTCGGCGGCGGCGCGGTGGCCCTGGGCGAACAGGGTGGCGGTGCGGTCGCGGAACTCGCGCACTTGGGCGCGGGTGTAGGAATCAATGCCGTGCGGGAGGCCGAAACTCATGTTGATGACGAAGCCCGGGCGCGGGCGGTTGCGGTCGTAAGTCCATTCGTCCTGGTCCAAACTGGAATCCACCGGCTGGTACAGCAGGCGTTCATAAAAATTGACGGTGACGGTGTCGCTGGCGTCGGTGAGGGCCGGCGGGGCGGTGTCGGTGGTGGGCCGGCCGGCTTCCAGGCGCACGCGCAGGCCGATGATGTTGGCGTCGAAGGCGACGCCCTGGCTGTTGGGCAGGGTGGATTCGGTGGCGCGGCGGGCGGCGGCGACGCCGGCGGTGGAGGTGCCGTGGTCGGGGCCGGAGCAGGAGCGGTCTCTGATTTCCGCGGGTGTACATTCCGCGCCGAACGAGGCGCCGATGGTGAACTTGCCGGCGCCGCTGAACTCGCGGTGCTCTTGGTAGAAGCCGCTGTCGGCGATGACCACGGTCTCGCCCGCGCCGGTGGCGCCGCGGGCGTAGGCGGCCGCGGCGTTGATGGCGCGGAGGTGATTGTCAATGATAAAGCGCCCGCCGCTGGTGGTGGCGGCGACGCTGTATTCGCCGCTGGATTCGTATGCCGCCCTGGCCGTCCTGAACTGCTCGTCGGTGAGGGCGGAGAAGGCGAAGGGGCTGCCGGGGTCGGCGGCGGCGCGGGGGAAGGTAGTGGGCGGCGTGGGCGGGGTCGCCGGCGGCGGGGGCGGTGAAGGTGGCGGCGACGGGGGCGGCGACGGGGGCGGGGACGGCGGAGGCGCCGGCGGCGTTGGCGGCGCGGGCGCGGGCGTTGTCCCCGGCACCGACGGTGTTGGTGTCGTCGTCCGTATCGTGTCGTCGGGGTCCGGAGGCGGCGGACCGGTGGTTGCCGGCCTGCCGCTGCTCCCGCCGCCCCCGCCGCCGCCGCCCCCGCCACAACCAACGAGCAGGGAGGCCGCCAACAGGAGCGGCAACGTCCGCATCGCCAAGCGCGCCCCCGCACACCGGCGCCGCACCCGGCGAGTACGGCAGAACATCCGCACTGCGCGCACCGTGTCGGCAACGCATGGCGCCATCCGCAACCTGGCGGCACCCGGGCAGACGAATAACGACTCCATAACCGCAAATTATACCCGCATAAAACGACACTTGCCGCCGCCAAGCCGTTACGCAATCGAAGG